>NZ_CP139972.1:7377134-7725345 GCF_034424315.1 Chitinophaga sancti
GCATAGCGATCACCACCCCATTCAATCCAATAGGAACTAATTGTTTCCGCGATAGTCGCGACAACATCCCCTTCCAGCTAAATATAATAAACAGAGAAATGACAGTGAATAATAGTCGGTACCAAACGAGCAATCCTTCATTGAGGGAAATCAGCTTCCCCAGGATGCCCGTAAAACCTGCCAGGAAGACTGACAGGTGTAATTGCAGCAAAGGTTTTTTCATTTTGTATCAGTCCGCTGCCAAAAGGCTGTGACAGCTATATCAGCATGCTCTCTATTGTTCCTGTTCCTGTAACTGTTCTTTCCGCACTCTTCTCTCATACTTCCTAAACAGGCTTTCCCACTGTATTTTGAGTACACCCAGGATCCCTTCTTTCACAATCCCCTTACTCATCTTGGAATACCCTTCTTTACGATCTATGAAGGTGATAGGCACTTCCTTCACCTTAAAGCCCAGTTTCCAGGCAGTGAACTTCATTTCGATCTGGAATGCATATCCTACGAAGCGGATTGCATCCAGGTTGATGGCTTCCAGCACTTCCCGCTTATAACACACGAATCCGGCGGTTGCATCTTTTACACGCATCCAGGTTACGAAACGTACGTATACAGAGGCACCGTAGGAGAGGACAGCCCTATCCCATGGCCAGTTTTCTGTTCTGCCACCTTTTACATAGCGGGAGCCTACGGCTACATCCCCACCTTCTCTTGCACAGGCATTATAAAGCCTTGGGAGGTCTTTAGGGTTGTGAGAAAAGTCCGCATCCATCTCAAAGATGTAGCGGTATCCTTTGTCCAGCGCCCACTTAAACCCATGAATATAGGCAGTACCCAGCCCCTGCTTTCCGCTTCTTTCCGAAAGGAAGAGTTCCCCCGGATGTTGCTTCTGCAAGGACTTTACTATATTCCCGGTTCCATCCGGCGACCCGTCGTCAACGATCAGGATATGAAAGTCTTCCTGCAGTGTGAATACCGCGTCTATGATCTTTCTGATATTATCCTTTTCGTTGTAGGTCGGAATGATGACAAGCTTTTCCAATCAGCTAAGTGTTGTTTTAGGACTGCGAAATTATAATAATCGGGAAATAAGTTCCCTATTTTATAAACATTAAATCTTTTTTAACATCATACTGTGGTAGATGTCTGTGAGCTTTTGCTTGGTATTCAGTGGAAAATCGGCCTTCATCATCCAGTCATAATATTGAGGCTCAATCTTCAACACTTCTCTCACGGCCCTGCCTTTATACTTACCGAAGTTGAAAGTTTCTACCCCATTCTGCATGATCATGCGGCGGGCGAAGTCAACATATTCGTCTTCTTTGGTAAATTCTGCCAGGTGTTCCACCTCGGATTGTAACTGTTCGTAACGGCCGAGCTGGGCTTCCAGGATCTCGTAAGTAGCAAGCGCATCGGCTTCCGCGCTGTGTGCATTCTCCAGGTTCTTATCGCAGTAAAACTTGTAGGCTGCGCTGAGGGTACGTTTCTCCATCAGGTGGAAGATCTTCTGTACATCGATGAAATTGCGTCCTTTCACGTCGAATTCCAGTCCTGTACGCAGGAATTCTTCAACCAGCAGCGGTATGTCAAAACGGTTTGAGTTATATCCGGCTATATCGCAATTGTCCATGAACTGTCTCAGTTCATTCGCAGCTTGTTTGAAAGTAGGACAATCCTTCACATCTTCGTCACTGATGCCATGAATGGCTGTGGTAGCTGGAGGGATCGGCATGCCTGGGTTGATGCGTTTTGTTTTCTGTTGAATGCTCTTATCGGGCATTACTTTAACGATCGCAATCTCGATAATACGGTCTGTGGCCACGTTGGTACCAGTTGTCTCAAGGTCAATAACGGCCAGGGGCCTTTTAAGTTGCAATGATGGCATGACTAAAAATTATAAATACTTTGTGAGCGAAGGTACGTTCATTCCTTCATAATCTCCTGAACTCATCAGGAGGAGGTTGGCATTCTGGTAGTTTTGTGCATCCAGGAATGCCTGCAGGTGCTCTCTGTTATTAAATACCCGGAGATCGTTTCTGCCAAATCCCTGGGCAATGCCTTCGGGCTGCAGGTCTGGCATCCGCTTGATTTCCAGGGCGTGACGGCTATAGAATACAGCAGGAATATCTGCCTTGTCCATAGCACCCTGGTACTGCACCATAAAGGCGGCATTCAGGCTGCTATAAGTATGTAATTCCAGTACTGCGATGAGCGTACGGGAAGGATATTGCTCTTTCAGGGCTTCGATCGTCGCCTTTACTTTGGAAGGGGCATGGGCAAAATCGCGGTAAATAGCGCAGTGCTCATTTTTCCCTACCAGTTCCAGCCTTTTCGCAGCCCCCTTAAAGGTAGCAATGGCAGCCAGGAAAGTAGGATCATCTACCCCCAGTTCATTGCAAACCAGGCGGGCAGCGTGCATATTCAGCAGGTTGTGGTCACCGAATACTTCCATGGCTTTTGTTTCACCACCGAAAGTAACGCTGGTAACGCCATTACTTATTGTGTGAGCAGGCACGCCATAAGGAACCAGTTTCAGGTGTGCCGCTTCCGTATTCACCAGTTTTACCAGTTCAGGGTCCGTCTCATTATAGATCAGGGTAGCACCCTTTTCCATGGTTTTGATGAAGATGACAAACTGTTCCAGGTAGTTCTCGTAAGTGGGGAATACATTGATATGATCCCAGGCAATGCCGGTTAAAACAGCAATTTGCGGGTGCAGGAAATGGAATTTAGGGCGCTTTTCGATCACAGAAGCGGGATATTCATCTGCTTCCATGACAATAGTAGGCGCATTGGTAATATTCACAGATTGTGCAAATCCTGCTAAACGGGCACCTACCAGGTAGTCGAACTCCTGGCCGGCCTGTTGTAACACATGCATAATCATAGCAGTTGTGGTCGTTTTACCATGACTGCCTCCCACTGCAACACGTTTTTTCTGCAGGCTCTCCTGGTAAATATATTCGGGGAACGAGTAGATCTTAAGGTTCAGTTCTTTAGCTTTCAGGAGCTCAGGGTTGTCGCCACGGGCGTGCATCCCAAGAATAACAGCATCCAGATCAGGGCTGATACGGGAATCATCCCAGCCCATCGTAGCGGGCAAAATTCCCGCCTGGCGCAGGTTAGAGAGAGCCGGCTCGAAAATCTCGTCGTCGCTCCCGGTCACCTGGTAACCTTTCAACTTCAGCGCAATTGCAAGCTGGTGCATGACGCTACCACCTATAGCAATAAAATGTACTTTTGTCATATGCAATAAAACAGTTGCCGGTATTTTGCGTTATATTTATGAGAATCGGGAAAATGGACTGATATTATCAATAAATTTTTTAATATAAATTTTATATTTGCAAAGTAACGTCAAAAAATGGCGATTAAAAAAGTGATATCACCTTTCCCTATGAAATTTCATTTACCACTTAAAAATCCCTTTATGCAAGTATCATTCAAAGTTTTGGGCGGCGCAGCGCTTATTTGTATCTTTGCTACTTTATTTACTTCGTGTGCGTCTCAAAACAAATTGGGCTGTCCGATGAAGATAGGCAAGGTGAGCCATGCGGCAAACAGCAAGGATTGTTAATGAATTGGATACCTTTAACTACTGAAAATCAGTTAGAAACCATCAAGGAAGCATCTGAAACGGAAACCGTCGTTATTTTTAAGCACAGCACCCGCTGTTCCATTAGCGCGGTAGCTAAGTCAAGGCTCGACAGAGCTGAAACGCCTGAGAATATGACCTTCTATTATCTGGACCTAATCAAGTATCGGAAAATATCAGATGAAATTGCAGCGGCTTATGGAGTAGAACATGAATCTCCCCAGGTGTTGCTGATTAAAAATGGAAAGTGTGTGTACGATGAGAGCCATAGTGCCATAGCAATGGATGAGCTGGTATCACATGCAAATTAAGTCGAGTAGCTTGCAGCTATTTATCCAAAGAAATTAGTACCGGCCTGGTGGCCGGTATTTTTTTTATATAAGGGAGATCCTGTAATTTTTTTACCGGTGAGTTTTTATTTCCCCTGGCGAATTACTTCTTTCGTGAATTGCAGGAGGGAATTATACCCCCTTACAAATGGGATCGCTCTTTTTAACTAGCTTTGTAATTATGAAACACCGTATAGTTGTCGCAGTTACCGGGGCCAGTGGGGCCATATATGCACGTCAGTTGTTGCAAAAGTTGGAACGCGCGACTGCACAGACCGGGCAGGTTGCCATTGTGATGACCGAAAATGCAAAAACGGTGTGGGAAACGGAGCTAAAAACGGACGATTACAAAGCTTTGCCCTTTAAGACCTATACCCAGCAGGATTTTATGGCACCTTTTGCCAGCGGATCCGGGAGGTTTGATACAATGGTGATCTGCCCCTGTTCTATGGGTACCCTGGGCCGGATAGCCGGTGGGATCAGCAATGACCTCATTACCCGGGCTGCTGATGTGGTGCTGAAGGAACGCCGCAAACTGATCTGTGTGGTGAGAGAAACACCTTATAATGTGATTCATATTAAGAACATGCTGACGGTGACAGAGGCAGGAGGGATTATTTGTCCGGCTACGCCTTCGTTTTACAGTGTGCCGGCTACTTTGGAAGAAGTGGCGGCGACCGTTGTGGATCGTGTGATTGATTTAATCGGGATACAGCAGGATACTTATAGATGGGGACAAGAATAAATTAGTAATTTGTACCAATGAAAATAGCAATCATTAATGGACCCAACCTGAATCTATTAGGTAAAAGGGAGCCGGGCATATACGGGAATGAAGCTTTTGAAGATTATTTCCTGAAGCTGAAGCAATTATTTGCGGATGTGGAGCTGGAGTATTTTCAGAATAATTCTGAGGGGAATATCATTGATATATTACATGAAATAGGATTTACTTATGATGGGATCCTGTTGAATGCAGGTGCGTATACGCATTATTCGATCGCTATCAGGGATGCAATAGCGGCCATCAAGACGCCGGTGCTGGAGATTCATATCAGTAACGTACATGCACGGGAAGAATTCAGGCATAAATCGGTGATTGCGCCGGTGTGCATTGGTACAATTGCTGGCCTGGGCCTCAAAGGATATGCGCTTGGGATTAACTACTTTCTATAATTCCAATTTTATGCAGCAAGCTCCGCTCGTTGCATAAAATTGTGAACAAGTTCAAATAAAAAGGCTTTTACCGGAGGTAAAAGCCTTTTTATTTGAACTATTTGCTTTTTTAAAAAATCGCTTCCTGTATTTCCTGGTTCTTGAATGCCTCTCTGGGCTTCAATCCCAGCAACTCAAACATCATATGATCCTCTTCAAATGAAGGATTCGCAGTCGTCAGCAACTTCTCGCCCGTAAATATAGAATTCGCACCCGCCATAAAACACAGCGCCTGCTCAGACATACTCATCTCCGCACGACCCGCACTCAACCTCACCATTGCCTTCGGCATCAATATACGTGTAGTCGCTATCATCCTCACCATATCCCAGAACTGCACCTTCGGCATATGCTCCAATGGCGTACCCTTCACCCTTGTCAATGCATTGATAGGCACTGAATCCGGATGTACAGGCAGATTGCTCAGCGTATGGATCATACCAATACGATCTTCATGACTCTCTCCAAGACCAATGATACCTCCACAGCATACACTCACACCCGCTTTACGTACATTATCCAAAGTTTTTAAACGATCATCATAAGTCCTGGTCGTAATGATCTGCTCATAGTACTCACCAGAAGTATCCAGGTTGTGGTTGTAAGCATATAAGCCTGCATCCGCCAATTTCTGCGCCTGTTCTTCCGTAAGCATACCGAGCGTACAGCATACTTCCATACCCATTTCATTTACACCTTTTACCATATCAAGTACACGATCAAAGTCGCGGTTATCCCGCACCTCTCTCCATGCAGCCCCCATACAGAAACGGGTAGAACCAGCATCACGCGCCTTCTGCGCATAAGCCAGTACCGCATCCTTCTGCATCAGGCCATGTACTTTAATATCGGTATTATAGCGCGCTGCCTGCGGGCAGTAAGCACAGTCTTCGGTACAACCACCGGTTTTGATGGAGAGCAAAGTACAAACCTGTACTTCTGCAGTATCCTGCGTCTGCCTGTGAACAGATGCCGCACGGAAAACCAGCTCCAGTAAGGGCGTATTGTAGATCTCTTTTATTTCTTCAATAGACCAGTCGTGACGGATCTGCACATCTTGCATAATAATGAAATTTGAGAAGCAAATCTATACATTTAATCCATACTGCCAAACTAACGGAGTATGAATGGATTAGGTGTGTAAACACCTAATTACAGGTATAGGAAGTTTGTTTTTGGTGTAATGTTAAGTAAGGTATTGTAAATCAATAATATAGTATTCTCAATATCGTCTTTCTTCACCATTTCTACCGTAGTATGCATATAGCGCAGTGGTAAACTGATCAATGCTGAAGGTGTACCATCATTTGCATAGGCAAATGCATCTGTATCTGTACCCGTGCTACGGCTTACAGCATGCAGCTGGTGAGGAATATCATTCTTCTTTGCTGTTTTAATGATCAGGTCACGCAGAATGTTATGAACCGCCGGGCCATAAGTAATGCTTGGACCGGAACCACATTTGATCTCACCTTCTATGTTCTTGTTGATCATAGGCGTAGTGGTATCATGCGTAACGTCAGTAATGATCGCAACATTTGGCTTAATGCGTTTTGCAATCATCTCAGCACCTCTCAGCCCTACTTCTTCCTGCACTGCATTTACGATGTACAGGCCAAAAGGCAGTTCCTGCTTCTTTTCTTTCAGCATACGTGCTACTTCTGCAATCATAAAACCACCAATGCGGTTATCGATCGCACGGCATACGTAATAGTCATTTGACAGCTCTTCGAAGCCATCTTCGAAAGTTACCACACAGCCCACATGAATACCCAGTTCATCCACTTCCTTACGGCTGCGTGCACCGCAATCCAGGAAGATGTTATCTACTTTCGGTTGGGGCTCTTTGCCTTCTGTACTACGCATACGTGTATGGATAGCCGGCCATCCGAACACTGCCTTTACAGTACCATTTTCAGTATGGATATTCACTCTCTTCGATGGCGCAATCTGCTGATCAGAACCACCATTGCGGATCACATAGATCAATCCTTCAGGAGAAATATAATTTACAAACCAGGAAATTTCGTCGGCATGTGCTTCAATCACCACTTTGAAAGGTGCCTTGGGATTGATAACTCCCACAGCAGAACCATATGCATCTACAAAGTGCTCATCAATGTAAGGCTTCAGATATTCCAGCCACAGTTTCTGTCCTTCCTTCTCAAAACCGGTAGGGGAGGGATTATTCAGGTAATTCCGCAGGAACGTAAGCGCGTCCTTGCTTAATACGGACTTTTGCTTTTTTGACATGCTGTTAAAGTAATTTATGGCACAAAAGTAAGGAAAAGCTATTAGGTGCAAGAACCTTAATTATCATGCAACCACTGCTATATAATGTAGTAATGCAGATAACATAACCAGCCCATCCAGTACAAAGTAATAGTAATAATCAGACTTTGTATGGAGCGTATATTTCGTTAAAATCGCGGTAATGACAATGGGGATCAGCAGGTAAAAAGTAATGAGATCCCTGCTCACAAGGCACCCAAAGACAGCAGAAATAAACAGTGAAAAGAAATATAAACGCATCAGCCCCTGCTTATTCAGCCAGGTGATCAGCGATCGGATCCCTTCTTTTTTATCAGATTCCAGGTCGCGGTGATCAAAGAGGATACATAATGCATAGATGATAAAGAACCGGTGCACAATGTAATACACTGCCTGCGCAGTAAAGTGTGCGCCACTGAGTAAGATGGGCAGTACATTCGTGACGTATACCCATACTGCAGAGAGAAAGATCGTTTTACCGATAGCAATTTTGCGCAACCAGGTGAAAGGAGGAATGGGTATTTTGGGGGCTGAATAAAGAAAGGTCAAAAACGCTGCACCACTCAGTTCCAGCCACCAGGCTTTCAGATCCAGGAAGTAAATGGCCGCACCAATGCCACCTATTATAGTAAAGACCAGTTGCAGGTTCCTGTGCCTGACGCCCCATTGCAATCGCGGTGAACCGGAGTATGCAGCCGGTGTAAGGTACCAGTGAAAATTATAACTGCAGACGGTCGAGAAAAAAGCGAATTTATAATAGTCGAAATTGACCGCTTGTAAATTCAACAAGGTGTTCGTTTGCCATATTAATAATACGGCACAGAGCGAGACGTAGACCGACGAGAACAATAAGAAATTTGTGAATGCCCTGAACATAGTGGGATGCAATTTAAGGCAATAGTTTGCTTTTGCCTACACCAAAAGCAAACTATTGCCGGGGCTGGGCCTGCGGGGGGCTTAATAAATTACAGGGGAATATTTCCATGTTTTTTCCGGGGCATTGTCACCACCTTATTCTCCAGCATTGCATATCCTTTAATTAGTTTAATCCTTGTCAGATCGGGTTCTATCACCTCATCAATATATCCTTTCTCTGCCGCTAAATAAGGATTGGCAAAACGTTCAGTATACTCTGCTACCAGTTCATTCATTCTCGCTACAGGATCTGCTGCAGCATCAATTTCTCTTTTATAAATAATCTCTACCGCTCCTTTAGGCCCCATCACCGCAATCTCTGCCTGTGGAAAAGCAAAGTTGAGATCGGCCCCGATATGCTTGGAGTTCATTACACAATAAGCGCCCCCATAAGCTTTGCGGGTAGTCACGGTGATCTTGGGCACGGTGGCTTCACTAAGTGCAAAAAGTAATTTTGCACCATTGGTAATGATCCCGTTCCATTCCTGGTCTGTGCCTGGCAGGAATCCCGGTACATCTACCAGTACCAGCAGGGGAATATTAAATGCATCGCAGAAGCGGGTAAAGCGTGCACCCTTTACAGAGGCTTTAATATCCAGTACTCCCGCCAGGTGTGCCGGCTGATTGGCTACGACACCAATGCTCCGGCCTGCAATACGGGCAAAGCCTACGATGATATTCTCAGCATAGTTGGCATGTACTTCGAAAAAACTATCCGTATCTGTTAACTGTTCAATCACCTCCTTCATATCATAAGGCTGATTGCTGTTTGCCGGGATAATTTTATTCAGCGATGCCCTGTGTTCATCGGCAGGTGTGTAAGGGTATTTCGGCGCATCTTCTTCACAGTTCTGCGGTACATAGCTGAGCAGTTGCCGGATGTTGTGAATACATTCTACTTCATTGGCACAGCTAAAATGGGTAACCCCGCTTTTGGATGCATGGGTATTTGCACCACCCAGTTCTTCGGAAGTGACCTCTTCGTGTGTCACCGTTTTCACTACATTGGGGCCTGTTACAAACATATAGGAGCTTTGCTCCACCATCAGGATAAAATCGGTGATAGCAGGCGAGTAAACGGCCCCTCCTGCACATGGCCCCATAATAGCTGAGATCTGCGGAATCACACCCGAGGCCCGGGTATTGCGATAAAAGATATCTGCATAGCCACCCAGGCTTACCACCCCTTCCTGTATGCGAGCCCCGCCACTGTCATTCAAACCAATGACAGGTGCACCATTTTGCATAGCCAGGTCCATGATCTTACAGATCTTGCGGGCATGGGGTTCAGAGAGGCTGCCGCCATAAACGGTAAAATCCTGCGAAAAAACGTAGACGAGACGGCCATTGATAGAACCAAAACCAGTGACTACGCCATCTCCGGGAAATTGTTCCTGGTCGTCGGTTATGCCACGGTTACGGTTATGTACAAACATGTCCAGTTCTTCAAACGAACCATCATCCATGAGTAATTGTAATCTTTCACGAGCTGTCAGTTTTCCTTTTTTATGCTGCGAGGCGATACGGGCTTCGCCTCCGCCGAGCATAGCTTCGGCTATTCTGTTTTGGAGTTCCGTGGTCTTATCCATTGTATCAAGGTGTTAAATAACGCGCGAACACTAAATATCGGGGAAAAAAACATAAAAAAACGCTTTTACCAGCGGTAAAAGCGTTTTTAATAATAAGGTATATAAGTATATATTTAATTCTGAGGGTATACTACCTGCAATTTAGGTGTGACGATGGTATCGCTATAATTCCCTGCGTCATCCTGTATGAATACCAGGTAGTGCACGCTGTCCTTTTTTATCGGATTATCAGCAATTTGCGGAAAGTCAGTGTTAATCAGGTGAAGAACAACCTCGGCGGTCAGCTTGGTACCTTTGTGGGCATCCAGTTTGGGCATCGGGCGGGATGTGAATGGCGTGTCCAAAGGTTTCACATCGTAGATAGCTGCGAAATTGAACGTATTTTCAATGTCCCCGTCTCCGTCGGTTACATTAAATGTAATATCCATTCCGGCATCAGCAGAAACGGGAGAAGAAGAATAAGATTTGAAGGTGATCACCGGTTTGGTGCCTATTGAATCTTTCTTACAGGCACCAATAGCCAGTAAAGAAAAGAGGGATAAAAAAGCTATTTTCTTCATATAACAAACCTACATTATTTTTTTAACTCTATCTAGTTTTAACTCTTCCTGGTAGTGTTTCAGTTTGATTTTCAAGCAGGCCGCAGGCCATTTAAAAACCAACAAGATTCCCCCCGAATCCTAATAACGTTGAATTCGCATTTTTTGTTACGTCTTTCCCCCTAACTTTGTACGGTTTTACTAATCAGTGTTTATGAGTGGCATTTCTACAGCAGCAATATTTTCTTCAGACGGATCGGACCTGGAAGCATTGTCCCTTGAGGCCTTTCGTTTCCAGTATCGTGAAAATGCATTATATCGTGCTTACACAGATGCCCTGCGCATTCAGCCGGACAAGGTCCGTTCCCTGGCGCAGATCCCTTTCCTCCCTATCCAGTTCTTCAAAACCCACCAGGTCACCTGTGGTACCTTTGAGCCCCAGCTGGTATTTGAAAGCAGTGGTACTACCCAGACCATCAATAGCCGTCACCTGGTAAAAGAGGCTGTCATTTATGAGCAGAGTTTCCTGACCGCCTTTGAGCGTTTTTACGGCCCTGTTACGGATTTTGTAGTAGTTGGCCTGCTGCCTTCCTACCTGGAAAGAAAGCACTCCAGTCTGGTTTACATGGTGCAGAACATGGTGAAGCGCAGTGCTCACCCTGCCAGCGGTTTTTACCTGTATGAACATGACAAACTCTACCACCAGCTGCAGGAACTGGAAGCACGTGGGCAGAAAACCCTGCTCATCGGGGTTACCTTTGGTCTCCTGGATTTTGCAGAGCAATATGCCCTGCAGCTCAAACATACCATCGTGATGGAAACGGGGGGTATGAAAGGCAGGAGAGAAGAATGGACCCGTGAACAGGTGCATGCCTTCCTGAAGGAACGACTGGGTTGCAGCCAGATTCATGCAGAATATGGCATGACCGAGTTACTATCCCAGGCATACAGCTATGGACAGGGTTTATTCAATACTCCACCCTGGATGAAGGTATTGGTCAGAGACGAAAATGACCCATTCCAGCTCTATACCGAAAAAGCTGCCGGTGTGATCAATGTAGTAGACCTTGCTAATGTGTATTCCTGTTCTTTCATTGCTACGGAAGATATAGGCCGCTTGCATGAGCATGGTACTTTTGAAGTATTGGGCAGGCTTGATAATTCTGCTTTAAGGGGGTGTAGTTTGATGGTAAGTTAGGTGCTGATTAATTGTACTTTTTTCAATATTGTTCCCGCTTCTTGCGTAGTGAGTTCCTGCATATATGGGAAACTCTCGTGATCCATTCCGAATTTTTTCATTAGGTACCGGTCTATTAATGTTAATGAGGGATGTTGTAGTGTCAGTTGGGATAAAAAGTCCTTAAAATCGTCCAGTTCATGATCTGGTAACAGTGTTAAGGCGACCTTTTGTTGTGTGGGCGAAGCGCCGGGATATTCCAGGATTTCCAATGCCCGTCTGCACATGTACGGCGACAATAGATCGTCGTTTGCCGACAGAAAGTCCAGGCAAAAGTATTCTACCGTAAAGTCTTCAAAAATTCCTGCGCTCAGCTGGTCATCATCTAAGCTGTACCAGTGTGCCCATTCCATGAATTCTTTTAATGTAATTTCTTCCGCCAGCAGGGCGCTGAGGTGGTGTATCAGGCCTTTGCGCGTAGGCACCGTGTCCGCATCATAATTGATGTGGGTGATGATGTCTGTGTAAAAGTCTTCGTTCATTTCCCTGGCGACTGTAGTAAGCAGGTATGTAACATCTGTTTGATTGATGCTAGATAAATGTAATACGTCGGCAGTCTCGGAGATGATTTCAGGTCGTGTTTTGGTGCCCTGTAACCATGATTTGATCAGGGATATGAAGTAAGTGCTTGTAATGAAATGTGTCTGCTTTTTCATACTTACTTACAGGCCTGGCATAGGTGCCTCTGCCTGCAATGTATTCAAAATAATGCGAAGGAAAAAGTTAAAGAATGCTATTGCCGGGCCTGGAGGCGATTTAATATAAAAGACAGCTTTTGGCCCAAACGATCTTAGGCTTTAAAGGGAGATAACCCGCAGATAACCCGCCTATATCCCGCCTATAAGCCGCCTATAACCCGCATCTTTAAAGAGGCGGGATATCTACGGCTCATTCCCGAAAAACCTGCGACTTATGTCAGGAAAAGCTGCGGTTGGTTCCCGGAAAAGCTGCGGCTTTAAAATATTTTTCACTCCTTACTGCGCACTTTTTACCCCCTGAGATCACCCCTCTTATTAGCGCCCTACTTAAACAAGGGAAGGGTCGGACAACCTCGTCAGTATCAGAAAATCATATGTTAATATATGTTGTAATTAAATAAATTGTATATTTGTATCACCTGAGAATGCAATAGCCAGGAAACCTTATAAAGGATGCTGAGATTGGGAGTGCCACCCTCAATTTGCCTGCATCCTGACCTATGAAAATGATTCATTCCATGCTCCAATACTTCGGGCATAGTGTGTTGTTGGCTTTTCATCCGTTATCTAAAATCGTATCCTATGTCTATTCCTGTATTTGCAAGAATACGGGTAGCTCACCGCCATGTCCATAAGGCGCGTGTGTTAATCCGTATATTGTATATCCTGACGGTGAACCTTTGTATGTTTAAAATTGCGGGTGCCCAGGTAATTGAAATGAGCAACCCATCCATGGAAGGAAATATTGGCAGGGATAGCGTGCCTGCAGGCTGGATAGCGGCCTCAAACACGCCGGATGTATTACCCGGTCCGCTCAATATCTATAAGCGGCCTGCTGATGGTAAGGCATATGCCGGCCTGCATAGCGGCCCTGCGTACAGGGAAGGTTTAGCCCAGTTGCTGTCATCTCCCCTGGAAAAGGGATTAGCCTACGCTATTTCTGTAGACCTTGCCTATGCACCCAGGTACCTGCAGGCTGCCTGTTATGGAAACCTGACCATTTATGGCGGGAATAGTCCAAAAGATACCGCACAGCGCCTCTGGTCATCGGGGCCTTTTACAGATACCAGCTGGCGACGGTTTTATGCAATATTGGAACCCACTGCCAGTTATAAATACATTTCGCTCTGGGCTGACCCTGCTGAGCCCTGTGCTGCCAGTAATATTGGTACGGCAGTGCTGATCGACAATTTCTCCAACATCCGCCAGGTTATCAAAACTACGCTGACGGCTACACCGAGTTGTAACAATGCCAGCACAGGCACTGTCCAGGTAAGTCCTGTAGATTATCATACGACTTATACTTATCTCTGGACACCCGGCAACTATAGCACTGCAAAAGTTGATCAACTGCCGCCCGGTGAATACACCGTTGTGGTCACCGCAGCAAATGGTGCTACAGGTGCCGGTACGGTTGTAGTAGGTGGATCTACGCTCACCACTACAATGACTACGCTGCCTGCTACCTGTGCGGGTAGTCACAATGCAGAAATTCATGTAGCCGTTAGCGGTGGTATGCCACCCTATCGTTTTGTACTGGATGATAATACCCCTGTGAAAGAGGGTGTGTTCAAAGGACTGACTGAAGGCAGGTACCAGGTATATGTGAGAGATGCGCAGGTTTGTACAGATACACTCACTGCATTGTTGCAGGCTCCGGAAGCCCTGGTACTGAAACAGGTGGAAGTAAAACCCTGTAGCTGTGATGATACACGGGATGGTAAGCTAGGCTTGCAGATAGCGGGTGGTACACAACCCTATAAATATCATATTGAGAACGAGGCATGGCAAACAGATAGTATCCTTACATCTTTAAAAGCCGGTCACTATATATTTGAAGTAGCCGATACCAATGGCTGTAGTATTAGTGGTACTGCGAACATTGGGTCTCCGTTTAAGCGTTGCCTGGTAGTAATGCCGACGGCATTCAGTCCGAATGGAGATGGGAACAATGACGTGTTCAAACCAAAATTATACGATGTACTGACCAGCTATGAACTGCGTGTGTTTAATCGCTGGGGAGGATTGGTATTTAGCACCAATGATCCGCAGGCGGGTTGGGATGGTTATATAAAAGGAGTCATACAGGATCAACAGGCATTTATATATGTCTGCAGTTTCAATGACCGGAACAATGAGCGGAAGGAGCTCAGAGGTTCAGTGGTGCTGCTCCGCTAGTCTGGAGCAATTGCTGGATATTGGCATTCAGGTTGGCAAACAGGAAGGGTTTGTTGATATAGGCTGCTGCACCTTTTGCCAGGGCCAGGTTTACTTCTTCTGTGGCTGATCTTGCGCTGAGGATGATCACAGGAATAAAACGCAGTTGTTCATGCGCCTGGAATGCTTCCAGTAACTGATATCCATTTAATACCGGCATGTAGATATCACTGATCACCAGGTGGGGCAGGTGTTCTGTAGCCAGATGAATGCCTTCTTCGCCATTTGCGGCGGTGATTACCTGGTATTGGTGTAGCTCCAGCAGGCTTTGTAAAGTATCTCTTAAACCTGTTTTATCCTCTATTAATAAGATGGTATGTTGCATAGCTTTTCTCTATAGAGAATCCGAATGATATAGAAAGGAAAGGGTGAATGTACTGCCTTCACCAACTACACTCTCTACAGTAATAGTGCCATTATTTTCCTGAACAAATGTTTTAACAATTGACAACCCTAATCCTGTACCTGCAATTTCATTTACATTACTTGCCCTGAAGAAGGGCGTGAATAATTGCGGGAGGTCTGCGGCAGGAATACCTATACCATCATCAGTAACCCGGATCGTTACCTGCTGCGCTTCAAAATCTACTGTGACTACCGGTGCTTTTTCTCTTGAAAACTTAAAGGCATTTCCCACAAGGTTCATAAAAATCCTGGTCAGCTGATTAGTGTCGGCATATATACCCTGCGGAATACCTGTTACAAGGAGTTCGAAGCTACGGGTATCTTCCGGATCTGCAAAGTAATTAGACCGCAGTGTTGTGAGCAGCTGAACGAGGTCAATCACTTGTTTGTTCAATGACATGCGACCAGACATGATACTATTGATCGTAAGCATTTCATCGAGCATGCTATTGAGTCTGAAAATTTCTGTTGTAATACGCGACAGGTTTTTCTCATAGAATGCATCCATTTGCTGGCTGGAATGCAGTCTTGCTGCCAATAATTCTACAACAGCTGATATGGCGGTCAGCGGCGTTTTAAATTCATGCGATGTAATAGCAATGATATTGCTGGCGTTATTCAACAAATTAGCTGCATCAGCTGATGTAATAGTTTCTTCTCTTTTCATGTGCCTACGGTTAACGTGCATCTGCTGATTTGTGGTATGCACGACTTGTAGAAAATTGTTCACATAGTAATTAAACTAATATTTGTTACGGGTGTTGTGGGGGTAGCCTTTTAATTAAGATGGACAAGATAATCATTAACTATTTAATTATAAAGCTAAAAATCTCTCATAAAATCATTAATTTTAAACTACCATTTAAATATAGCTAAACAATTTTTTTGCCAGAACGTTAACCAAAGTAGACACATAGAATTTTTTGCAATAGCAACAATAGAATAGTGAAGATTAAACCATAATATGTAAGGTTCTGCTCGGTTGTTAATTAAAATTTCATACCCGTCCCGGCTATTCTGGAATCATTTTTGTTTGAATGAGTTTGTAATAATTTTAGAATAGACCATATCATATTGGGATAAATAACCAAGTTAATTAAGCACCTATGATCAACATCGGAATTATAGAGGACAACTATTTCCAGTTGAATAACTATCGGGAATTTCTCGAGGATTTCCAGGAATGTAAAGTTGTTTTCGCATGCAAATCTATGGAGGAGTTTAGAGAGCTCTCCTTCAGGGAGGTAGATGTAAATGTTATTCTTTTAGACATCTCCCTGCCCGGAGAATCAGGCATACAAGGGATGCAGGAGCTGCGTCGGGTATATCCTGAAGCCAAGATCATTGTTCTTTCCGGACATGATGGTAAGCACTATGTAATAGAGTCGATTCGCAACGGTGCGAACGGGTATATCATTAAGACAAGTCGCCTGATGGAGATCTATCATTCGATATTAGATGCTATCAGTGAAGGAGGAACATTGTCCCCAAAAGCAGCCCACTTGTTGATTAACCATATTAATAAAGATCCATTAGAAGATGTCAGGCATAAACTCACAAAAAGGGAATATGAATTACTGGCGCTGCTCAAAGAGGGCTACTCATATAAGGAAATGGCAGACAAGTTATTTGTTACTGTCTTTACTGTCAACCAACATCTGAAAAAAGTATATCAAAAATTAAATGTTGCTACAAAATCCGAGTTGATTTCAAAAATCTGGTCGAATAGCCTGTGTACAGCCCTGTTATTTGTGGGTTTTACGGGATTTTATTCAAATCAGTTTTTCGGATTATGAGCTGTGTTGCCTGTATAGGCACTACTTTCTCTAGTACACACGTTTGTGTTAATACTCCGATTTATACTCTAGTAAGTAATAGTGTCAGAGGGCTTGATAAACTAATATTGTAGTACGGAAAGCGCGGAAGAAAAACCTAAATAATAATTGGAAATGTCTTTAAGTAAGGATTATTTAACCCGAATCGTTTTTCCGGTCCTTATCTGCTGTTTCTTTATGTCTTGTGTTAGTACGAAGCAGTCTGTGTATTTTCACGATTTGCCCGATACCGTATTGGCACCCATAACAGGAAATTTTGAGCCGGTAATACAGAAAAATGACATTCTGCAAATCACGGTTAGTTCAATGAACGCGGAGGATGCAGTAATCTACAACACGCCTAGTATGGCGGCCGTGGGCGGAACTGCGAGTAGCGGACCCCAGGCAACAGGATTTTTAGTAGATGATGCAGGATATATACAGTATCCTGTATTAGGCCAGGTAAGGGTCACAGGGCTCACGAAAGCCCAGCTTACCAAAACAATACGTGATCAGCTTACAGAACGTAAGTTACTCGTAGATCCGGTAGTCAGTGTACGATTCCTTAATTATCGTATAACCGTAATCGGGGAAGTTGCCAGACCACAGGTTGTGAATGTCAGTAATGACAGGGTCACCGTGTTGGAAGCACTGGGCTTAGCCGGCGATATTACGACATTCGGTAAGAGAGATAACGTAATGCTGATCCGTGAAAGCGACGATGGAACCAGAACAGTGAAGCGACTTAATCTAAATGACAGATCGCTGTTATCATCGCCTTATTATTACCTGCGTTCCAATGATGTTGTGTATGTGGAGCCTACCAAAGCAAAGGTGGCCAGCACCAATACAACAAGACAGGTATTACCAATCATTATTAGTAGTATTTCACTGCTGGTAATTATTTTAGACAGGTTAGTGATACATAATTAGAGACACAAAGCTATTGATTTTATTGAGGAACTATGCAACCGGACCTGGCAGGTCTCGTTAAGTGTCATGCTTATTACTAACCCCATTCTTTATTAACACCCTGGCAGAATTACATGCAAAGAAAGAAAACCGATATCCGTAAGCAGCAGGAGGATCAGACCAATCTGCTGGAACTGCTCAGAAGCCGTTATCAGCCTTACTGGCCTTTATTTGTGCTGGCTGGCCTGATTGCTTTTGCAGGTGCATTTGTTTACCTGCGTTACGCTACTCCTGTATACAGGATCACAGCCTCTCTGCTCATAAAAGATGATGCAAAGGGCATGGATGGCTCTGTGCTTTCTTCGCTGGACATCTTTGGCTCCGGTAAACAGATAGATAATGAAATTGAAATATTGAAATCCAAAACACTGGCCAGGCAAGTAATTCAACACTTAAACCTGTATGGCGAAGTAGTGGAAGACGGTAAGATCAGAGACGTGGTAGTCTATCAGCAAACACCTGTAAAAATGGTGTTCCTGGACCCCGGTCATGTAGCGCCGCTGGAGAACAGAAGGCTGCCGCTCAAAGTAAACGATGCCACACAGCAGGTGTCAGTAGGTAATAATACTTATCACCTGGGCGATACCGTTCAAACCCAATGGGGTCGTATGATTTTCCTGCCTGGAAATGTGAACGATAATGGTAAACACAACTATTTTGTACACATCTCCGGTGAGAAAGTTCTTACTTTACAAATGATCGCTAACCTCAAAGTTGGACAGGCAAATAAACAGGCAAATGTGATCAGCCTTGAATACAACGATGTGGTACCTGCGAGAGGTGAAGCGGTGCTGAATGAACTGATGAAAGTATATGATGCTGCAGCTATCGATGATAAGAATAGAATGAGCGCCAAAACCATGGCATTCGTAGAGGAACGCCTTCGCATCGTGACCAATGAACTGGGGCAGGTAGAAGGTGAGATCGAAAAGTTTAAAACGGATGAAGGATTAGTGGATATCGGCGAACAAAGCAAAATGTTCCTCGAAAGTGTAAAAGACAACGATACAAAACTGAGCGAAGCGAATATGCAGTTGTCAGTTTTACAATCGATAGAAGATTATGTAAAAGGCAGAAGGGAAGATGAAAATATGGTGCCGGCTACACTGGGTCTGACGGATCCTGTATTGCTGGAACTTGTGAACCGTCTTTCTGAAACTGAAATGCAGCTGACTAGACTGAAGAAAACAACGGGAGAAAACAGCCCGCTCCTGGCAAGCCTGGCAGATCAGAAAAAGAAACTGGCACCTGCTATCCTGGAGAACATCCGCAGCCTGCGTGCAAACCTGGAAGCCGGTAAGCAAAAGCTGGTGGTGGATAATGCAAAGTATAGCAGCATTCTCAGAACTGTTCCCAGCAAAGAAAGAGCACTGTTGGCCATCAGCCGTCAGCAGGTCATTAAGAATAATATTTACACCTTCCTGCTGGAAAAGAGAGAAGAAACTGCCCTGCAATATGCTGCGGCTATTTCAGACAGCCGTATCGTAGATGCAGCAGAAGCAGATTCTTTCCCTTTCAGCCCGCGGAGGTCCATGATACTCGGTCTCGCTGTAATCGGAGGTATTGCGGCAGTAGCCGGATTTATCTCCATCAAGGATATGTTCAACAGGGATGTATTGTTCCGTGTTGACATTGAGAAGGCTACTTCAGCACCCATAGTGGCAGAAATTATGCAGGACGACAAAGCCCATCCGATTGCCATCACTGAAAATCGCCGTACAGCAGTAGCGGAACAATTCCGGGCATTGCGTACATCCCTCAGCTATATTGGCATTAATGGGCCAAATAAGACCATTATGGTCACTTCTTCTATCTCAGGTGAGGGTAAGAGCTTTATTGCCATTAACCTGGCTATAAGCCTCTCTTTGATGAAAAAGAAGGTAGTGCTGCTGGAATTTGACCTGCGCAAGCCAAAGGTAAGCAAGATGCTGGGGGTATCTCATACACCCGGGATCAGCAATTACCTGATTGGTCAGGCAGTATTGGGTGAGATCCTGAAGAAACCACTGGAAGGAAACGAGTATTTCCACGTGCTGTCATCCGGGGTGATCCCTCCAAATCCAACAGAGCTGATTCTGAATGGCAGGCTGGAACAGTTATTAGCGTCGCTTAGTGCAACTTTTGATTATATCATCCTTGATACCGCACCGGTAGGTCCGGTAACAGATGCCCGCCTGCTGGCGCCATTTACAGATGCAACCCTGTATGTGGTACGTCACCAGCGCACACCTAAGTTCCATCTCCGCATGATAGATGAGTTATATCACACACAGGAACTGGGAAAACTAAATATCGTATTCAACGGTATTAAAATGAGGGGTATACCGGGTTATGCCTATGGTTATGGCAATGGCTATGGCTATGGTAATGGCAATGGGTATGGCTATGGGTATACAGACGAACATCAGAACGGTTCTACAAATAAAAAAGGGCTAACCCGCTTATTTAAATAAAAGGGTTACATACACACCGTTCAAAGTCTGCAATGCAATATTTACTGAAACGCTTTAAGACACTCATGTGACTGAGGAGGCGAAGCTATGCCTTCCACTCAGCATCCATGCCCACCGCTTGTCTTTGTAAATTCCACCAAACACAGCCTCGATTTTTTAACCGTTAAAACCATTCCCATGGAACAGAATCTGAAATCCTGGTATGCGGTGTATACCAAACCCAGATGGGAAAAGAAAGTCGCAGAATTGCTAATTCGTAAGCAGATCGAAACTTACTGCCCTATCAACCGTGTCACACACCAGTGGAGTGATCGTAAGAAAGTAATTGAAGAACCATTGTTTAAATCTTACGTGTTTGTGCGTATTCCTGAGAAGATGAAAACGATTGTGCGGGAAACAAGTGGTATCGTAAATTTCGTATACTGGCTGGGTAAACCTGCCTGTATTCCTGAGCATGAGATTGATCTGATCAAACGCTTTCTGCATGAATACGACAATGTGGAAGTTGAAAGTTTCCCGATTCACCAGAACGATTTTATCCAGATCACAGCAGGCCCACTCATGCATCAGCGTGGCAGGGTAGTAGAAGCTGGTAAAAATACGGTGAAAGCTGTGTTGTACAGCATGGGATTTGCCCTCACTGCTACTGTTAAAAAAAGCGAACTGGTGCTCATCAACAGCAATCAATACAGGCAACACCCTTCTAACGTTTCGCTTTAACCCGCTTTCCATGCAACATATACTCCTTTGTGGCGGATCTGGAACCCGCCTCTGGCCGCTGTCTAATAAACAGACGCCTAAACAACTGCTGCCCTTATTTGACGGTCAGAGCTTATTGCAGCTCACCTGGCAGCGTAATGCGTTTGCCTGCGACAGCGTGCTGGCCATTGTAAATGAACAACAGGTTACTACTGTTACAGATCAGCTGCATAATTCAGGTGCCGAACATGCCCGCTGGATTGCTGAACCTGTAGGTAGAAATACCGCTGCTGCCATTGCTTTAGCTGCTTTCATCGCCGATCCTGAAACGATCCTCCTTATTACACCTGCAGATCACCTCATTGGTACGCCAGACGTCTATGCACAGACAATTTTCCAGGCAGAGAAACTGGCGGCAGATAATCACCTCGTTACGATCGGCCTTCGGCCCGCTTATCCTGAAACAGGCTACGGGTACATTCAATATGATGGCAATGATGTACTCCGCTTTACTGAAAAGCCGGACCCCCTTACTGCCGAAGCTATGCTCGACAGCGGAGACTACCTCTGGAACAGCGGGATCTTTTGTGGTAAAGCAAACGTATTGTTGCAACAGCTGGAATTGTATGCACCTGCTATCTATACCGCCGCTGCCATTGCTGCTGATGAATTCCTGGAATCAGGACGGATCCTGCAAACGACCATGGAAGCAATTCCTGCTGACAGTATTGACTATGCCGTGTTAGAGAAAAGCAATATTGTAAAAGTAATACCCAGTACAATGGAATGGAGTGATGTAGGAGGGTATGAAGCTCTGGCCGAAGCGCTCGCCAAACATTACCAGTACAGCAACAACCAGGCTGTCTTTATCCAGAGTGACCCTGTGAACAGCATGGTACTTGGCAAAGATAAACTGGTAGCACTGGTAGGGGTGGAAAATGTAGTGGTAGTGAACACACCTGAAGCCTTACTCATTTTGCAAAAAGGCAAAGGACAGGAAGTGAAGCAGCTACACCAGTGGGTAAAAGAAAACAGACCGGAATTACTTTAAACTATCACTATGCAACTAAATGATAAAATTTATATAGCAGGTCACCGCGGCATGGTAGGCGGTGCTATCAAAAGAAGATTGCAAACTTTAGGGTATAATAACCTGCTCACCCGTAGTTCTGTGGACCTGGACCTGCGTAATCAAGCGGCTGTTGACGGGTTCTTTGCCAGCGAACAACCGGATTACGTATTCCTTGCTGCGGCAAAAGTAGGTGGAATCTATGCCAACAATACTTACCGTGCAGAGTTCCTGTACGATAACCTGATGATGGAAGCCAACATCATCCATGCTGCTTACAAACACGGTGTTAAAAAACTGATGTTCCTGGGTAGCTCCTGCATCTATCCAAAGCTGGCACCTCAGCCACTCACAGAGGATAGCCTGCTGACAGGGCCACTGGAAATGACCAATGAGCCTTACGCCATTGCCAAAATTGCGGGTATCAAACTCTGTGAAGCATACCGTGACCAATACGGTTGCAATTATATCAGCGTGATGCCAACAAATCTCTACGGCATAGGGGACAATTATCATCCTGAGAATTCACACGTATTACCAGCACTGATCCGCCGCTTTCATGAAGCAAAAGAAGCGGGTAAACCCAGTGTATCCGTATGGGGTAGTGGTACGCCCCGCCGTGAATTTTTGTTTGCAGACGACCTGGCAGCTGCCTGTGTATACCTGATGCTGCACTATGATGGCAAAGAACTGGTAAACATTGGCACCGGCGAAGACCTGAGCATCAAAGAACTGGCTGAAACGGTGAAAGATGTGGTTTGCTATGATGGCAAAATTGTATTTGACCCATCCAAACCTGATGGCACTCCACGTAAACTGATGGATGTTTCCAAACTGCATAGCCTGGGATGGAAACATACGACCGGGTTGAAAGAAGGATTGGTACAAGCGTACGCGGATTTCCTGAAGAAGCGACATATGGCCGTTAGCTGAGTTTTTTCTATTGCTCACAAATGATAATCAAGTAAACTGATGAAAGTAATTGTTATAGGTACCGGCTATGTCGGTTTAGTGACCGGCGCATGCCTGGCAGAGGTTGGAACTGAAGTAGTGTGTGTGGATGTGAATAGAACAAAGATCAGGAACCTGGAGCAGGGTATCCTTCCTATTTATGAACCCGGCCTGGAAGAAATTGTGACCCGCAATGCAGCCAATGGCAGACTGTCTTTCAGCACTAACCTGGCAGCGGTGATTCCCGGTGCAGCGGTTGCTTTTATTGCGGTAGGTACACCTCCGGGTGAAGATGGTAGTGCAGACCTGCAATACGTATTGCAGGTGGCAAAAGAGATCGGGCAGTCTATGACTGACTATCTCGTAGTAGTGACTAAGTCTACAGTACCGGTAGGTACTGCGGTGAAAGTGAACAGGGAAATTAAACAGGCCCTGCAACACCGCGATACACTCCTTGATTATGATGTGGCCTCTAATCCTGAGTTCCTGAAAGAAGGTGCTGCCGTGCAGGATTTTCTGAAACCGGACAGGATTGTGGTGGGTGTGAATAGCGATAGAAGTAAGGAAGTGCTGGAACAATTGTACAGACCTTTTTTGCTGAATGGAAGGCCGATTATTTTCATGGACATCGCATCTGCAGAAATGACAAAGTATGCAGCGAATGCGATGCTGGCAACGAAAATTTCTTTTATTAATGATATAGCCAACCTGTGTGACCTGGTAGGCGCAGATGTGAATATGGTGAGGAAGGGGATTGGCTCTGATGCACGTATTGGTACCAGTTTTATTTACCCGGGAATTGGATATGGGGGGAGTTGTTTCCCGAAAGATGTGAAAGCCCTGGTAAAAACAGGGAAAGAGTATGGGCATACGCTGCGTATTCTGGAAGCGGTGGAAGCGGTGAATAATGACCAGAAGCTGGTACTGTTTGATAAGATCAGGAATCATTATGATGGCGAGCTGGCCGGGGTAACGTTTGGTATCTGGGGCCTGTCGTTTAAACCTGGTACGGACGATATGAGAGAGGCGGCAAGTCTGGTACTGATCAGTGCATTGCTGGAAGCAGGTGCGATAGTGAGGGTGTTTGATCCGGTAGCAATGGAAGAGGCGAAGCATACGCTGGGAGATTCCGTGGTATGGTGTGAGGATATGTATCATGCGGTGGAGGGTGCAGATGCGGTGGCCTTAGTGACGGAGTGGAATGATTTCAGATTGCCGGATTGGAGCAGGATGAAGGGAGTGGTGGTGTTTGATGGAAGGAATATTTACGACTTACCTTATTTGAAGAAGAAGGGGATAGTTGCCTACGGCATCGGCACTACGCAGCCAAATGCAATTGAGGTAATTACAAAATAAGTAAGAAAAACTCCGGGGGAGCCTCCGGCGGTTTTGCGGAAATGCAAATAAAATTTAAACAACTCTAAAAACTCATATAATATGAAAGTGGCCTTAATAACCGGTGTTAACGGACAAGACGGAGCCTACCTGTCAGAACTATTATTAGAAAAAGGATACATGGTTCATGGTATCAAACGCCGTGCTTCCCTGATCAATACCGATAGAATCGACCACCTTTACCAGGACCCTCACGACCCGAACGTGCGTTTCAAACTGCACTATGGCGATATGACAGACAGCACTAACCTGATCCGCATCATCCAGGAAACACAACCTGATGAGATCTACAACCTCGCTGCCATGAGTCATGTAAAAGTAAGCTTTGACACACCTGAATATACTGCCAATGCTGATGGTATCGGTACCCTTCGTATTCTCGAAGCCCTCCGCATCCTGAAGCTGGACAAAAAGACCCGCGTGTACCAGGCCAGCACTTCAGAACTCTATGGTCTGGTGCAGGAAGTACCTCAGCGCGAAACCACACCATTCTATCCACGTAGCCCCTACGCAGTGGCAAAACTGTATGCTTACTGGATCACTGTAAACTATCGTGAAGCTTACGGTATGTTTGCCTGCAATGGCATTCTCTTCAACCACGAAAGTCCGCTGCGTGGTGAAACTTTCGTAACCCGCAAGATCACCCGTGGGGTAGCTGCTATCGCCCTGGGCCTGCAGGATAAAATGTACCTCGGTAACCTGGATGCACGTCGTGACTGGGGCCATGCAAAAGATTATGTGGAAGCCATGTGGCGCATCCTCCAGCAGGATACGGCCGAAGACTACGTGATTGCAACCGGTATTACTACGCCTGTGCGTGATTTCGTAAGAATGGCATTTGATGAACTGGGTATTGAACTGGCTTTCACCGGCAAGGGTGAAAAAGAAGTTGCGGTTGTAACTGCCTGCCGTAATAAGGAATTTGTATTACCAATTGGCAAAGAAGTAGTAGCTGTAGATGCTGCTTACTTCCGTCCTACAGAAGTAGAACTGCTGATAGGCGATCCTACCAAAGCAATGACAAAACTGGACTGGCAGCCAAAATACGATCTGCCTGAACTGGTGAAGGAAATGGTAGCGGCAGATGTTGAGCTGTTCCGCAAAGAATCCGTTGCACAATTTGAACATCTCATTGGTTAATTAAAAAATATGGCGAAGCTATTACCGGTTAAGACCAATCTTTCCTTTCTCGATGGCCTTCGCGGGCTGGCAGCCCTGTACGTTGCTACAGGGCATGCCCGCTGGCTACTGTGGGAAGGAGGTGAGGGGTTCAGGCAGGCGGGCGATGCGTATGGTGTGACCGGCAAAGCATTTGCATTGGGTATGTCTGTGTTCAAGTTTGGACATGAGATGGTCCTGTTTTTCTTTGTGCTTTCTGGTTTTGTGATCCATCTTAAGTATGCGTTACAGTTAGCTAAAGGTCCGGATACACATTTCAGCTTCGGGGCGTACTTTATGAAGCGCCTGAAGCGTATTATGCCACCTTACCTCTTTGCCCTTCTGCTGACGATCGTATGTGATAGCCTCGTGGCGCATTACCAGTTTTCGATTTACACGCATACTACACCTTTAGCACTTGTCAATCAGAATATCACCTTTTACCATTCATGGACATCCCTGGTCGGGAATATCTTTTTCCTCCAGGATGCCTATGTACCGGTATTTGGTTCAAATGGTAGTATATGGTCGCTGAAATATGAATGGTATTTCTACATGTTGTATCCAATACTGCTGCTAACGAACAAAAAGTTTCAAAAGCTGACAATCCTTGGTGTGGCAGCCATTTTCGGGCTCTATGTAGCAGGCTTCCAGACAAGGTTCATTCTTTTTGACCAGGTAGTGGCCTGTTTATTCTCCTGGTGGGTAGGTGCATTTATTGCAGATATCTATACCGGCAGGGTAAAGGTAAACCGCTGGCTCATCTACCCGCTGATAGTGATCGTTCCATTGATCCCGTTCATTCACACTTCTGGTATACCTACACTGGTAAAAGATCAGATCGTGGCCTTTGGCTTCAGCGGACTGTTGCTGTTGCTGCTGGACTACCGGGAGAAGAAAGCGGTTCAGGGCTTTGGCCGCCTGAAATGGCTGGGCGATTGCTCTTACACATTATATCTCATTCATGCACCCATATTGATTTTAGCGAACGGAATACTATTGCGTGTAAACCATAACCAGATGCCAAGAACATTTCTGTTTGTATGGCTGGCGGTTGCCTTTGTGGTGCTGCTCGCTTATGCATTACACTTTATCCTTGAAAAACCGTTTACCTCAACAGCCAAGAGGGTACCATTAAACCATCCGGAGGTCATGCCGGCGATGGTAAAATAAATAGAATCTGTATGAAAATCTTAGTCGAGAACTCCACCTGGAACAATATAGGTGATGGGTTTTACCAGAGCGCACTTTTCGTGTTAATAAGAAAACTCTATCCGGAAGCCAATGTATTAATGGAAGAAGGGCCGATCTTCAGAGCATTTCGCCCGAAGAGTGACTGGCAAAAAAAGAATGCCCTTCATCTGATGGATTATCAATCTGCCGATTTGCATATTTTCTCCGGTCCAATGATCCGCCAGATACTGACGAATTATAAAGACAAGATCAAACAGATCAAAGAAAGAGGCGAACAGTATGCCCTGATCAGTGCATCCAGCGCCGGTATCTCTGATTCTTTGCGTATTGAAACCGGGGAGTTTTTCCAAAAGTACCAGCCTTTGTTCTTATCATCCCGCGACCAGGAAACGTACCTGAAGTTTAAGGATTATGTAAAGAATTCTTACAACGGTATCTGCACCGCCTTCCTGGTGAACAAGATGTTGCCGGTAGATCAGCTGGATAACAATTTCAAGTTCTTCATCAGTAGTTTTTACAGGGAACTGGAACCTTTGTATAAGATAAATGGGGAGGTAGAAATTAAGAACGTAGAACTGGATCGTAAGGAGACCTTTTTTGGACTCAGTCACCGCTTTAGCCGTCACCTGAACCGTTTCCGCCCTGTGCAGGAGAGTGTGAAGGGATATAAGATTGTAAGGGTGAACCAGGAAGTGTCCACGAAGTTTAACCATATCAATTTTGCATTGCCTAATTCGTTTTTGAGTTTTAACCTCCTTTCTTACCTGGCATTGTATAAGTCGGCAGACTTCACTGTATCAGACAGGGTACATTCCTGCGCAGTGAGCCTGGCATTTGGCAAGCCTGCCCGTTTGTTCACCAACAGCCCAAGGGCAGGGATCTTTAACAGACTAGGCTTTGATCACAAGAAGGATAATGGAATCATGTATCCTAATCTTGAGGTCATCGATACAGAAGAGGAGAAATTATCTTCATTCATTAAGTCATCTATTTAGTTTTGAACAAAAAGAATCTTTCAGGATCGCATGTATTTAACAGCATCAGCTGGATGTTGATGCAGACAGGTGCTACTAAGTTGACCTCTATCTTGGGTCAGATCGTACTGGCCTGGTTGCTGGAACCTGCGCAATTTGGTCTCATCAGCCTTGTGTACACTGTAACCAGTATTGGTCTGATCATTCAGCAATTTGGTTTGAACGATGTACTGATCAGGCGACAGAAAGCCTTTAGCAACTGGCTTCCCTTATCTTTTGGCATCTCATGGGTATTCGGATTTGTCTCCTGTATCTTTCTGCTGGTGCTGGGTTATGTGGGAAGCCTGGTCTATAAGGATCACAATATTTTCATTCTTGTAGCATTCTATGCGCTGACTACGCCTATGGATGCACTGAGTGTAATTCCCCTGACCAAATTGCGTATTGAGTTAGATTTTAAAACGCTTTCCGTGATCCGTATCATGGAGACGGTGCTCACCATGGTCATGACAGTGGCACTGGCTTATATGGGATTTGGGGTGTATAGTTTTGTGATACCTCCACTGATTGTATCTGCTGTATCACTGATCGTTAAATACCGGGTAACGCACCTGAAGGTTCATTTCAATCTGCACCTGCGCCGTTGGAAATACCTGACTGTAAGCAGTTCCTGGTCGCTTGTAAATTCTATTGTACAGCGTATCATGGATCAGGCAGATTATATTGTGCTGGGCCTTTGGGTGAGCAAAACGATTGTAGGTATTTATTATATGGCCTTCAGTTTGTCCATCCAGGTAATTGGTTTTGTGGCCAACAATCTGCCCAGTGTATTGTTCCCCAGCCTGGCATCTATCAAAGACAGTCAGCGTGCAAAGGATATGTTTAAAAAGAGTGTGACCTATCTCTCCGTTTTTGGTGCGGCATTTGCTATCTGGCAGGGTGCCACCGCTTACTGGATTGTACGTGTGTTCCTTTCTGACAAGTGGGTGCAGACGACAGCACTGGTAGAAATTCTGTCAATAGGAATGGCCTTCCGCGCAGTTGCATGGTTATGGTCTACGCCATTCAGACTGAAAGGGAAGTTTGCCGATATGGCGAAGCAATCTTTTTATTCGCTCATATTGATGGTGATCCTCATTGTAGCTGCCACGCTGCCCTGGGGTGTGTATGGTACAGCAACAGCAGTATCATTCTACTATGTGGTGATTAGCCCGATCTGGCTGTACAATGGATTTAAGCTGCTGGGAGGTACATGGAAAGAGACCTTGTCGATGTTTGTGATTCCCATTCCTTTGGCTTTGCTCTGCTACGGCAGCTGCTGGTACTTCTTCCGTTTTCTTTATCTGGGAGCTAATCCCATCACGGTCATGGTCCTGATTTCCACAATTGGTTCAGGATTATACCTGGGTGGTATTTACCTGGCTATGCCTGATACATTCGCAGAGATTAAGAGATTACTGTTTGAGAAAATTCCCGTTGCCAACGGAGTTAAACGCTTGCTCACAAGGAACTAAGTTAACTATGAAAAGTATTATTTCTACAGGACAAGGCAGACTACACCTGATACAGTCTGCTATCGCCATTAAGGAGCAGGGGGTAGATGTGGAAGTGATTACAGGTTGGGTACCCGGCAAGCATTTTCCTGATAAATTTATTAATGCAATGGGGAAGCTGGTGGGCCGGAGCAATCTGGCCTACGGCTTGCGCAAGCGCTCTCCTAAAGGGTTTCCGAGAGAGCAGATCCGCACATGCAGCTTCTCTGAATTTTATATCCAGTTCCTGTTTATCCTTACCGGGAAGAAATTTTTAACGAGAGATAAGGCGGCAAGAATGGGCTGGAAAGCGTTTGGTACTGAATCAAGAAAGTACATCCGCAATAGCGAGATCTTTCATGTACGCAGTGGTGCAGGCCGCGCAGGTGCGATAGAAAAAGCCCGTGCACAAGGCATGAAGGTGGTCGTTGACCATAGCATTGCACACCCCGGTGAAATTAAAAGACAACTGGACAAACTATTGAGTGAAAGTAAGGATTCAAAATACATCAACATCTCTGATGGCTTCTGGAACAATGTGTTGAAGGATTGTGAAGAAGCGGATGTAGTGCTGGTGAATTCTGATTACGTGAAAGACACTTTTGTGGCGCATGGCTTCGATGCAGATAAGATTAAAGTGATTCACCTGGGTATCGATGAGAGCTTTCATTCATTGAAAAAATCTTATGAATCAGGTACGCTTCGTTTGGTCTTCACAGGCAATTTCGGGGTACGTAAGGGGGCTCACCTGATTGTGGCAGCGATCGAAGAACTGGTGCAAAAAGATTTTCCTTTTACACTGGATGTGATTGGAAACGTGTCAAACGAATTTTCCATTCCAGACTGGTTCAGGAATCATCCGGGTATCACCCTGCATGGTTCTATGCCACAGGATCAGTTGAAAACATTCCTTGCAAAAAGTGACCTGTATATTTTTCCCACATATGTAGAGGGCGCTGCACAATCTGTGAAAGAAGCAATGGCAGCAGGCCTGCCGGTGATCACTACTGTAAATAGCGGGGCACCGGTTACTCACCTGGAGAATGGTTTTTTAATACCCGATGATAATGCCCCGGCGCTGGCAGCTGCTATTGAGCAACTGGGCGCGGACCTGTTCCTCAGAAAGGAAATGGGGCTCAAAGCTGCAGAAACGATCCGCACAGGGCATACCTGGGAACGATATGCACAGGAAGTAACTGAACTATATAAAAGTATGATCAGCGCATGAATTTATCCAGGAACAAATCGAATATAAAGATCGTATTGTACTCTCTGCTCAGTTCTGTGCAGATGTCATTTGTCGGTACGCTTATTATGAGTGAGGTTTATGCAGGTCTCAACTCCCTGAATTTTGGTCGTATCAAACAATTGTATCGCAACAATCCTGATGTGAAGAAGGTACAACGGGCGATGTTTATATTCCTGGTGATACAGGTTGTGAGTGATGTGATCAACGACAACAGTATGAACAACATGCTGAGAGGTTGGGCGGCGATTGGCGTATCCCTGGTGGTTTTCACGTTTATGTTCAGGATGTTCGACGATACGCCAAAGATCATCCTTGCCTTTATGTGTGCCGAAGTGGTCAGGTTGATTCTCTTTGGCAGTTCGAACCTGGAGGGAGATGCCTCTTCGATGATGGAAGACTATTCACTCTTTAAGTTCAGGATTGCGCCGATTACCAATAATATCATTTTACTGATCACTTTCTACACCTATAATAAGCGAAAGGACATGCTCACGGTGGCCATCATCATGACGTATGGCCTGGCAAATGTGGCACTGGACTTTCGCTCTAACGGGATGTTCTTTCTTTTTTCCGGGTTGATCATTCATTTCCGCAAGGTGCTGATGAATATGACGCTTGCAAGAAAGCTGGGCCTGACCATTTTTGTAGTGATCTTCTTTCAGGTCCTTTATATGTTTTACGTGAATGCGGTGCTATCCGGTGAGTTTGGCGGTAAGCATGCGGGAGATCAGTTATCAGAAGCAAGTAATCCTTATAATCCAATTTCACTGATGGGGCAGGGGCGCGGGGAATTCTTTGTAGCGATCGAAGCCGTGAAAGATGCGCCCTGGTTAGGGCATGGTTCCTGGGCGGTAGATGAAGATAACCATTACCGCAGTCTCATGTTCAAGGACCTGGATAAAGACAAGAGCCGCTTGCTGGCATTGAATAACAGTGGTGTGATACCCAGTCACTCTATCTTATTGGGGGCCTGGGTGTATGGCGGCATTATTGCTGCGGGCTGTATGTTTTACATCTTCTTCCTGACCATGAAGCGGGGATTCTCACTCATGATGGATGAAAGAGCGATGGAAACTCCTTACTACCCGATCCTTGTATTTTTTACGATAGAGTTACTCTGGATCTTCCCATTTTCGCCTTTGCCACATATCCGGAGCACACTGCCACTTACAATCGCATTTATTCTTACCATTTACCATTCATTAAAAAACGACGAATACGATGAAGAAGAAGATCTGCTTCCTGACGACGGGGGATATCACGACGATAGCTACTATGAAGCGCGCCCTGGGAATGGCCAATCCGTTAGCTGATCTGGGATGGGAAGTATCCATCATCGCGATGGATTGTGCTGAGAACAGGGAAAGAGCCGGTATCGAGTGTGGCCCGGAGGTAGCTGTTTATTATTATAAACCAGCTAACATGAATGGTGAGGTAGAACAAAAGATTATGCTGCTGAAAAAGATCCGCCCTGACTATATTTATTTCTGCTCTTTTGGTTTCCGTAACTGGATCCGGAAAGGCGCACTTGGATTCAATCCGCAGATGGTGATCGAACACTCCGAACTGCAATCAGGGATCCCTGATAACAAAGGATTGAAGAAGATCATGGCCCACTTTATTGAATCACTCTCTGTAGTATATGCAGATAAGCTGATTTGTGCCAGCCGTTACCTGGAGACTTTCTATCGTAAGAAATCAAAACAGTTCATGCGTCGCCGTATGTCCGTGCTGTATTCTCCATATGCTTACAGTACAGAAGTGATCGATGCCCCGAAACTGCACCTCGATGAACTGCGTGCAAAATATGCCGGTAGAACAGTGCTCATTTATATGGGAACAATGACCCGGAACTATGGACTGTTCACTATGATAGATGCGATCAAAGCAGCGGTGAAAACAACACCTGCTATCAAATTATTGTTGCTGGGCAGGGGCCGGCATTTGGACGAAGCAAAGGCCTATGTGACTGCGAATGGACTTGATGAATATATTGAGTTTCTGGGTTATGCACCTGAGACCATGCTGAGCTCTTATTTTGAACTTGCCGATGCATTCATTTCTCCATTGAACGATACTGTACAGGATTGGGCACGTTGCCCCAGCAAGATCTACATGTACATTCCATTTCATAAACCGGTATTCACCTGCAATATTGGTGAGCCCAAAGAGATATTTGGTGACGAAGGGTACTACTTCGACAATAATCAGCCAGGTTCCCTGGCTGATTTGATCACGGGACTTGTTCGGCAGCAGCTGGAGCGTGTGCCATTGGACGTTACAGCGCATAGCTGGACAACCCGTTCCCGTGAATTTTCCAACTGGATACTACAAAAAGAACCGATGTATGCATAAAGCTGTTTTACTTTCTAAGGGAGAAGGAAACTTTTATTTCGGTTTCCATGACCTGGTCGCATGGAATAATGCTGGCGATAAACTATTGGCCTTAAGGATCGATGATATGCTCACTCCTCCAAATCCGGATGTACCCTGTGATATCGGGTACCTGGACAAGGAAGGGAAGTATCATAAGATGGGAGAGACGTATGCGTACAATTACCCACAGGGTGCGCGCCAGCAATGGATCGGTAAAACAGACCTCTTCATTGTAAATGATAAGATCAATCATGCATGGCGTTCTAAGATCTATAATACCAGGACCGGGGAATGTACCCCACTGGAATTTCCGACCCATGTGATCACGGATGATGGCTGGGCTTTTGGCCTGGACTATGCAAGATTATTCAGGGTAGGTGGCTATGGCTACACCGGTTTGCCGGATGCATATGCCAGTGAAAATGCACCTTCAGGTTCAGGGATCATAAAGCACAATGTATATACAGATGAAGAAACATTGATCATTTCTGTAGCAGAGGTAGCGAGTTACCAGATGAACGCGAACCTGGGGAATAACCATTACTTCACCCACCTGTTACTGAATCCATCTCAAACAAGAATTGCTTTTTTACATCGCTATAAACTGAAAGATGGTGGTGAGACAACACGTCTCATGACGATCAATACAGATGGATCTGAATTACATTGCCTGGCAACCGGATTTTTAAGTCATTTCGACTGGCAGGATAATAATCACATTGCCATCTGGGGGCGTACAGGAAGTAGTGTGGAGAAGCTGCGTAGCTCATTGTTGTATCGCATGCTGCCAACCGGGTTAGTAGGTAAGGGTAAAAAAATAATTAAAAAGCTATTGTATAAACCTAAAGCTGGTGTAAACAGTAACCCGGGTTTCAACTGGTTATTATTTACAGATGCAGAAGGTGCACCCTATTCATTGCTGGCAAAGGATGTGATTACAGAAGATGGGCATCCGATGTTTTGCCCTGCAAACAGGGATTGGATGATCTGTGATACTTATCCGGACAGTGAAGGCATCCGCACCTTGTTTTTATTTCAATACAGTACACAGCGCCGCGTGGATCTGGGCACTTATAAAATGCTGGATCAGCAGCCTGACCTCGATAAATCTATGCCTTACCTGCAGGGAGTGGACAAGATGGTATTGAAAGCATTTTCGCCTCAGCAGATGGCTTTTACACGCAGTGGTTTGCACTGTGACCTGCATCCAAGATGGAAAGGAGATGGTACGATGGTAGCGTTTGATTCCATCCACGAGGGCAGCAGGCAGATTTACGGATTCGATGTAAGTGATATTATTAAATCAAAAGACACAACCCCTGCTCATGAACGACAGGCAGCACATTACGGGGTTTGATTTTATCAGGCCTATTGCCGCTCTTAGTGTTGTATGGATCCATGGTTGTGCCGGCAGTATCTGGACGAAAAAATTAAACCCATTGAATAGTTATGCGGTACCCGTGTTTATCGCCATTTCAATGTTCCTCTTTGCCTGGCAGATCATCGGAAAGGGGCGCCGGAACTTTAGAGAGATGCTGGTGACCCGCATCCAGCGACTGATGATTCCTTTCTTTTTGTGGACCCTCATTTACCTGGCCATAAGATTGTTCAAAGCAAGGTTTATACACGAGCCTTTTGAAATGAAGTGGATAGAAACTTTCGTGTTCAAAGGCAGCTCTTACCAGTTATGGTATTTGCCGAACCTTTTCTACCTGAGTATCCTGTTCTTTCCATTGTTGAATGTAGCTGTGCGAAACAGGAAGACGGCAAATACGGTGATCTGCAGTATTGTGCTCATTGCTGCTGTTGTGCTGTGGTATACGCCGGCAGATATTAAACAGGCAGACTGGTTTACACGGCATATCCTGTTATACTTCGTGCCTTCGCTGATTTCTGCATCTATAGGGATGCTGTTTTACATCAACTACGAAACGGTGAAAGCGAAGTATGGTTCCAGCTTACAGATCCTGGTACCGGTATGGGCACTGGCGCTGTTCTTTGCCCAGCTGTTTATACCACATGTATTGACCGGTCTTGCTTTTGTAGCGGTGCTGTTTCCATTGCTCTTATTCCAGGTGAATGGTAGCTATCCGGGTATGATGGTGTTGTCCAGGAATTCAATGGGCATCTACCTTGTACACGGTGTGTTCCTGGAAGGCATTAAAACGGGGATGCAGCTGATTCATCACCCGGTACAGGGGCTGGCGCTCACACTGGGATCCATTATTGTGACTTACCTGCTCAGCTTTGGTGTGTCAGAGATCCTATCGAGGAATGACATATTGAGAAAGTACCTGATGGGCAATTAAACTTTTACCATGATCGCCATTTTGCAACCATATATACCTCACTACAGGGAGGAGTTTTTCGACATGCTGCAGGAGCAGTTGCCAATGGACCTGTATTGTTATGAGAAGCAGGCTGAAATTGGCAAAGATCATTTCAAGGTTGGCAATACAAAGGTGATTCCATTACCTGCGATTGTAAAAGGACCTTTTGTTTTTTACAACCCGTTTCCCCTGCTGAACAGGAAATACAATGTGCTGGTGCTGATGCTGAACTTCGGTCACCTGAGCACCTGGCTGATCCTGTTGTTGCGGCCTTTTATTAAACAAAAGATTGTGCTGTGGGGTCATGGCATTTCTGTGAAGCGATATGTGAAGGAAGAAAAGAAACCAGATTTCTTATTGCGCTGGATGATTGCATTATCTGATGGTGTGTGGTTTTATACAAAGAAAGAACTGGATGTGTGGAAAACGTTTATGCCAAAGATGAACGGACATGCATTGAATAATACGATCTCTGGTGTGGAGGCCATTCTTGATCTGAATATACCTGATAAGCAGGCGCTCAGGGAAAGATATGGTATTACTCAGCAAAGAGTGCTGATCTATTGTGCAAGATTCAATGAGCCAGGCAGGAGAGTGGATCTGCTGGTTGAACTGATTGAAACACTGTCACCCGAAGCATTTGCTTTTGTGATTATCGGGGATGGCAGGCTGAAACCGGATTTCTCAGCTTATCCACATGTACGTGATTTTGGGGCGCTCTATGACAGGAAGGTGAAAGATGAGTTGTTCAGCATGGCTGACATTTATTTTCAACCGGGATGGGTGGGCTTGTCGATCGTGGAAGCGATGTCTTATGGCAAACCCATATTCACCTTCAAACGTTCTGCATCCATTTTACAATGTGTGGAATATAGTTATATCAAACATGGGCACAATGGTATGGTCTTCGACAGTATGCGGGATTGTGTGGATACCTTGTCGCTGACTACGGAGAAAGAGATTGGCAGGATGGGAGAGAATGCCCGTGCCTATGTAAAGCTGGAGTTAACCATGGATACAATGGCGGATAATGCGGTGACTGCAATCCGGCATATTTCTTCACCGAAGCAGGTAGTACATGAAGACGCAAAATAAGTTATGGCCACTGGAGGTATGCAGGGGATTGGCAGCTTTGTATGTGGTGATGCATCACTCAAGGGAATTGTTGCCTGCGCCGGTACGGCCTTTGTTATTATTTGGCCAGGAGGCCGTGATCCTGTTCTTCCTGCTGAGTGGTTTTGTGATCCATTATAACTACAGCACGAAGTCTGCATTTGATAGAAAGGATTTTCTCTGGAAACGATTTGTGCGCATCTATCCCATTTTCATCGTGGTGATGATATTGAGTGTGGGGATTGATTATTTGACGGGCAGTGCAGATGCACATACTGACCTGCCCAGTTTCGTGTACAACCTGCTGGGCTTACAGGACTCACAGCTGCAGAAACCGGGAATCGGGTATGCAACTTTTGGTGACAATGATCCGTTGTGGAGCCTTGGTTATGAAGTGTGGTTTTACCTGTTTTATGCTGTCACAGGTACAGCGCGGTTCAACAGGAATTTACTGGCAGTCACTGTCATTGCTGTTTTATCTGCAGTGGTATTTTCCTTTTTTCCAAACAAGGCAAGCCTTACATTATTATACCTGCCTATCTGGTGGTTGGGCGCTGCGCTGGCGGAAGCATCTTTGCGCGATACGAATGTGCCATTTTTTAAAGGTCTGGGTAGTTTATTGATCACGCTGGCAGCGTATGTACTTGCCAGTTACCCACAGATCAGGGCCAGCCATAGTACAATAGGTTTGCATCCGTTCATTGAGATCAGGCATTTTGTGGCGGCTATTGGTTTTGCAGTCGTGTGGATGGCAGCAGCGCGCTTTGTGCCGGCAGAAAAATTCAGGTGGATGGAGCCTTTGTCGTTCCTGGCACCCATCTCTTACGGGATTTATATTGTACATGTGCCCCTGTTAAGATTTGTAAAGCACTATATGGGGCCAGGTGCACTAACATGGATCTGTTTTGCAGGACTCACTTTAGTGATGGCTTACCTGTTAGAGATTCATTTTCAAAAGAGAGTGGCTATGCCTTTATTGATTAAAAAACGTAAGAAAGCAGCGGTCACCCTACCGGTGATCAGCGCAAAAGCATCATAATGAAAATCTTATTTATTGTTCCTTCTTACAAGCCGGCATTTATATATGGCGGACCCATTGTGGTGATAGCCAGGCTGGCTGAGCGGCTGGTACGCCTTGGGCATGAGGTGACTGTATACACTACTACTGCAAATGGTCATGAAGAACTGGCAGAAGCTGTGAAAACACCGGTGCTGGTAGATGGTGTGTCGGTGTACTACTTTCCAAGAATTACCGGCGATCATACTCATGTATCTCCTGCCTTATGGAAGCATACCTGGAAAACGGTTAAGTCATATGATGTAGTTCATATTCATTCATGGTGGAGTTTCCTGGTGCTGGGTGCTTCGCTCATGTGCAGGCTGAGAGGTATTAAGCCGGTGCTTTCTCCACATGGTATGTTCTGCGATTATGTGCTTACGGCAAAGAACCAGGCAAAGAAGAAAGTATTGCACAATGTGATTGGTAAGCGCCTGCTGAAGCATACTTACCTGCATACCTCTTCTCCTATGGAGTGGAACGAATGTTTGCGCATCAACCATAGCTGGAAGGGTGCCAATGTATTCAACCTGGTAGACCTGCCAACAGTAACGTATCCCCGTCAGGAAAACGATGTGTTCACAATTAGTTTTCTCTCCCGTGTGGATCCTAAAAAGGGTTTGGATATTCTGCTCCTTGCATTGTCAAAAGTGCCATTTAAATACAAACTACAGATAGCTGGTTCCGGTGAAGAAGCGTATGTGACTGAGTTGAAAACGATCGTATCTACATTGAAAATAGAAGAACATGTAGAGTGGGTGGGATGGAAGAATTCAGAAACGAAGTTCCCCTTCCTGGCGAATACAGATCTGTTTGCACTCACATCACACAATGAAAATTTTGCTATCGTAGTGATTGAATCATTGTATGTGGGTACGCCGGTACTGATCAGCAATCATGTTGGATTATCCGGTTATGTGGAGCAAAACAGGCTGGGATGGATCACCGGGATCCATGATATAGAGGAAGTGCGGGCAAAGCTGACACTGGCATATAATGACAAGATGGAGCGGAACCGCATTACAGCTACAGCAAGAGATATCATTACCAGGGATTTTAATGAGAACAAGCTGGCAGGAGATTACGTCACATTGTACCAAAGTTCCGGAACAGCGAAAAAGGTTATTTAATATGGATCTGGCAGTCATTATTCTTACATACAACGAAGAGAAACATATTGGCCGTTGCCTGGAAAGCATGCGGCAGGTATCTGATGAGATTTATATCGTAGACGCATTTTCTACGGATGATACGGTGGCGATAGCAGAACATTATGGTGCAAAAGTAGTCCGGCACAAGTGGGTGAATTATGCACAGCAGTTTCAATGGGGCCTGGACAATTGCGGGATCAAAGCGTCCTGGGTGATGCGCATGGATGCTGACGAATACCTGGAGCCTGCATTGATCAGCGAGATCAATGAAAAGGTAAGTGTGCTGCCGGCAGATGTGAGTGGCGTGTACATCCGCAGAAAGGTTTTGTTCAAAGGCAAGTGGATTAAGCATGGGGGTTTCTATCCGCATAACCTCCTGCGCATCTGGAGAAAGGGTGTTGGTAGTATAGAGCAGCGCTGGATGGATGAGCACATCGTATTATCACAGGGAAAGACGGTGCAGTTCAAAGAGCATATAGTGGATTACAACCTGAATGCGATTCACTGGTGGGTGAACAAGCATAATAACTATGCGATCCGTGAAATGGTGGACCTGCTGAATATTAAATACCGCCTGCTGGATGCTGATAAGCGGTTGCTGGAAATGGAAAGTACGCAGGCAAAGCGAAAGAGGTTCCTGAAAGAGCGGGTATATTCTTCTTTATCACCAGGTATGCGGGCTTCTTTTTACTTCCTGTACCGCTATGTGTTGCGCTTTGGTTTTATGGATGGTTATCATGGATTTGTATTTCACTTTATGCAGGGATATTGGTACCGCTTACTGGTGGATATAAACCTGGAAGAGTTTGAGCGGAAGCTGAACGGAGATACGGGGAAGGAAAAAATGCTCGCTGTGTTGAAGGAAGATTACAATATCGTGCTTAACTGATGTGGATGAAGAAGAAGATTTATTTGAGTGCGGGCTATTTTGTGCTCTTATTTTATATCGTGTTTTGGGCCCCGTGGAGAAAGGGCGCGAAGTATTCAGCAGCAGAGCGATTGAGATTACATCCGGTTGTAGACAGTGTAAAAGAGTTGTTTAACAATCATGGGGGAACCTGGTGGGTGCATGCTTTCTATTTCTGCAGCAATCTTTTTGGCAATATCATTTTGTTCCTTCCTTTTCCATTTGTGATGATGTGGATATTCAATATGAGGAGTGTAATGAGAATAGCCCTGCTGGCATGTTTGTTAAGTCTGACCATTGAAATTACACAGTACTATACAGGAACCGGCGTCGCTGATGTTGACGATGTATTGCTCAATACGACAGGAGCTATTGCCGGGTTTTATTTATGCCGCTTTTTTCAAAACCATTCAAAATATTTCATACACCGATGAACACCGATCTATCCAGGTTTAACACAGGTAACTATGCAGCCGGACCCAAGTGGAAAATCGGATTATGGTACCTGGTTAACTATTACGTTTTTAACAGTGCTTTGCCATGGCCCTATGGTATTAAAGTAAAACTGTTGCGCTCATTTGGCGCGAAGGTGGGCAAAGGTCTTGTGATCAAGACCAAAGTTAGGATTAAATATCCGTGGCGCTTATCAATTGGTGATCATTGCTGGATTGGGGAAAGTGTGTGGATTGATAATTTGGAAAATGTATACATCGGTAATCATGTGTGTATATCACAGGGGGCGATGTTGCTGACAGGTAACCACGATTACAATCGCAGCGATTTCCCATACAGGCTGGGGGGCATCAGGATAGAAGATGGCGTGTGGATTGGTGCGCAGTCAGTTGTATGCCCGGGAATAGTGTGTGGCTCCCATGCGGTGCTGACGGTGAAGTCGGTGGCAGCAAAAGATATGGATGCCTGGAGTATTTATGCAGGGAACCCTGCTGTTTCAGTACGTAAAAGAAAGATACTAGCATAGTTATGTCCAAGCGAATATTACTCATAGGCGGGAATTTTTCACCGGAACCTACCGGGATAGGGAAATACAATGGTGAGATGATGAAATGGCTGGCAGAGAATGGATATGACTGTACAGTGATCACCAGTTATCCTTACTATCCGGAGTGGAAGGTGCAGCCCCCTTACGACAAGAAAAAGAACTGGTATACCAGGGAGAAACAGGGTAAGCTAACGGTATACAGATGTCCGCAATACGTGCCGGCAAAGCCTACGGGCAAGACACGCATCATGCTGGATTTTTCATTTGCCGTGTCTGCATTTTTTAGGTTGCTGACATTGCTGCCCCGGAAAAAATATGATGTGGTGATAACGGTAGTACCGCCTTTTCACCTGGGCCTGCTGGCGGTGATCTATAAGAAACTGAGAGGTGCGAAAGTATTTTATCATATACAGGATATGCAGATAGAGGCCGCGAGAGATCTGAAAATGATAGCATCGCCGAAACTGATCAATATACTCTTCAAAATGGAGCGGTACATCTTCAGGCAGGCTGATATGGTAGGCAGTATTTCTGATGGTATGATGAAGAAGATCCAGGAGAAGGCGAAGAAGGATATTTTCTTTTTCCCGAACTGGGTAGATGTGAATAAGTTTCATCCTATTGAAGAACGGTTGTTGCTGAAAACGGAATATGGATTTGCAGCGACAGATAAGATTGTGTTGTATTCCGGTGCGATCGGGGAGAAGCAGGGCCTGGAATCTATACTACAGGCAGCGCAGGCACTGAAAGAAGACAGGCATCTGAAATTTCTGATCTGTGGTTCCGGACCTTATAAAGAGCGCCTGGTAATGCAGGCAGCGGAGATGGGTTTAGAGAATGTGATCTTTTTCCCTTTGCAGCCATTTGAGCGGTTTAATCACTTTTTGAATATGGCAGATGTGCATTTGGTGATCCAGAAAGCAAATGCCAGTGACCTGGTGATGCCAAGCAAGCTCACAACAATTTTGGCAGTGGGGGGGCTGGCGCTGATCACAGCCAACAGTGGAACAAGTTTGCATGACCTGGTGAGTACACATAACATGGGCATTCTGGTAGATGCAGAAAACCAGGCGGCGCTCAATGAAGGGATCCTGCGGTCAGTAAATGAGGATGTAAGGGAAATAGCGGGGAACGGCAGAGCGTATGCAGAGAATTATTTGTCAGTGAGCAGAATTATGGGTCGGTTCGAAGAACATGTAGTAGTAGGATAAAACTTATTTTTATGTTAAACCGTTATTTAAAAATATGCAGCATTCAGATCCTGATCATGGATTTCTTCTGTCTGAATGGATTTTTCTTTTTTGTTTCCTACTGGTTACAGCAAAAAGAGGTACCAGTACACCTGGACAGGGATACTTTTTTACTCGCTTCAAATATTGCGTGGGTTATTGCGTTGTATACTACGGGGATTTATTTCATGAGTCAGCAGATGAGTTATGAAAAGATAGCCCGGAAAACGATTCAGGGCATCCTGCTATACCTGCTATTGATATTGTTGTTTGTATTTCTGAACAAAGAAGCCTATAACCGTATCTTCATCATTACGTATTGTGCGCTGTTCCTCATCATTGTGCTGGCAGACAGGCTTTTCTTTTATATGCTGACGCATTATTTGCTGCAGCGGAAAGAGATAGAGCGTAAAGTGGTTATCGTGGGCTATAACGACCTTTCGAAGCAATTGGTGGATAACCTGCTGGGCAGGAAAAGTAACCTCCGTTTTGAGGGTTATTTTGAGGAATACAGCAATGTGCATGAGCTGTCGTATTACCCCGTGATCGGTAATTTGCAGGAATGTATCAATTATGCACAGTCAAATAACATCAGGGAGATCTATTCCACTTTATCACCGGAGCAGTTTCCTTACCTGTATACCCTGGCGCATGAGGCGGAGAAGCATTTTATCCGTTTCCGTTTTGTGCCTGACTTCAGGATGTTTGTGAACCGGCAGATCTACATTGATTACCTGGATGATATTCCCATCATTTCACTTCGCTCGGAGCCGCTGGATGATATTGCGAACAGGATCAGGAAACGTTTCTTTGACCTGGTATTCAGCCTGGGGGTAACGATCTTTTTACTAAGCTGGCTGATACCTTTGCTGGCATTGCTGGTGAAGCTGGAGAGCAAGGGGCCGGTATTTTTTATACAACACAGAACCGGTCGTAACAATAAGACTTTCGGCTGTCTGAAATTCAGGAGCATGTATGTGAATAATGATGCGAACAATAAGCAGGCAACGCGAAACGACAAGCGGTTTACCAGGCTGGGGAAATTTATGAGGAAGACGAACCTGGATGAGATGCCGCAGTTCCTGAATGTATTGTTAGGGGATATGTCGATAGTAGGGCCAAGACCGCATATGCTGAAGCATACAGAGGAATTTTCTGCTATCATTCAGCGGTATATGATCAGGCATTTCTTAAAACCGGGCATTACGGGCTGGGCGCAGGTGAATGGATACAGAGGAGAGATTACGGACGATTTACACCTTGCAAAGCGTATAGAGCATGATATCTGGTATATGGAAAACTGGTCGGTGTACCTGGATCTGAAGATTATTTTCCTGACGGTATTTAATACTATCAGGGGTGATAAAAATGCATTTTAACTTTTTTTGAATATAGTGAAAGGTAGTTTGGTTGTATAATAATTATAGCGGACATGCTCTAATCTTGAGAAAAACCATCAGATTGGCCATATTTTACTAATATAAGTAATAATGTTAATAGAAAACAACAGGCATTAAGTGTTAGTTTTACACTCTGGCATCATTGTTAAGCCGACGACCAACTTAGGAAGCCTGTAAACAGCGTAGTAAATGAAAACTTCTGTGTCAGTACAAAATTTCCTTGAGGACAACCGGCTTATTGAGGATATCTTTCATGAACTGAAATCTATTGTAGCGAGTATCCTATCCAGCGTAGAGCTGATAGCGTTATATGATGGAAAACAGGTTGAAGGGAGAATAACCCGTCAGACGGAGGCCATCAAATCGCAGGTGATCGAGCTGGACTTTCAGTTGCAAAATGTGCGTATAGTACAATATATGCTAAACAAGCGTTTTGCGTTTAATAGAAAGCAGACGAGCCTGCACTTGTTTTTGAATCAGTTAATCCGGGATGAACCGTATGATAAAGTTTTGCAGCCCGTCACTGAATTACCAGCTGTAAAGAAAGTGATTGACGCTTATATCGATGAGTTTGTGATCCGCCAGCTGGTATTGAATCTTTATTTCTGGATGAACCGGCATTCTACAAGTCATCAGTTACCTAAGCTCTTATTTAGTTTTGAAGAAAGCTATTTTGAGATCAGGGGGAATTTTTATGCGAATTATTTCAGGGATACTGATAATGAATTGCTCAACCAGCCGGTGTGTTATTTAATGTCTTATATGGCGGCCTTGCATGAGGGGAGTTTTGACCTGGTAATGGAGCCGGGGAAGAATGTGAATGTGGTGGTGAGGATACCGTATAAGGCGGGTGGGTTGAGATAGAAGATATTTAATGAAGTCTCTTAGAAACAATAAGATAAGGTTAAAACAAAGGGGGTATATCCATACCCCCTATTTTATTTTATCAGTCTTTTAGTTCGAGTACATTGTTAGCCCATGATCTCACCTGCGCCAGCATTTCAGGTTCATCCGCCAGTTTCTTACCATAAGACGGAATCATCTGCAACAGCTTATTCCTCCATGCCTCAGTGGCTAGCTCTTTCTTAAAGCACCTGTTCAGCAGTTCCAGCATAATAGAAACAGCGGTACTTGCACCAGGACTAGCACCCAGCAAAGCAGCAATACTTCCATCTGCTGCACTTACCACCTCAGTACCAAACTCCAGGATACCACCATGCTCAGGATCCTTCTTAATCACCTGCACACGCTGTCCTGCTACTTCCAGCTGCCAATCTTCCATCTTTGCTTCGGGCAGGAAATCCTGCAATGCCTGCAATCTTTCTTCCGGAGACTGACGTATCTGGTCGATCAGGTATTTAGTCAAAGGAAGGTTATCGAGACCAGCTGCCAGCATTGGACGGATATTATTGAACTTGATAGAGCGTGGCAGATCCAGCCATGAACCTTTTTTCAGGAACTTGGTAGAGAAACCGGCGTAAGGACCAAACAGCAATGCCTTCTTACCATCGATCACACGGGTATCGAGGTGAGGTACAGACATTGGTGGTGCACCTACTGACGCTTTACCATATACTTTTGCAGCATGTTTTTCTACGATTGCCTGGTTGTTACAAACCAGCCACTGACCACTTACAGGGAATCCACCGAAACCTTTACCTTCTTCAATGCCTGATTTTTCCAGCAGTGGGAGTGAACCACCACCTGCACCAATGAATACAAATTTCGCCTGTAGTGTTCTTTTTTTACCATTTTTCAGGTCCTTCACTTTCAGTTTCCACCTGCCATCTTCGTTCTGGTCCAGATCTTTCACTTCGTGTTCGAGGTGGAGGTGTACACCCGGCTGTCGCTGCAGGTATGCAATGAGTGAGCGGGTGAGGGCGCCAAAGTTGATGTCAGTACCAGCATCCATACGGGTAGCTGCTACTTTTTCGTTAGGGTCACGGCCTTCCATTACCAGGGGGATCCAGTTTTTGATCACCTCGGGGTCTTCTGAAAATTCCATGCCTTTGAAGAGATTATTAGCGGAAAGCGCCTGCTGGCGTTTTCTGAGGTATTCTACGTTTTTTTCTCCCCATACAAAGCTCATGTGAGGAACGCCTTGTATAAAGTTGCCCGGCGAGTTTACGCAACCTGCCTGTACGAGGAATGACCAGAACTCTTTTGAGATTTCAAAAGATTCGGCAATCTTAATCGCTTTTCCGATGTCGATAGATCCATCCTGCTTTTCAGGCGTGTAGTTCAACTCACAGAAGGCAGAGTGGCCTGTACCGGCATTATTCCAGGCATCCGAGCTTTCTCCGGCGATCACGTCCAGTCGTTCGAAGATTTCTATTGTCAGCTCCGGTTGTAATTCTTTCAGCAATACGCCTAGCGTTGCACTCATTATGCCCGCACCGATCAGTACGATGTCAGGCGCCGATTTAGGAGACATATTATTATTTTTACGCGATTTGCAGCGCAAAAATAATACTTAATGATCGGATTTTGTAGTGCATTTACCGTTTTTTGATCCTTTTTATAGGGGGAAGAGGATGAGAATGGTGTGGAAAGTAGTGGGAGAGGCTGTATTGTAATAATGCAAATGTATTGTTAAAGCCATGAGAGCATAAATGGAACTGGCCTGCGGCAGCATGCAAGATGGGCCATTGTTTGAGGAACTGAGTAAATTGGCCTTGCATGCCTGTATTTGGGAGGAGATGCTATTATGCCATTAATGTGGAATATGCGACCCTGGTAAAAGCGCCTGCAGGCTTATGGCAGAGCGGACACTGATAGTGGCTGGTTATTAGCTCAAATGGGGTATTGGGCATGATTTCCTGTTCAGGATCTCCGATCTGTTCATCATAAATACTCAGGCATGCAGGACACTGATGCACATATTTTTCTACAGGTGGTGCCGGTGCTGTATGCGCTGCAACATAGCCTGGCAGCGGATCGTCGGTATTGTGTCTTTCATAAAAGTATTTGCAGAGTGAGGTGATATACGGCCCCAGATGCTCTTTGGCTACACCTGAACGGTAATTGATCAGTGTACCGGAATTAGGATTGAAGTCCGGCGTATAGCTGATATCGTAGCGCAGCTGTCCTTTGAGCGCTGTCTTGTATTTCGCCTCCTGCTGTGTGATCACAATACCTCCAAAGCAATGATGCCCTACACTGAAGCAAAGCCCGTAAGTACGTACATCCGCACTATCAAAGTGCCTGATGATGTGGCGTTTGAGTACCAGAGCATCTTCATTGTTATCCGGAATCTGCCAGTTCAGTTCATTGGCCGCATGTCTTACATTGATACCATACTTCCCTAAAAGATAATCCCAGAGCGGGCGGTGCTCCTGTTCAATATTCCTGATGATCAGTGATTTCCAGGGTGTAGCATAGAGCTGCCCTGTCTTCGTTTCAAGGCAGATATGACAAAGTCCTTTCAAAAACGAAACAGGAAAGTATTCATTGCGGCGGTAAATGCCCAGCCAGTAATACTGGTCGTATTTATTAAAGCCTTCGTAGTAAGGCAGGTGAAAGTCTGGTAGTTTCAGGTCTTTCTCCACAGGCACGCCGGTAACAGGTTCGTTGTTCAGCAGCTGTGTTTCCAGCTGTTTGCTTAACTCACCAATATGATTGGTATACAATAATTCCGGCCAGGCAAAGAGCTGATTACTCTTAGGGTAGCGGATCACAAGGTGCCAGTAATTAGGCTGTGTGCCAGCTATCCAGTTCAGGTGCCCTGTAAAGAAAGGGGTGAAGCTGTTCCGGCTGTCACATACATTGATCTTGAGTTTGGGCTCCCAGTTCAGCATTTCGAAGACATCTTTATAGATCCCTTCAGACAACCAGCTGTTAGCAATGAAGATCCCGGTGGCAGGATATGAACTGATGATATTAGGTGTCGTGCTGACATGATCCCCGAATAATGGGGCTGTTTTGGCAGATACTTCGATGATCAGTTGTTGCCGCTGTCCAAAGCGGACATCAGAGATCTTTGCCGCTTCCGCAATCTCTAATATAGACAGGAGATAACCGGGAGAGATGATTCCCCCGGGGAAATTGATCTGTATGGTTTGCGTTTTCTTTAGCATGGTTGTAATACCTTTTCGAGGATCGCCTTTACTTCCGGTCTGCAGCTACCGCAGCCCGCACCTGCGCCAGTGGCCTGGCAAACAGTTTCCAGCGTATGCATTCCTTCTTTGATCTTTTCTTTTATATTGCCTTCGCCCACACTGCCACAGCTGCAAATGAGTTTTCCTATTACAGGTGTGGCTTTCTTGTTAGACCGCAACAAGGCTAATCGTTTCTCAGATAATTCAATCTTGTTGGCAATCAGGTCTCTGAACTCCAGGAATTCGGACTTGTCACCGATCAGGATAGCGCCAATGAGGCGGTCATTGTGAATGACACACTTTTTATAATAGCGTTTTGATTTGTCGATGAACACCACTTCTTCATAAGCAGGATCATTCGGTGTTTCTACTGTACCCATGGCGCAAAGATCTGTGCCATGCATCTTCAGGATGTTCATAAAGAGTGAACCCTGGTAATAAGTACTGATATCGCCGCTCAGAAATTTCGCTACCACAGCAGCCTGTTGCTCTGCAGCAGCAGTGATACCATAGAGCGTACCTTTGAACTCTGCGATTTCGCCGATAGCAAATACGTCAGGATCGCTGGTTTGCATATAATCATTGACGATCACGCCCCTGTTGCAGTTAAGCTGCGAAGCCTGTGCCAGCTCTATGTTTGGTGTAGTGCCTATGGACAACACCACTGCCTGGCAGGGCACATGACGACCACTTTTTAAGCGGATGCCATCTAAGTGCTGTATGCCGGTAAATCTTTCTATCTCATCATTGTACAAGATTTCAATACCTCTGTCAGTCAGTTCTTCGTACAATAACTGGCTACCTAATTTATCCAGTTGTGCAGACATGAGGCGGGAAGTACGTTGTAATACGCCTACTTCTATCCCGATCTCCCGCAGAGAGGCGGCGAGTTCTATACCCAGGAGCCCTCCACCCGCAATCATCACCTTTCCTTTGGCGGGATCTATATGTTTCATAAAAGCATCGGCATCCAGGCGGTTACGCATGGTGAACACACCGGGTAAGGGTGGCACTCCTTTGAGCATGGCAGCCCTGGAACCCATGGCCAGGATCAGGATATCGTACTGGTGCTCGTTGCCCAGGCTATCGGTGACTGTCTTGTTCCTGCGATCAATGTCTACAATGCTGATGCCCCTGAGCAGGTTGACATTTAAGGAAGCTTCTTCTTCATCCGTCATTTTTACTAATTGCTGCCATTGCTGGGTACCACTGATATAGTCAGGCAGCATCACCCTGTTATAGAAAGGAAAGTTCTCCTTGCTGAATACGGTGATATCATCAGTGGTATTGAGTGCGCGATAGGATTTTACAAATCCGCAGGCACCGGCTCCCGCACCAATGATGAGGATGCGCTGTGCAGGCTTTTGATAACGTTGTACCTGCACAGCACTGTATTTAAGGTCAGGTTGTTTTGAAATAGGATCTACCAGTGTATGCGTTAGGTTATTGGCCCTGTTCAGGTCACTGTTCAGGGTTTTGCCCCAGTGCATGGGCAGGAATACAACACCTTTTTTGATGTTGCTGCTGATCTGTACTTTCACACGTACGTTACCGTTATCATTGAAAACTTCTGCAATATCATCTGCTTTGATATCTCTTTCAGCAGCATCTTCAGGATGAATTTCCAGCAGTGGAGCAGGAATGTGTTGTTTGAGTTTACTCACTTTCCCAGTCTTACTCATGGTATGCCACTGATCGCGGATGCGGCCTGTGGTAAGTATGAGCGGGAGTTCCGGGTCAGGAGGTGTTGAATTATTTCCATCCGGGAAGGAATGGATCATTGCCTTACCGGTTTTGGTATAGAAGCTATGATCTGTGAAAAGGCGTGGTGTACCATAGTCCTTAGCTCCCTGTGGATAAGGCCATTGCACGCTACGTTTTTCCTGTAAGGTAGTATAGTTAAGACCACTTACATCTATGTTGGTACCAGCTGTGAGGCGGCAATGTTCGGCATAGATAGCGGCTGCATTTTCGTAGTCAAAGCCATGGAAGCCCATTTTGCGGGCAAAGCGACAGATGATTTCTGCATCAGGCAGTGCTTCGCCGGGGGGCGTGGTTAGTTTTTGCAGGTAACTGATACGACGTTCTGCATTGGTCATAGTACCTTCCTTTTCTGTCCAGGCAGCAGCAGGAAGTATGACATCTGCATATTGCAGGGTTTCAGGACGATTGGATATTTCCTGTACCACTACAAACTTTGCTTTCTTTAATGCAGCTTCTGCCAGGCGTGCATCAGGTAAGCTTACGAGGGGGTTTGTGCACATGATCCAGATGGCTTTCAGTTTACCATCGTTCAATGCAGTGAACATCTCTGTAGCGGTGAGACCGGGTTTTTCAGAAAGAGGAACACCGCCCCAGAATTCCTCTACTTCTTTACGATGTGCAGGATTGTCCAGAACACGATGTGCCGGCAATAGGTTGGATAAGCCGCCTACTTCGCGGCCCCCCATGGCATTGGGCTGACCTGTGAGTGAGAAGGGGCCTGCACCGGGTTTACCTATCTGCCCTGTGATAAGATTCAGATTGATCAGACTCAGGTTTTTACGCACACCTACTACGCTTTGATTGAGGCCCATGGTCCAGAGGGTCATGAAGCCTGAAGCGTTGCCAATCATGGTTGCTGCTTCGTAAATAGCTGCTGCTGGTATATCGCAGATATCCGCAGCACTGGCTATACTCCGTTCCATCACAATATCCCTGTATTGCTGAAACCCATCTGTATGATCGCGAATGAATGAGGGATCGACATGGCCCTGTTCTATCAGGATACGACCAATGGCGTGGTGTAATACAATGTCAGTACCCGGATGGATCTGCAAATGGAGATCTGCTGTAGCGCAACTTTGTGTAACACGGGGATCGCTGACGATGATCTTCAGATCAGGATTGGCAGCTTTAGCAGCTTCCACACGGCGCCAGAGAATGGGATGACACCATGCAGGATTGGCACCGGCCACGAATATACAGTCAGCGAGTTCAAGGTCATCGTAAGCGCCGGGTACACTGTCTTCGCCGAGCGCCAGCTTGTAAGCAGCAACAGCGCTGCTCATACAGAGCCGTGAATTGGTATCGATATTATTACTCCCGATGAATCCTTTGATGAGTTTATTAACTACATAGTATTCTTCGGTAAGGCATTGCCCGGATGCGTAGAAGGCTACAGCATCCGGGCCATATTGTTGAATGAGTTGTGTAAACACGGCAGCCGTGCGGTCCAGTGCCTGATCCCACGATACGCGTTGCCTGGGTAAGTGGCGGTTGTAGCGCATTTCAGGATAATGTAACCGGTCGCTGGTATCCATGACGGTATAGTGCAGGTTCATCCCTTTGGAGCAGAGCATGCCCCTGTTCACAGGATGATCTTTATCTCCTTCTACCTGGATTTTTCCCTGACGGTCCTGATGCACAACAATTCCGCATCCTACTCCGCAATAGCAACAGGTTGTTTTATATGCAGCCATGATTTCGCAGGTTTACTGATGAATCTTGTAAGCATCACAATGAGCGAGACAGCTATTACGATGTAGCCAATGTATGTGAAGGCTTGTATATAGGAGATAGATTCGGACTTAAACAGGAAGCCGAAGAGCATACCTCCCAGGTTGCCACCTGCGCCTACGATACCACTTACCAGTCCGATGTTTTTTTCATTGATGAAAGGTACGATGCCGTAAGTAGCGCCATTGGCCATTTTGAGAAAGAGCGCGAAGCTGAGCATTGAAATAATAGCGAGTGTAAGGTTTCCTGCCTGTGCGAAGAATAGCAAGCCTATTCCTTCCAGTAATAATACAATCGCCAGCAGACGGCCTTTTCCTTTCAGGCCAAAGCGTGCACCTACCTTATCAGAAACGATACCACCCATGGCACGGGCAAAGAGGTTCATGAATCCAAATACACCTGCCCAGAATCCTGCGCTGCCCTGGGATAAATGAAAGGTATCCACAAAGTGAAGTGAAGCCACATTATCGAAGGTGATCTCCATGCCAAAGCACATGGCATAAGCAAGTGTCAGTGCCCAGATGCGCCAGTCAGCAAGAATGGAATAATCAGTTTTGCTTTCACTGGCATGATGATTTATCTCATCGAAATTACCGTTCGGTGTATCTTTTGTAAAGCGGGCATACAGGAATGCTACGATCAGCATCATGATGCCGGGAATGATCATTGCGTACCGCCATGCTTCAGACTTCGTAAATCCAAAGCCTACTATTGTTGCGAAAATAACCGGCATCACCATGTTTGTCACCCCACCACCCAGGTTACCCCATCCACCGGTTACTGCATTGGCAGTGCCTTTGATATTTGCTGCAAACATCATGGAAGTATGATATTGTGTAACTACAAAGGAGGCACCTATCACGCTGATGGCTAAGCGAAAAAGGAGGAAGGTGGTATAATCCCTGCTCAGGCCTACAAGAAACACTGGTAGTGAACCAGCAATCAGCAAACGGATAGCCGTTCTGCGCGGACCCCATATATCACAGAGTTTACCTATGATAAGGCGGGCAAGGATGGTACCCGATACAGAGGCAATAATAATATTGCCTACCTGTGCCTTGGAGAGGCCCAGGTCTTCACGGATGGTTGGCATAAGCGGTGCAAGACCGAACCAGCCAAAGAAGCAAACAAAGAACATGAGCCATGTAATGTGAAAGGTGCGCATGTTAATGCTATTCAGAGAGAATAGCGGGAGAGTTGTGAGCTGGTTGTTTTGCGACATAGTGCAATGAGTTTTTTTTGGTTGAGTGATGGCATGGTGATACCGTAACCGAATAAACCGGTTAATTTTTCTTTTGATTCAATCTTATTTTTCGGAACGGCTTTCTTAATCTTTTACTTGAAAATGAAATCCGGTTTGATGATGATCATTAAGTAAGCCCAGTTACTATTGCTTTTGGCGTTTGCGACATTTTTAACGCCTGCGGATGTTAATGCATTTGTGCTCCAGAAATGGCTATAGCCGGCTTCGAAGCTCACTACTTTTGTAAGTGCAAGGTTGCCAACTATATCCAGCTCTTCCCCAAAGCGACGGGTGTCATACCCTGGAATTTCACTGCTGGCGAGGAATTCATGAATATCCCCGGTCAATGTCCATTTGGTATTTGGTTTGAACTTCGTTTTGAGATAGTAGTCCTGCAGGCCCCTGTTGCCAAACGGACTGCCTACATAGAAGTAGTCCATATAGCCCCAGTATTTATGTGGGGTACCATAAAGGAAGTCGAAGGCATTGCTGGTCTTGCCATCTGAAGAAGTACCTCCTGTTGCAAAGTCCAGACCCGTTCCTGCGCTGAAAGGTTTAGTTAGCTGGTACATGAAGTTTGCATTCAGGGTAGCTGCACTCAGTTTCAGACCGGTAGCACCATGTCCGAACTGGTAGTAGCCGGAGGCTGATACCGTCCACCTGTCGAAGGTGTTGGTGTAAAACAGCCCGGTGGTCAAACGGGTCTGTGTAGCCTGTTCGTATACTTTTGTCGCTACCCCATTCACCGTATCTGTGTGATACCTGGAAAACTGGTCAGCGAAGAAGAGGAAGGACATATTTCCTTTCTTAAATTTCTTGCCGGCATAGAGGAATTCCATGCCTTTGTACATGGTACCTGCATTGGTGGTAGCGGTATAGTTGCCCGGAGGGGTTTCATTATAGATCGTACCGCTTGTGTTTTCCTTGTTCTGGTTAAAGCCGCCTCCCAGGTGTAACTGGAAAGGACCTGTTTCATACTTCAGGATAGCAGCATCATGGCGGCGACCTTGTTGCAGCCAGTCCAGGTTACCTAATAACCGCATATCGTCATAGGCGATTTCCTGTCTGCCGACTTTCAGGTTCAGTATTTTGTTTTTGTACACGGTGTCCAGCAGCATGACTTCTGCCCAGGCTTCGTGTACCATCAGGCCATTGAGGTCCTGTGTTGTCGTTCTGTTAATCATAGATACATCCTGGCCCCATACTCTTACGTCCTGGATAGTAGCGCCCAGTTTAAAACGGTAACCGGTGAACCCTGCCATGAGGCGGGTACGCTGAGATGTAAATACGGCGGGATTCGATCCCTGTGGAAGCGGAGCTCCCTGTCCATCACGATACTCAGTACGGGTTCTCAATTGTGCCCCGATAGAAAATTGCGCATCTGCGTTGAGGTAGGAGATGGCGCTTAGTAAAATGGAGAATGCTCCGGCGCGGAACAGTAGCTTCATAAATCCTGGTTGAGTGGTGTTAGTTACAATTGTTTCACTGTAGTCATTCAGTACATGACAGGTACAATCGTAATTTACATGATCGCTACCGGATTATATACTCCTATATATACTTTATTTTCAATCACTTTCACCGGGTAAGTAGTGATGCTGCATTCATGTTCATCGGTAAGGCAGCGTCCGTCTTTCAGTGAAAAGGTCTTTTTATGGAAGGGGCAGGCCACTTTGGGCTCTCCTTCCTGGGTGCCTGTCATGCCTCGGCTCAGGGCCATTTGCTGGCGGTGTGGGCAAAGGTTCTGGGTGGCATACCATTCGTTTCTGCGGGCAAAGTAGAACAGGGCTATCTGTTCATCGCCCAGTTTTACACATACGCCACCATTAGCAGGCACGTCGGTGGTGTGGCAGGCAAGTACCCAATCTTTCTGTGTGTCTGTAGTTACTTCCATTCGGCAGCTTTTTTTTGTTCTCTGAGATGATCGAATTTTATAGTCGGATCTTTTTCGCCAGGGGCGTTTACGAAGTGATTAAATCGTTTGCGCAGTTCAGGATTGTCAACTACTTCTTTCCATTCGCATTTATACCTGTCTACGAGTGATTGCATTTCTGCTTCCAGTTGACCAGCAATACCCAGACTATCGTTCACCACTACATTACGGAGGTAAGTGATGCCGCCATCCAGTTTGTTGAGCCAGGTAGCAGTACGGGTGAGCGGATCAGCGGTTTTGATATAGAACATCAGGAAGCGGTCTATATAGCGGATGCAGGTTTCACTATCCAGGTCCGAAGCGAGGAGGATAGCGTGCTGTGGCTTGGAACCGCCATTACCACCTACATACAGGTTCCAGCCTTTTTCGGTGGCGATGATGCCGAAGTCTTTGCTCTGGGCTTCTGCACATTCACGGATACAACCTGATACGGCAGACTTGATCTTGTGAGGTGCCCGCAAACCACGGTAACGTTCTTCGATCTGAATGGCAAAGCTTACACTGTCGTGCAGGCCAAAACGGCACCAGGTAGAGCCTACACAACTCTTCACGGTGCGGAGTGCTTTACCATAGGCATGGCCGCTTTCGAAGCCCGCAGCGATTAACTCTTCCCAGATGGAAGGCAGATCGCTGAGGTGAGCTCCGAAAAGGTCTATACGCTGACCACCTGTTATTTTGGTGTAGAGATTGTATTTAAGGGCCACCTGTGCGATGACCAGTAATCTGGCAGGGGTGATTTCGCCACCGGGAATGCGGGGTACTACGGAATAGGTACCACCTTTCTGGATATTGGCGAGGAAGCGGTCGTTGGAATCCTGTACGGTGTCATTGCCTTTGTCGAGAATGAGTTCATTCCAGAGGCTGGCGAGGATGGAGGCGACTACAGGTTTGCAGGTTTCGCAGCCATCGCCGTGACCGTAGGTATCCAGTACTTCGTCGAAAGTGTAGAGCTGCTTTACTTTGATCAGGTCATATAATTCCTGGCGGGAATAATGGAAGTGTTCACAGAGCACATTGCGGATGTATTTGCCCTGTGCTTTCATGGTAGAGGTGATCAGGTCTTTGACCATGGGTACACAACCTCCGCAGCAGGTGCCGGCTTTAGTACATTTCTTAACATCATTGAGGCTTTCATGACCAGCTTCCACTGCCTGGCAGATGGCGGCTTTGGTCACGCTTTCGCAGCTACAGATGATGGCATCGTCCGGCAAACCTAATACGCCAGGGCCGGCTTCAGTAGCACCGCCGCGTGCGCCGAGCAGTACATCTTCGGGATTGGGTGGCAGTACAACTTTGTTTTTGGCGGTTTGCAGGAGCATGTTATAGGCTTCTGCTTCGCCAACGAGGATACCACCTATTAATGTTTTACCATCGTCGGAGACATTGATACGTTTGTAAATGCCTTTCATGGTGTCTTCATATACAATAGGACGGCCGGTGAAAGGATCGCCGAAGCTGGCAACGTCTACGCCGATGAGTTTGAGTTTGGTGCTCATGTCGTAGCCGGTAAAAGATTTGTGGCCACCGGTAAGGTTGGTGGCTACAACTTCGGCCATTTCGTAACCGGGGGCTACCAGGCCATAGACCATACCATTATGCAGGGCACATTCACCGATTGCAAAGATGGCAGGGTCGGTGGTTTGCAACTGGTCGCCTACTACGATTCCTCCCCTGTGGCCGGTATCCAGTCCGCAGAGTTTTGCGAGTTCATCCCTGGGTTTGATCCCAGCGGAGATCACCAGCATATCTGCTTCAAGAATGGAATCGTCGGCAAACTGTAATCCTGTGATGGTGTCTTCACCTAATATAATAGAGGTGTTCTTATTAGTATGGATTTCGAGGCCCAGTTGGTTGAGTTTGGACTGAAGGATGCGGGAACCTGCATCATCAATCTGGCGGGGCATGAGCCGGGGTGCAAATTCGATGACGTGGGTATCCGGAATACCGAGGTCCAGCATGGCTTTGGCAGCTTCCAGGCCCAGGAGGCCTCCGCCTATAACTACGCCGCGTTTTGCTTTGGGCGCAAAGTCGCGCATGAGTTCCAGGTCTTCGATGGTGCGGTAAATGAATACGCCTTTTTTGTCAACCCCTGGAATGGGGGGAACAAAAGCGGCTGAACCTGTGGCGAATATGAGATAATCATAAGATTCGTTGATACCTTTGTAGGAATGCACGGTCTTATTTTCACGGTCGATTTGTTGAACAGGATCTCCCAGGTGCAGGCGGATATTATTATCGCTGTACCAGGAGGAGGGGGCGAGCAGGAGATCATCTGCCGTTTTGCCGGCAAAAAACTCGCTTAGATGCACCCGGTCGTAGGCGGGGCGGGGCTCTTCGCCAAATATCGTGATCTGAGGTGGTGTTGAGTGTGTCTTTGAGAGGAATTTCTCACAAAACTTGTAGCTCACCATTCCGTTGCCAATGATTACTATTTTCATGGTTGATAAGAAGCAGAAGGTTATTTATTATGAAATAGTTAATATGATAACTTTTTCGGTACTGACTATTAAAATAATTCCGTTATCTGTGATTTATGTCATGAAAATAAGAAGAATGAATGTATTTTTATAGTGATTGTTATGATTTATATCACATATAATTATTTGTAATATTAAAGAGTATGGCAAAATTATCCCTTGTAGGTGCTGGGCCGGGTGATCCGGAGCTGATTACGCTGAAGGCCATTAATGTTTTAAAAAGGGCAGATGTAATTCTTTATGATGCGTTGGTAAATGAAGAATTGCTGAGTTATGCAAAGCCGGCGGCGGTATTGCAGTTTGTGGGCAAGCGGTATGGATGTCATTCCCTGTCACAGCAGGAGATCAACCATCTGATAGTGGAATATGCTTATAGTCATGGGCATGTGGTAAGGCTGAAGGGGGGAGATCCGTTTGTATTTGGCCGTGCCGGGGAAGAGATTGCAGCGGCGAATGCTGCGGGGATACAGGTGGAGGTGATTCCGGGTATTTCCAGTGCCCTGGCGGCAGCGGAGTCCCAGATGATACCGCTTACCAGCAGGGGGGTAACTGAAAGTTTCTGGGTAACAACGGGTACTACGCTCACGGGTGATATATCAGGAGATATTGAGCTGGCGGCCCGGTCTACGGCGACTGTTATTATATTGATGGCCATGAGTAAACTGGAGGCGATTATGGAGATCTTTACCGAGCATGGTAAAAAGGATCTGCCGGTGGCTATCATCCAGGAGGCGACTACGGGCAGGGATAAAATGGTTGTCGGTACAGTAACTGATATCTATTATAAGGCTCAACATGAAGGAATGGCAAATCCTGCTGTGATTGTAGTGGGAGAAGTAGTACGTTTGCGTAATATAGCTGCCGAAGTGCAGGCATTGATCAAAAAGAAGAACAATGAAGAAAGATAAATCGGGTTGTAATTTAAGCACCTGTATGTTCTGCCGGCTTTGTGTACCTGAATGGACACCTGCTATACAGGCGCACAAGCAAACTTATACTGTTAAAAAAGGCGGGTTGTTATTTAAGGAGGGAGATCCTGTACAGGGAATTTTCTTTTTATATAGTGGATCCGTGAAAGTGCATAAGCACTGGGGAGAGGAAAAGGAATTGATTGTACGTTTTGCCCGTAGGGGAGACATTGTCGGGCATAGGGGGGTCGGTACCACTCAATTTTATCCCGTATCAGCTACTGCTTTGGAGGCTGTGGAAGTTTGTTTTATTCCCCTTGATTTTTTCCAGGTCACACTGAAGGTGAACCATGATTTCCTGTATGCCATGATGCTTTTCTATGCTACTGAACTACAGGAATCAGAAGAGAAGATGCGGAACCTGGTAAACATGCCGGTGAAGGGTAGGGTGGCTTACGCTTTATTATTACTGGCTGAGAAGTTTGGGCAGGATGCTGAGGGAAATATAGACCTGATACTAAGCAGGCAGGACCTGGCTTCTTATACAGGAACGACGTATGAAACCGCCTTCAGGGTGATGAGTGAGCTGATCCAGGAGCAGGCCATCGCTGTATCCGGCAAGAGTATAGCTGTGACAGATACAGCGAAGCTGCAGGTATATTCCCGCTTACAATAGTTTGTATTCAGCCGCGAGTTTTACAACCGAAGTCGTATTGTTCACACCAAACTTTTCCATCAGGTTCTTACGATGGCTTTCTACTGTATGGGTACTGATAAATAATTGTTCTGCTATCTGGATAGTGGTCAGGCCTTTGCCTATGAGCTGGAGGATTTCCTTTTCGCGGCGGGTAATGCGCGGGATGGCTTTTAGCATGTCCTGGTCAGCGCTTTTCAGTGCTTCGCGGGTACTGGTACAAAGGTATTCTTCTCCATCCATCACGGTATTGATGGCTTTGATGATTTCATTGCCCAGGGCATTTTTCAATACATAGCCACTTGCACCGTTTTGGAGCATACTGTGAATAACAGGTTGCTCATCGTGCACACTGAGGGCGATGATCTTGATATCTTCGTACTTCTTTTTAATCTCTGTGGTCAGGTTTATGCCACTTACATCCGGAAGGTTCACATCCATGAGGATGACATCCGGGTGATCTTTTTCTTCCAATGCCTGTAGTACGCTTTTACCATTGCCATAATCCCCGATCACATCAATGGTCAGGTCAGTACGCAGTATGTTCTTCAGTCCTTCCACCATAATGGGGTGGTCTTCAACAACTATAACCTTTATCATGCATCATTTTTTTCGCTTGTTGCACATTCGATTGTGATGGTGGTTCCTGTTCCTATTTCTGATTGAATTTCCATTTTTCCACCGAGGAAGTCTACACGGGCCTGGATATTGGCGAGGCCGGCGCCTTTTAATTTATTTCCCTGCGTGGTATCAAAGCCTGCTCCATCATCTTCTATCGTCAGGAAGATGGTGTTGTCTGTTTGCTGCAGCAGTACAAGGATCTGGGAGGCATTTGCATGCTTGATAGCATTGTTGACAAGCTCCTGCATAATTCTGTACAGTACTACCTGGCGGGTATGTTTCATACTGTCTGTATGGAAATTGTATACCTGGCAGACGATATTATTTACGCCGGTTTTTTTGAGGCCACGGCAGTATTCTACGGTTGCTTCACCCAGTCCGTATTTAATCAGGATTTCAGGCATCATGCTGCGGGCTATACGGCGCAGTTCATCCATGGCGCCATCCAGTCGCTGGAGTGTATTATTTACTTTATCGTGCTTGATCTCGATATCATCTATGGTAGGGATCGTAGATAGCTCAAGTTTGATACCAGATAATAATCCTCCCAGTCCATCGTGCAGATCTCTGGCCAGGCGGGTACGTTCCTGTTCCTGTCCTTCCAGCATTGCACTCAAGAGGGAGATGTGATGTTCCTGGCGGATGCGGTCTACTTCGAACTGGTGCAGTTGTTCCTGTTGTGTGAGCAGTTTGCGTCCGTTGCGGTAAAAGAGATAACTCAATCCTGCTACGACCAGCAATGAGATCATTATCACGATCATCAGGGAAATCAGCAACCTGTTTTTCTGCAGGGCAAATTCCTGTCTTTCGTTTTCATGTTGCAGTTGCAGGATGCGTCTTTCTTTTTCAGAGGTCTGGAACTGGGTTTCCAGTTCGTGCAGTTTGGCGGTCACTTCCTGTTCCTGCATGCTGTCGGCAAGGGTAATATATTGTCTCAGGAAGCGGTATCCCTGATCTGAATTACTTTGTTTGTAGGCGATATCGGCCATGAGGTCCAGTGCTGGCATGTGCAGGGGATAATCCCTGAGAGAGGATGCCAGTGCTGTATATTCGTTCATAAATGACATGGCTATATCATACTGGCCAAGTCGGTTATGCAATTTTGCCAGGGAATAGAGGTTCTGACAGATGGTGGTGTTATCCTGGTAGCGGCGGGCGATAGACAATCCACTGTTGAACATGGTGGTGGCATGTACATACATCTGGTGTTTCTGATCCAGCTGCCCCTGGTAGTCGAACCAGGAAGCCCAGAGGTTGGAAGAGTCTCCCGGCATGGAGTCCAGTTTCTTTTTGGCATCGGAGAGGTGCTGCTGCATTTGCTGCAGGCTATCGAGGTAGAACATACAGCTGGACAGGTTCAGGTGCCGGCTGATGATGTCGTCTGTGAACACTGCGGAGTCGGCATATGTTTCCAGGCTCTTATTATAATATGTAGTGGCAGTTTTGTATTGTGCCTTATTAAAGAAGATGTCTCCCAGGCTCTGGTAGGTGGATCCCAGTATTTTGGGCTCATTGAGTTGTTCGATAATGGGGATAGCATTCAGGTATTCTTCTACCTGTAGCTGGGTATAGCCTTTGTCGCCCATGACCGTGGCGATATTAATCCGTGTCATGGCCATGAGCTTGCGGCTTTCCCTGGCCGTATCCTTTTTAAGGGCCTCTTTTGCCAGGATCAGGTACTTTTCTGCTTCCTGGGGATCACGGTAGGTTCGGTACCATTCACCCAGGGCAAGATGAGCACTGGCGATTCCGAGTTTGTTATCCCGTTTTTCTTCCAGTTTAAGTGCCTGTTGTATGTAAGAGAAGGCTAAAGCGCTGTCGGTGGTCTGCAATTTTTTTGCAAGCCGGAGAAATAATTCCACCCTTGAAGCTTCGTCGGGAACCCTTCGGATAGCGTTTTGAAGGCTATCCAGGTAGGTCGGTTTGGACCTGGAGCAGCTGGTGAAGAATGTGCTGTTTGCAATTAACAGCATGATAATGAGTATGCTTAATACCCGCTTGTAAGTAAATAATGTTCCCATCCGGATGGAAATATATAAAAATTTTTATAAATATAGCTACTTGGTTGAGATAATTGGATTTAGATTGTTTTTAATATGATCAGGGAAGAAAACCCCTGTTTTCCGGGATTTTTTTCCGGGAGAACAGGCTGTACTTTTGTGATGTCGAAAGGGAAATGTGAAAATGAAGATAAGCCGGAAGGCTACAACAATGACGATATACTAATCAAAAATATTCACGAGGCCATAGATTTTATTGAACAAACCCCAGAGATGACAAGGCAGCGGGATTCGTACACCCGCTGCCTGTATTTATTTTAAAACGATCTTCTCTTTATATTATTGTTTCCACAACCATTTTATATTTCATATTCTGAGCTGACCAAAGGACCTGTTACACATTAGTGTTGATAGTGTCCTGTTTTTATTTCAGGATTATAGCCCACAAAGAAGGCAAGCCAGATGGTTCGGGAAATACGCATGATGGGTGGCTGCAGGAGAACGAGCAGGACTGCGTTGATGCCAATCCACCAGAATATTCTGTTGTCATCAAGTGAGAAACCGATCAGCACATACCAGGCTACGAAGGTGGCCACACTAAATGCCACGGTGAGCGCATAACTTACATAGCCTGTACCAAAGTAGAACCCGATTTCCCTTTGCAGATCTTCTCCACATACGGGGCATTTCTCGTTCATTTCTGTAAAATGCTTCAGGTTATAGGCATTGTCTGTCTTAAAAAGTTTTCCTTTACGGCAGGCGGGACATCTGTTTTTCCAGATACTAAGGAAGAAGTTGGGCCGTTTTTCGATTTTTTCTGCACACATAGTTATTGAGTAATAAATTTCTTTCTGAATTCTTCGGGTGTGATCCCCTCATAATTTCTGAAGAAACGGGTGAAGTAAGAGTTGTCCTTAAAATTAAGATCGTACGCGATTTCGAGAATGCTCATATCTGCATTGGTAAGCAGTCGTTTAGCTTCCAGCAGGATCCTGTCACGGATCACGTCGCCGGCTGTTTTGCCCAGCAATTCCCTGCACAATGCATTGAGATGATTGGGTGTTATGTACAGCAAAGCGGCATAATCTTTCGGCAGTCTTTTACTACGAAAATACTGATTGATAAGCTGTTGGAAGTTGCGAAGCTGCATGGAAGTATGTCCTGTCAGGGCCGCGGTTCCCGGTCTGGTGGTATGTCGTTCTACAGTGATGAAGAGCTCCAGCAACCGCAGGCAGATCATGTCCAGGTTAAGCTGAGGATGCTGGTTTGCTTCCCGTAACAGTCTTTCGAACAGTTCGGTGACTTCCGGATAAATGTAAGCCGGTAGCTGGCAAACGGATTGCTGGCTGTTGCCACTGAAGAAACTGAACTGATCCAGGTAATTAGGATTGAGCAGGAAGGATCGGAAGAAGTCGGCGGCGAAGTGAATAATATATCCGTCGGTACGGCTTGTAAAATCCCAGCTGTGAACCTGGCCTGGAGCCATAAAGTAGACCTGGAAGGGTTGTACATCGAATTTGACAAAGTCGATGGTGTGGGATCCGCTACCTTTTGTGAACATCACCAGGTGATAGAAACCATGCCTGTGCGGATGATGCCTTGCCTGGTAGTGTTTGTCGAGGTATCCGGCAAAGTCTTCTACCATCAGGTGCAACGGTTGCCCGTTCTTGTCTATGGTACAGACATCGTAGACCGGTATTGTAGCGCGAGCCATTGTGCGATTGTTATTGATTGTACAAAATTACCGGATTTTATGAGTATCTGGTGGTATAATAAGGGGGTAATATGGTACTTTTTACTGATTCGGTAAATAGTAGGGGTAATTAGCCCTGGGAAGCGTCATATATACATATAAAATATTTTTATTTTATAGGGTTCTGGTTAATTTTGCGGAATTCAATTATATAAGTCTCAACCTACATCATTAAAAAGAAGCATGAAGACACGGAAACGTATTTTTCGTATCCTGTACGTTGTATTGGGTTCTATGCTGGCATTATTAGGGATTGCCTCTCTTATTCTGTATACGCAGCAGGAACGATTAACACAAATGGCACTGAGGGAGCTGAATAAGCAGTTGCCCGGTGACCTCGTAGTGGGAGGTAGTAACATCGCTCCATTTGAAAATTTCCCTTACGTATCTATTGGGCTGAAGAATGTAACATTTTATGCTAACAAACAGCATACTGGTAAACCTTTGTATCAGGTGGAGCGGTTGTTTGTCGGGTTCAGTTTGCCGGATATTATCTTCCAGAAATATAATGTAAAGGTACTGGTGGTGAAAAACGGGTACCTGCACCTGGTAAAGGAGCGGAATGGGAAGATCGATATTGTGGAAGCAAACAGGATCAAATCGGATGCTGCGGTGGCAGATAGTGGTGAATCTTCGCCCATGAACCTGGATATAAAAAAGATCATTCTGAGAAACCTGGATATCTCGTATACCGATAAGGTGATGGGATCACATATTGCTACGCATATTGATAAGATCAAAACATCGTTCAAAATGGATGGTGATGTGATCAATGCCAGCATGGAAGGTAAGCAGTTGGTGGATTATACTACTCCGGCAGATACGGTATTGTTCAGGCGTAAGCATATTGAGACTGACCTGCAATTAAGTTTTGATAGTAAGAAACAGTTGCTGAATATGCCTAAGGGCAAGTTGAAAATGGAACAGGCCAGTTTTAATGTAACCGGTTCCCTGGATATGTCTCATGGCAACCTGGTAGACATAAAACTGGAGGGAGATAAGCCGGATATTAACGTGTTATTATCCTTTGCACCAGCGAGTGTTAATGAACAGTTAAGTCATTTTAAATACGATGGCCGGATTTCTTTCAAAGGGATTATAAAGGGAAAACTGGGAGATGGTGTGATGCCTTTTATCTCAGTTACTTTCGGTTGTGAAAACGCATACTTCCTGAACCCGGATGCGAATAAAAAGGTAGACAGCCTGAGTTTTAAAGGATATTATACGAATGGTGCAGCACGTTCGCTCAAAACCTCTGAACTGCACATCCTGAATATGAGTGCACTGCCTGAAAAAGGAGTTTTCAAAGGCAATTTTGTGATGCGTGACTTTACTGATCCGAAGATTGTGATGCAGCTGAATTCGGAACTGGAACTGGAATTTATCGGGGCCTTCCTGGGTATCAAAGACCTGCAAAAGGTAACAGGACATATCAGTCTGAACATGAACTTCAAGGAACTGGTAGACATGCAATTGCCGGAAGCTTCCCTGGGTAAACTGAAAGAAGGAATCCAGAGTGAACTAACGGTGAGTAACCTGACCTTCCGGATCCCCAATTATCCGCATATGGTGCGTAATATGAACCTGCATGCGAACATGAGGAATGGGATGGTGACCCTGGACAGTCTTGCATTGCGTGTAGGGCAATCAGATATTATGCTGAGTGGTTCCCTGAGTGACCTTCCGGCCGTGTTTCATAAGCACCAGCAACCGGTGAAAGTGACCTTGAATGCGCATAGTAACAGGATACTGATGAGTGATATCCTGGCTTTTGATTCTGCTAAAGCAAGGCAGGCGAAAGAGGTGATCAATGGATTCAATATTGCATTGTCTCTGGAGACATCAGTACACCAGTTGCTGCATCCGGCGCCATTACCGAAAGGCACTTTCAAAATGGAGAAACTGAATGCTGCATTTAAATATTATCCGCATGCATTTCATGATTTTGGCACGGAGGTAACAATCAACGATACTGCATTGCTGATGCGTAATTTTGGTGGATTGATCGATAGTACTGATCTGAAACTGAGTGCAAGAGTGATTAATTATCAGTTGTGGTTTGAGAAGGTAAAGAGGGGTAAAACCCAGGTTGCATTTGACCTGAAATCACAACACCTGGCCATGAATGATCTGCTGGGAAAGATCAGCAGAAACTATGTGCCGAAAGACTATCAGCATGAGGTGGGCAGTAATATCTGGTTGCGTGCCAAGTGCGATATGAAGTACGATTCTATCTTCAAATTTGCCAAACTCCATATTGCGAATATATCCGGATCATTGAAAGTTCATCCGATCGACATGGACAAAATCAATGGTACGATCATGTATGGTAATAACCGTTTTGTACGCATTGATACGCTGACGGGAAGAATTGGGAACAGTGATTTTGATATCAGTGGCCGCTTATTCTATGGAAAGGATACAACGCTGAAGAAGAAACCTAACTTCCTTACGTTTAAATCCCGGAAACTGGATGTGGATCAGCTGACGAATTATAAATTATCAGGTGTGGAAGAGGATGAAGATAAGCCACTGGTAGCACCTGCGGCCGTGAGAAATACGGTGACGGATTCTATTCATAAGAGTGCGTTCAACATCTTCAATGTACCGTTTACCGATATCACTGTAGATGCGGTAGTGGGTAAGGTAAAGTACCATCATTTGTGGATAAAGGACTTTACCACGAAGATGCGGATGCAAAGAGATCATCACCTGTATATCGATACCCTGGGTATGCATATTGCGGAAGGTACGATTGGTATGAGGGGGCATTTTAACGGGTCTGATCCGGCTAAGATCATGTTCAGGAGCAGGATTCGTTTCAATGATGTGAATATTGAGAAGATGATGTTGAAACTGGATTATTTTGGGCAGGATTATGTGATCAATAAGAATGTGAAGGGAAGGTTATTCGGACAGGTGAGATGTCGTGTACTGATGCACCCTGATCTAACACCGAGACTTGAAGACTCAGAAGCTACGCTGGATGTGGATATCAGGAATGGTAGTCTGGTGAACTTTACACCCATGAAGGCGATGGCGAGTTACTTCAAAGACAAGAATCTGAACAAGATCAACTTTGATACGCTGAGAAATAAGCTGACTTTAAAGAATGGCGTATTGGAGATCCCAAAAATGAATATCAACTCCTCACTTGGGTTTATTGAAATATCAGGTAAGCAGGGATTGGATTTTAGCATGGAGTATTACCTGAGAGTGCCGATGAAGGTAGTGACAAGTGCGGGCTGGCAGGGATTATTTGGCAGGAAGAAAGAAGAGGTAAATCCGGATCAGGAGGATGCGATTGAGTATAGAGACAAGAACAAGACGGTCCGTTTCATGAATATTAAAGTGACCGGTACGCCGGATAAGTTTAAAGTCGGATTAGGGAAAGCGAAAAAAGCGTAGCTATGAAGACAGCAATCATCCAGGCAGCTGGAAAATAGATAACGAGGGTGTATTAAAAGTAAAATTTCCGGATTTAATTCGGTACCTGGCAGAAAGTATTATTATTAATGCAATGCTCAATGCCTTCAAGTTACTTTTAATACAACCTCGTTTAGTAAGATGTTAGTGCCTGGTTGCGCGACCGCTATTACGACCACCGCCGTTGCCACCGCCATTGTTAAAAGTCCTGCCGCCACCGGATTGTCTGCTACCACCGCCATAGTTGTTGTTCACCCTGTTTGGTGTATAGTTGGATCCGCCATTGCTTCTACCGCCACCGTAGTTTCTGTCACCGCTGCTAACGGGAGCCCTGCCACCGGTATTCACTCTTTCGGATGGATAGTAACCACCTCTGTTGCCACCACCGTTGTAATAGGTTCTGTTTGGTGCGTAGTTGCCACCTCTGTTTCCGCCGTAATAACCCTGACGATAATCCTGGCGGTATCCGCCGCGGTATTCGGGGCGGCTGTTGCGATAGTTGTTTACTATCACCCTGTTACGCTGAATTACAGTAACGGAAGTAATGCGGGAAGGTCTGTACATAACCATGGCAGGCTGAATTCTGCGGGTAGGTACTACTACATAGCGGGTGTTGTAGTGAACGCAATAGGGGTGGTATGCATAATAAGGCATTGGGCGCCATGGACGCCACCATCCCGGGTGAGCTACCCAGGTAAACGGAGACACCCATACTGTATAGGCTGGGGCATATACATAGCGAACACAAGGCCAGAACCATACGTTCACAATAATACCTTCGGGGCTTGATACAGCGGGACCATGAGAAGCCGGGCTATAGTTAAAAGCATTCTCGGCTTCAGGTAATGGTTCAGCAATGGTAGATTCACCATAGATGTCATCATCACCTTCTATCTGGATGACGGCATTGTCCTGACCTGTTTTCTGGAGGGAGATCACGGCTACGTCCTGGCTTTCGCTGGGAGACACCAGGGCCTGGAGTACAAAGATCTGCACATCATCCTGTTTTTTTCCTGTAACACGCACATAATCAATCTGTCCGTCTCCATTCAGGTCGAGGTTATTGACTTTATTATCCTGAGTATTTAATAATTTTTCGAATTCTTCGGGTGATCCTGCTTTTTTAAATAAATCCAAGGCTCCCTGTAAACTGAAATTGTCCCCGGGTAAACCGGTAGAATCTGCTTCCTGATCCTGCGCGCTGGCAGTAGCTGCTATTGTAAAACACAGGAGCAGTGCAGAGATGGTTTTTGAAAGGTGCATACGATGTATTTTAGATCGTTAGGGAAGTGAAATTACAAATAGTTTAATTGTATTATATAAAAACTGTGCCAATTGGGGGCAGTTGGTGCTTTTGAGCGTTAACTACTTGATAATTAATGATAAAAATCCAGAACGTATAAATAATTTTTGTTTGTCTATTTGATTGTATTTCTTGATGGTTTAGATTTTTTTTTGATTTTATTACAGTTTTTTTCCTAATTTGGTGCCGTCAATCATAGGGTCCGGGCTTCCGGAATGACTACTTAAACCGCAACTCGCATACTGTTTTTGGGCCACCAAATTATGACATTGTTTGACGATAACAAGTCACCGTTTTGTTTTCAAACATAGTTAAATATTAACTGTTTACGATTTTTCGTGAACAGCGCTTAAACCGCAACTCGCATACTGCTTTTGGACCTTTTTTTTAACGCTGCATTCAGTGGTGTGGTACTGGCTTTTCAGTCTGTTATCGCAGAAATTAAATACTGTCAATTATGATCTGAAAAAGGTGCAGATCATAAGGCATGGTATCTGAAATTGCACAGGTATCGTGTTATAACAACCGATTTAGAGCAAAAAGATGAGTAAAATGTTACGTGCGAAGATGGCGGGAAATCCCCGGGTAGAAAGTGCAAAGGAGAGGGGCATCTGGCCTTATTTCAGGCCTATTTCTTCCGGTCAGGACACTGAGGTCGAAATTCAGGGTAAGAAAGTACTGATGTTTGGATCCAATTCCTATTTAGGGCTTACAAACCATCCTCAGGTGATAGCTGCCGCTGTCAAAGCAACAGAAAAATACGGAACCGGTTGCGCGGGGTCTCGTTTTTTAAATGGAACGCTGGATTTACATCTGGAACTGGAATCAAGGCTGGCCAGGTTTGTAGGCAAAGAGAATGCGATCGTATTCAGCACTGGTTTTCAGGCCAATCTGGGTGCATTGTCAAGTCTGACGGGCCGCAATGACTACATTGTCCTGGATGAACTGGATCATGCTTCTATTATTGATGGTAGCCGTTTATCCTTCTCCAAGGTAGTTAAGTACAAGCATAATGATATGGACAGCCTTGAAGCCAAGTTACAGGCTTTGCCTTCAACAGCTGTACGTCTGATTGCTGTGGATGGCGTGTTCAGCATGGAGGGTGATCTGGCAAAATTGCCTGACATCGTATCTCTGGCTGATACTTATGGTGCAAATATCATGGTGGACGATGCGCATGGTCTGGGTATCCTGGGTATGAATGGTACCGGTACTGCTTCTCACTTTGGTCTTACCGACAAAGTAGATGTGATCATGGGTACTTTCAGCAAGTCTTTTGCTTCCCTGGGTGGATTTATTGCAGCGGACAATACCATTATTGAGTACCTGAAACACACTGCGCGCGCCCTGATCTTCAGTGCAAGCATGACCCCGGCTGCCGTGGCAAGTGTACTGGCGACCCTGGATATCATTGAATCAGAACCTGACCACATCAAGCGTTTATGGGATAATACAGAATATGCCCGCAAGCTGCTGGAAGAAGCTGGTTTTGATACAGGGGAAGTATCCGAAACGCCTATTATTCCTATTTACATCCGCAATGAGGAAGGAGTATTCAGTATTACCAAGCGATTACAGGAACTGGGTCTCTTTGTGAATCCTGTGGTACCTCCTGCGGTTCCTCCTGATGCTACACTGATTCGTTTTTCACTGATGGCGACACACACTTTTGACCAGATTGAAAGAGCGATAGAAATGCTGGTGAAAGCATTCAAGGAAGAAGGAATTCCTTTAAGAGAAAAACAGAACGGGAACATAGTGCTGCAATAACGCCTGTAACTAATAAAGCAAAAAATAATGGACACTATACAGACACCTTCCGTTTCCGCCACAACCACTGTAGTCAGAGGAAGCGCACCTGTTATCGAACAGGTGAGCACAAAACAGCAAATGAAACTGTTCATCGACTTCCCGCATGACCTATACAGCAATGATCCGCTTTACGTGCCCGAGTTGTTTATAGCACAACGCGACCTTTTAACACCGGGCAAACATCCTTTCCACGAACATTCAGAACTACAACTGTTTCTCGCTTTACGTGACAAAAAAGTAGTTGGCCGTATAGCCGCTATCAACAATCGCAATCACAATGCCTTTAATGGCACCAACGATGGTTTCTTTGGCTTTTTCGAATGCATTCCTGATCTGACAGTGAGCAATGCCCTGTTCGATGCAGCAGCAGAATGGCTGAAGAAGCAGGGTTTATCGACCATCATTGGACCGGTGAATTTTTCTACTAACGAAACCTGTGGTTTACTGATCGAGGGATTTGACAGTTCACCTGTGGTGATGATGACCTATAATCCTCCCTATTACATAGAGCTGATTAAGGCTGCTGAGATGACGGTAAACGTGACACTGATTGCATGGCAGGTAACTGCCGAGGCAGTAGAAGATAAGCCATTGCGTATGATGCAGATGCTGGAGAACAGACTCGCCCAGCGGAATATTGTCATACGCAAAATAAACCTGAAGAAGTTCGACGAAGAAGTAGTGAAGATCAGGGAGGTTTATAATAAAGCGTGGGACAAGAATTTTGGATTCGTGCCCATGACAGACAATGAGTTCGCGTATCTGGCAAAGGACCTGAAATTAATAATGGATCCTGATTTATGTATCGTAGCAGAAAAGGAAGGACAAATAATAGGTTTTTCCCTGTGTATTCCAGATTTGAACAAGGTACTGATCAAGGTTCGCAGAGGACGGTTATTGCCTACCGGTCTTTTCAAAATCCTGCTGGGCAAGAGCAAAATCAAGGGGGTACGTGTAATAGCATTGGGGGTATTGGAGCCATTCCGTAAGCTGGGTGTGGAAGCTGTATTCTATGGCCGTGTTATCAAAGAAGGCCGCAGGAAAGGTATTAATGTGGCAGAAGCCTCCTGGATCCTTGAACAAAATGACCTTATGAACAGCGCGATCCAGGCTGTAAATGGGGTACCATACAAGCGATACAGGATTTACGAGAAAGCGATATGAGGAAAGTATTGATTACAGGTGCAAGCGGATTTCTGGGCTTCCATTTAATCGAAGCCGCGCTGGCAGAGGGAATGGAAGTGCACGCAGGAGTAAGGCCCTCCAGTGATGTTGCGCATTTGCAACATTTGGAGATCTCTTTCGTGAACCTTGATTTTCGCGATGTGTCTGGCATGGCAGCCTTGCTACAGGAGCAACAATACACAGACATTATTCATGCTGCAGGTGCCACCCGTGCAAAAAATGAGGCAGCTTTCAATGAGATTAATGCAGGATACACTGAGAATCTTCTGAAAGCGATCGTACAATCTGGTATTGAACTGAACAGGTTCGTTTATTTCAGTAGTCTGGCAGCAGTAGGGCCAAAAGCTTATGAAGCGGAATGGCCGGAGCAGGACGAGGTATCACCCGCTCCCGTGACGTTGTATGGCAAGAGTAAGTTGCTGGCAGAACAATTGTTGAAGCAATACGCCCGGGTTCCCTGGGTCGTATTGCGGCCTACGGCCATCTACGGCCCAAGGGACAAGGACCTGTTCGTATTGTTCAAAACTTATGGCTGGCGATTGGAGCCGTATATGGGAAAGGGGCCCCAGCAGCTGAGTTTTGTTTATGTAAAAGATGTGGCACAGGCTGCCATTCGCGCATTAAACGGACAATTTATACATACCTGTTATGATGTTTCTGACGGTAACAGTTATGACCGTTATGCATTAGCCAAAGTGACAAAGGGTTTGTTAGGCATCAGGACATTACGTATTCACATGCCATTAACATTGATCCGGTGGATAGCCGGAATAGCCGAAGCAACAAGTAAGGGCATGCCGTTGTTAAATAGGGACCGGTTAAATGAGTTAACTGCCCAAAACTGGAACTGTAGCATAATACGTATACAAAGAGAACTTGGATACCAACCTGACTTCACACTTGAAAAAGGGATGAGGGAGACCCTGGATTGGTATACCGGGAACCACTGGTTATAACAAACGTTCACTAATTGAAAAACAAAGAGGCAAAAGATTTTATGAAACATCAAATTAAAGACGCAAATGGGAAGCTGGGAGTACTGATGCCAGGCCTTGGCGCTGTAGCAACCACTTTCATAGCAGGAGTCTTATCTGTGACCAAGGGCTTTTCTAAGCCAATCGGGTCAGTGACACAAATGGGGCATATTCGTCTGGGTAAGAGAACAGACAATAAGAATCCATTGATTAAAGACTTTGTTCCCCTGGCAAAGCTGGAAGATATTGTATTCGGCGGTTGGGATGTTTATGCTGATAACGTGTATACAGCAGCGGTAAAAGCTGAAGTATTGGACAGATTTCAGATAGAAGCAATAAAACCCGAACTGGAAGCCATCGTACCGATGAAAGCAGCTTTTGACAAAAACTTTGTTAAAAACCTGGATGGCACACATGTAAAGGATTTTAAAACGCGTTATGATCTGGCGCAGATGGTGATGGAAGACATTAAAACCTTCCAGGAGAAGAATAAGGTAGAACGTGTGGTAATGGTATGGTGTGGTTCTACAGAAATTTATCATCAGGCAGCAGATGTACATAATTCATTGGCAGCATTTGAGCAGGGATTGAGAGATAATGATGCGAGGATTGCCCCAAGTATGATTTATGCGTATGCGGCACTGAAGTTGGGCGTACCTTTTGCGAACGGTGCACCTAACCTGACCTGCGATATTCCGGCATTGGTTGAGCTGGCTCACCAGACAAAAACACCGATTGCAGGTAAAGACTTCAAGACTGGTCAGACCCTGATGAAGACAATTCTTGCACCGGGTCTGCAGGCAAGGGCCCTGGGCATGGAGGGCTGGTTTAGCACAAATATCCTCGGAAACCGCGATGGATGGGTGTTAGATGATCCTGATAACTTCAAAACCAAGGAAGTTTCCAAGCTTGGCGTTTTGGAAGATATTTTAAGTCCGGAAGAATATCCTGATCTTTACGGTGACCTTTACCACAAAATCCGTATTAACTATTATCCGCCGCGCAAGGATAATAAGGAAAGCTGGGATAACATTGACATCTTCGGCTGGTTAGGGTATAAAATGCAGATTAAAGTAAACTTCCTGTGCCGTGATTCAATTCTGGCCGCACCGATTGTACTGGACCTCGCATTATTTATTGACTTTGCTAAGCGTGCAGGCATGAGCGGCATTCAGGAATGGCTTTCATTCTACCTGAAATCGCCTCAAACTGCTCCTGGCTTACGTCCTGAACATGATATTTTCAAACAGCTTATCAAGCTGCAAAATACCTTGCGCTACCTGATGGGTGAGGATCTGATCACGCATCTGGGATTGGACTATTACGAAGGAATTTTTGATACTGAATGATAAGAATACACAAATTGATCGCTACCAGCCTGGGCATTGGCTATATAGGCAAGGGCGGAGGAACGGTTGCAGCCGCAGTCGCCGCACTGGTTTGGTACCTTGTACTGGCTGGTAGCAATCCTGCCAACTTTTGGCCATTACTTTTAACAGTGGCAATCACATTATTAGGCATCTGGTCTGGCACGGAAGTAGAACCCTACTGGGGCAAAGACGACAAGAAAGTCGTGATCGACGAGGTTGCAGGGATGATGATAAGCGTGCTGTTCGTACCTGTCACCCCGGCATACATATTGGCTGGTTTGGTTTTATTTCGTTTTTTTGATATAGTAAAACCTTTGTATATCAGGCGCACAGAGGCTCTTCCGGGCGGTGTAGGCGTAATGATGGACGATATTGTTGCGGGGATCTATTCCAATATATTGTTGCAACTGGTAATACATTTGATATAGAGTTATTGGGTACGCGTTTTGCAGAATTGTAGACCATATGCGTTTTATTAAAGCACAAGCTTCGGCACTGGTGGCGACCGGAGTTCAATTTATAGTATCCTTTTTACTATTACATACATGGGAGGGATATGGTGTAGCTGCCAATGTGACAGGAGTGATCTGTGGAGGTATTACCAACTTTATAATAAACAGAAGGTGGGTATACCAAAAAGGGAACGACACATGGAACTGGCAAGCTATGAAATATATCATTGTCTGGTTCGGAAACCTGATAGTCAATACTACCTGCTTTTGGGTATTGGCAAATTATACCGCTATTGATCAGCGTGTGGCTATGGTCATGGCATCGGTTATCACCGCCGTCGGGTATAACTACGGAATGCAAAAGCGGTTTGTTTTTAAATGATTTTGGTTAATGAATGGATTTAAACATATAGTATCCGGAATTTTTTTACTGCTCGTCTCTGGCTTTAGTTCGGTAATCGCACAAACGACCACCACCGTTAAAGGTACTGTTACTGATAGCCGTACCGGGGCCCCCTTACCTTTTGTTAACGTTTTTATTCCGGGCACTAGTATCGGTACTGGTACTGACGCTGATGGTAAATATCAGCTGGAGGTTTCTATCACAAGAGATAGTATTCGTTTTGCTTACATGGGGTATAAGAACATCACCAAAAAGATCAATCGTGGGGTAGTTCAGACCATCAACATTCAATTGGAAAGTACAGCAAAAACGCTGAATGAAATTGTCATTAAAAAGAAAAAGGAGCGTTATCGCAATAAGGATAACCCAGCTGTGGAGCTGATTCGCCTCGTAATCGACAACAGGGAGAAAAACCGGATGACGCATTTTGACTATGCACAATACAACCAGTACGAAAAACTGGAGTTTGCACTGAGTAACCTCTCTGAAAAGATTAGCAACGGTCGCCTGACCCGTAAGTATAAATTCATATTTGAGAACCAGGATACCACCAAGTTCGCCGGCAAATCTATTTTGCCAATCTACCTGGAGGAAAAACTGGCCGATGTATATTATCGCCGCGATCCGGAAAAGAAAAAGACAATTGTGACTGGCGAAAAGAAAGTAAGCTTCGAAAACTTCATAGATAACAGGGGCCTTAGCCAATACCTGAACCATATCTACCAGGATGTGGATATCTATGATAACCAGATGATGCTGTTCACGAATCAGTTCCTGAGCCCGATAGCTAACTCTGCGCCTACTTTTTATAAGTACTATATCGCTGATACCATCGTAGCACCGGATAGCAGCAAGTTGATCAAACTTGAATTCTATCCCCGCAACAAGACCGATCTGCTGTTGGAAGGAGAACTGTTCATTACCCTGGATGGTAACTATGCTGTGCAGAAAGCGGATATGACGGCGAACAAAGAGATCAACCTGAACTGGGTAAGAGATTTTCACCTGTACTTTGATTTCGAAAAGACTGCTGACGGCCGCTATTTTACCAGCAAACAAACGCTGATGGCGGACTTCGGGATCTTCAAAGGCAGTAGTGGTATCTATGGTGAGCGTACTGTTTCTATCAAGGATATGGCGATCAACCAGCAAAAACCGGCAGAATTCTATAATGGCGCCGACATTGTGGAAGATGAAAAAAAGGTGCAGCATGGAGATGATTACTTTGTGCAGTACAGGCATGATACGCTGTCAGCTGCTGAATCAAAAGTTTATTCCAATATCGACAGCCTGCAGCACATGAAATCCTTCAAGCGTACAGCTGACATACTCACGCTGTTGCTGGCGGGGTACAAGCAGGCAGGTCCTTATTTCGAAATAGGTCCGGTCAATACATTCTATAGCTTCAACCCGGTAGAAGGCTTCCGCCCACGTCTTGGTGGCAGAACCACTCCAAAACTGAGCAACAGTCTGTATTTCGAAGGCTATGGCGCTTATGGTTTAAAGGATGAGAAATGGAAGTATTACTTTGGTGGTGCTTACGCCTTTAACCACAAGTCCATTTACGACTGGCCGGTAGTAGCCCTGAAAGCAAACTACCAGCACGAAACCAAGATTCCTGGTCAGGAGCTGCAGTTCATTCAGGAAGATAACTTCCTGCTGTCATTCAAACGTGGTAATAACGATAAGTGGCTGTATAACAAGATCTTTAACCTGACCTTTATCCAGGAGTTTGAAAACCACTTCAGTTACCAGGTTGGTTTTAAACACTGGATCCAGACACCAGCTGGTAGCCTGGCATATTATAAAGGATCAGAACCGAATACGCCTGTTACTGAACTGACTACGGCAGAGTTTAGCACAGAACTGCGCTGGGCACCCAATGAAAAGTTCTACCAGGGCAAGAGCTTCCGTATTCCACTGCCGAACAAGTATCCGATCTTCACCCTGAGAGGTATTGCAGGGGTGAAAGGAATTGCGAACAGCCAATATAATTACCAGAACCTCAGTCTGAACATTTACAAGATGTGTTACCTGGGTGTGCTGGGATATAGTGAAGTAGTAGTGGAAGGCAGCAATATTTTTGGCAGTCACCTGCCTTATCCGTTATTGTCTATCCATCGGGCAAACCAGACCTATGCGTACCAGCTGGAAAGTTATAACCTCATGAACTTCCTGGAGTTTGTGAGTGATCACTATATAGGTTTAAATATTGACCATCACTTTAATGGTTTTATCTTTAATAAAGTTCCGCTGTTGAGAAAACTGAAATGGCGCGAAGTGCTTGCAGGTAAAATTATTTATGGGGGCTTACGTCAGGAGAATAATCCTGACAACAATCCTAACCTGATTCAGTTTTCAAAATATGCTGACGGTTCATCATTTACATACACACTGGGCAGAGAGCCTTATATAGAGGGTAGTGTGGGCATTTCTAACATTTTTAGACTGGTGCGTGTAGATCTCGTAAGAAGGTTTACTTACCTAAACAATCCTGGAGTATCCAACTGGGGTATCAGAACACGCGTACGGTTCGATTTTTAACAGTGAGGTTAAAAAGTCTGAGTATGAAAAAGTCATTGAGAGACAAGTTGCAACAACTGATTTATCTGATTATCAATCCAGTAGTAAAAGGATTGATTAAAATAGGCTTTACGCCTAATATAGTAACCCTGGTAGGGTTTCTGCTGAACATAGGGGTGGTAATCATCTTTGTGACCGGCGTGCAGAAAGGAAACAGGGGAGACCTGTCATATGTAGGATGGGCCGGTGCCCTGACACTCTTTGCAGGGCTGTTTGACATGCTGGACGGACAGGTAGCCAGACTGGGTAACCTGGGTTCCAGGTTTGGTGCATTCTTCGATTCCGTACTGGACAGGTATAGTGAAATGGTGTTGTTCCTTGGTATTTGCTATTACCTGGTAGGGCATCATTATTTCCTGAGTTCTATGGCTGCATTCGTGGCTATGATCGGCTCTATGATGGTAAGCTATACCCGTGCAAGGGCCGAAGGCCTGGGCATAGAATGTAAAGGTGGGCTGATGCAGCGTCCGGAGCGTATTGTTGTGATCTCTGTATCTGCTATTGCCTGTGGCATCACTGCCCACTTTATCGGTGGCGATTACAAGCTGTTTGTGCCAGGTATTCCTTTCCATATTTTTGAAACCATTTCTATCTTTACATTCCCACTGTTTATTATGGCGGTGATGACAAACATTACCGCAATTGGCAGAATGCGCGACGCGAAGATAGCACTGGACAAACAGGACCAGGTGACCAGGGTGATCAGAGGTGCCGCTACTACGGTAAAGGTATTAATGATAGCAGCAATCGTAATCTTGCCGACCATGGCCTTCACTTCTGGTGAACCAAACTTCCCGGTGCCAAATGTACCAAGGCAGTTATTCTATATTCAGCGTACATCTAATAGTAATACCATTGTATACGATCTGAATATTGTGGATGGTAAGCTGGATGTAGATGATCCGGTAAATGTTTACTGGATCCGCTATGCGGATGGGGGTGAAAAGAAAGCACTGAACTATATCCAGCGTAAATTTGCATACGGAATTAAAGTAAAGGACCTGGGACAGGGGAAATATGAATTACATTCCGTAGCTTATGCGAAAAAGGACCTTTACCTGATGAAACCTTCCGGACAATCAGATTACCATGTGTATGCAAAAATCGGTAATTCAATGGCTGTACTGGATCGCATTTACATAGAGATCGATGGTGGCACATTCTGGCATCCGAATGTGCAGTACATTGAACTGAAAGGTAAAGACATGGCCACCGGTAAGGAAGTAAGAGAGCAAATCAAACCTTAAGCAGTAGAAAACACCACACATATAATAGATTTAGATTGATGAAAAAGCAATATGTTTCCAATGCAACGGAGTCGGTACCCATGTTTAAGAATGGGCTTCTGGAGGCATTATCCAAGGTACATTTCAGTGTACCACTCATCCTGTATATTCCGGTGATCAGTTATGTATGTTACTATGGATTGACTCATACAGATGCAGGTGTGATGGTGTTCCTGTTGTCAGCTTTGGGAGGTCTGTTTTTCTGGACTTTGACAGAGTATGTATTACACAGATTTGTATTTCACTTTGTGCCTAAATCCAAATGGGGCCTGAGGCTACATTTTATATTCCATGGTGTGCATCATGATTATCCAAACGATGCCCTGAGACTGGTATTGCCACCTTCCGTGAGCGTGCCACTGGCATTGGGCTTTTTCTTCCTGTTTAGAGCCATCATACCTGTAAATTACCTGTTTGGTTTCTTTGCCGGTTTCATGACGGGGTATCTGTTTTATGATATTTCCCACTATGCATTACATCATCTGAATTTTAAGAACGCCTTCTGGAAAAAGCTGAAGAAACACCATATGAAACACCATTACCAAAATGCTGATAAAGGCTATGGCGTGAGCTCTGCTATATGGGATCGGGTGTTCGGATCAAATTTTCCTCAAAAGGAAGAACATCAATAAGGGAAGTGGAGACAATCAATAAGACTAAGACTCTTTTTAGACGAAAAGATATCATATTTACTACACTTGCAAGTATAGCCTACCTGTTACTTTCTGCCCTCCTGGTTGGCTTCAAAACCGACCAGGTGTGGCTGATTGCCATATTTAACGGTTGTTATTATGGCTCCTGGATCAGTCGTAGGTTCATTATAGGATTTTCCATTTTTTTAGTTTACTGGATTATATTCGACTATATGAAGGCCGCACCGAACTACCTGTTCTTTAAGGTGCATATAGCGGATATCTATGGGTTTGAGAAGCACTTGTTTGGTATTCATGAAGGCAGTAAAATACTAACACCTAATGAATACTGGCTCACACATTCGCAGTCGTGGATAGATGTGATGACGGGGATCTTTTACCTGTGCTGGGTGCCGGTGCCACTCATGTTTGCCGTGTATTTATTTGTTACAGACAGACTGGCCCTCCTGCACTTTGCAGCTACTTTCTTCTTTGTGAATCTACTCGGTTTCGTGATCTACTATGTATTCCCGGCTGCGCCACCATGGTATGTACAGATACATGGATTTGAATTTATACCAAATACACCGGGCAATACCGCAGGCTTAGCACGCTTTGATGCATTCTTTCACGCGAATATTTTCCATTCTATTTATAGTAAAGGCTCCAATGTATTTGCAGCCATGCCTTCATTGCATTCTGCTTACCCACTCATCGTGCTGTACTATTCCAGGCATCATGTGAACCGTTTTTTCCAGATCTTATTTACGACTGTGATGGTTGGTATCTGGTTCGCGGCAGTTTACCTGAGTCACCACTATGTTGTCGATGTAATAGCGGGTATTACCACGGCGACTGTTGGTATCTTCATTTACAGAAAGTTCCTGATGAAGGCAGGGTTTTATGACAGGGGTATACAGTGGTTATACAGTTTCGTACGCGGGTAATTTGCGGAGCAGCTCATCTACTTCATTTCCATATTTACGATCAAAATAATAGCGCTTGGCTGTAAGCAGCATGTCTCTTGCAGCTGCGAAATTCTTTTGTTTTGTGTACAGGATGCCCAGGTTTCTGTAGGCATATGCATTGCCTTTATTGTATTGCAGTGATCTGTACATCAGTTCCTCTGCCTGTACAGGATGACCAAGGCGCATCAGCACATAGCCTTTATTGTTATATGCAAAAGCGCAGGATTCATCGTAGGCAATCGCCTGGTCGAAATAAGAAATTGCTTCTACAAAGAGCTGCATTTGAATGCAGGTAAAACCAAGACTGTTCAATAGTTCCGAAGACCCCGGATTGAGAGAAAGTGCATAGACATATAGTTGCATGGCACGATGATGATTCCCCATTTCACTGTAACAGTGCGCTATTTCGGCAATGACACCGGTATGTGCACTATGTTTCTCCAACACCTTCTCATAGTAAGGAAGCGCCTGTACAAAGTTGCGCTCTGCCCTGTACGATACGCCTGTTAACCAGAGGGTATTAACATGTTCCGGGTCTATATGCAGGATGTGCTGACAAAGGATACGGCATTTCCTCCCTTCGTTATATTGCAGGCAGGATTGTGCCTCTCTGAAGTATTTTTCAATAATGTTTTTCTTCTTCTTCGCGCTGTACAACCATAGCAAAAAAGGATAATACCTGGCCGCAAAAGGCAACTTAATACCGGGGCAGTGAAGTGGAATCTCCTGCTGAATATTTCTATCTGCCCTGAGAATGTCCATGTACGAGGCATATACAATACCCAGTGATTGCAGTTTATACTGACAGCGGTTTTCTATCGTTAAAATTGAAAGAATGATATGCTGTGGGCCTAAATGATTGTCTCCCAGCTTCTTCTGGTAATACACGGCATTTTCCAGCATCCTTTCTGCTTCGGCAGTGAGGGGAAGCGTTTCCTTGTTCGGCTTTTCCCCACCTTTTTCCCAGGAGAGGGTCTTGAGCCAGAAGATCATTTTTTCGCGATCGGGGGGATCGATGGCGATATCACTGGTGCAGACTTCGAGAATGCCTAACAGGAGTAACTGACTATCAATATAATAGAGGTGCCGTTCCAGGGAAAACTTCCTGGCATAGGCAAACACGGCTGATAATTCATAGGACGGCGCAAGCATTCATTCAACTTTGAGTACATATCAAATTTAAAATAAATGAAGCATATTAAGAACCGCTTTATAATTGCAGCAAACCGTACTTATATAAGGTATTGATTGGTTTATTATCCCAGAATAATTCGAAGTCTTCAAGGCCGGCAGCAGTGTAATCGTCCATCACTTCTTTCAGGGTATAGGTCTTGCTGTTGCGAACAGATAACTGCTCCAGCATTCCTGCCAGCCATTGTCCCTTATCTGGTTCTACACTGATAGTGTGTTTATCTTTCTTACGCTGGAAGGTAAGGAGGGCTACTTCCCAGGTGGCACCTTTCTTGGATTTGGTCATGGTTTCTACAGTAGGTGTTCTTCCCAGCCAGACTACCTTAGCAGTAGGCTTTGCGGAAGCCAGTTCACTTTCCTGCAGTGCTTTCACAATATAATCAGGAGCTACTTTCGTCTTGGGTATTTTGAAGTCAAACCACTTTTGCAATGGATCATCCAGGCAAATGCCATGCATGAAGTTCAGCAGGGATTTTTTTAATCCATAGCTAAAGGTTTCATGTTCTGCCCCTGTTTCGTCCACGTGAATGATATCGTTATTGGCGAATGAGCCGACTATGTCGCTTTCTTTTTTCACGCTGAATTTCCCGGGTTCCAGTCCTACCGGGCTATGAGCCGTCATGGTGAACTGGTGCCAGAATGCAGATTGCAGGATTCCTGCCTGGAACATCTGGCGCACCATTTCCAGTGAATCAATGGTTTCCTGCGCAGTTTGTGTAGGGAAGCCATACATAAGGTAAGCATGCACCATTATGCCGGCTTCAGTAAAATGCTTATTTACCTGCGCTACCTGTGCAACTGTAATCCCTTTCTGAATAAGTGCCAGCAAACGGTCAGAAGCTACTTCCAGGCCACCGGAAACCGCTATTAACCCACTCTCCTTTAACAGTTGACAAAGGTCGCGGGTAAAGCTTTTTTCAAAGCGGATATTCGTCCACCAGCTTACGTTCAGTTTCCGCTTAATAATTTCCAGTGCCATGGCTCGCATCAATGCAGGGGGAGCTGCTTCGTCTACAAAGTGAAAACCATTTTGTCCTGTCTGTGCGATGATCTCTTCCATCCGATCACAGAGCAGCGCTGCTGCAATAGGCTCATATACCCGGATATAATCGAGCGAGATATCGCAGAAGGTGCACTTGCCCCAATAGCAGCCATGCGCCATAGTGAGCTTATTCCAGCGGCCATCACTCCACATGCGGTGCATGGGATTGACTACTTCAATAGCGGAGATATATTTGTCTAAAAGTAAGTCGCTGTAATCCGGCGTTCCTACCTGTGATTGCTTGTAATCCTTACAACTGGCATTGTTGATATAAGTGACCTTATCATCTACCAGGGTAAAGGTGCGTTTCAGTTCCGCACCAGGCGTGCCATTGATGTGGGAAATCAGTTGCTCAATGGGAGCTTCCCCATCATCCAGTGAAATAAAATCGTAGAACTCAAATACCCTTGGATCGGAAAGCGCGCGCAGTTCGGTATTAGCAAAACCACCACCCATGGCCACTTTTACCTGCGGATAATGTTGCTTTATCCACTGACCGCAACGGAGGCTGGTGTACAGGTTGCCGGGGAATGGAACGGAAATAGCCACCAGCTGGGGTTGTTCCCTTTCCATATGTTTACTGAGAATATCGATCAGGATATGATCGATGTAAGTGTATGCCTGCTGAAGAGCGGCGTAGAGCTCGTCGAAGCTATTAGCTGACCGGCCGAGTTTTTCAGCATAGCGGCTAAAGCCAAAATGCTCATCCACACATTCCATAATAAGGTCAGAAAGGTCTTCCAGGTACAGGGTCGCCAGGTGTTTGGCCTTGTCCTGGTTACCCATGGAGCCAAATGCCCAGTCGAGGTCTTCGAGCTGTGAAAAACGACTGGCTTCGGGGAGGAAATCCCTTTTACACACACGATGGGCGATGGTAGGATTCTTCCCTTGCAGAAAGGCGACCACATCATCTATTGTCATGATATAATCATCCTGCAGGGCAATGATGCGACTGATATTTTCTGAATGAGGTATTTGCAGCTGATTGATATGGGCAAAAAGCTTTCCCAAACCTTCTTTGGAAAATAAGGCCAGGGTTACTTCTATGCCAAGGTCAGCTTGAAAGGAGGAAATCCCCTTTGTATTCAGGAATCCTTTCAGATAAGCTGTGGCCGGATAAGGCGTATTCAGCTGTGTGAAAGGTGGTGTAATCAGAAAAACAGCACTCATTTGAGTGCGAAATTAGGGAAACCGGGGGAAAAAACGCTGCTACCGGCAGATAGCAGCGTCTGAAGGGCATTATTGCAATGCCCTGAATACTTTATTTGTGTAGGATGAATCTACGTTTCCGGCAAACACCATGATGCCTGCTTTCACCCCTGAGGAAGGCAACCATTGCGCAGCTGCTACCGCATTGCTCAATGAATTATAAGATTTAGTTACCCCGATCATGGTTTTAGCACTTCCAATCACATTGGCCCAGAGATTGAACCGGGAAGTGTTATTCTGGAAGTAACCCATGTCCTCTACGAAGTTCATGTACTTAGCCACGGACGTGTCCTGACCAATTGCATAACCCGCGGTTGGCGTACTGTAAATTGCAGCCGTGTATACGGTGGTGGTAGGACTGGAAGATAATGGCCCAAAGTATTTACCAAATTCCTTCACCAGGTTTTTGAAATTGGTATTGGCAGCTGTACTACCCATATGCTCCACATCGAGCGCAATGCCATCCAGGTGTAAGGAATCAACAACCATTCGTTTTACAAAAGCGGCAAACTGTGTGTAGGTAAGACCTGTACCATTGTAAGTAGTGAACGGCGTGGTCGTATTCCATGAATTGGCGTCATCAATGTTGTACAATACCTTTACACCCCTCGCTTGCAGTACATGTACATGATCCATGATCGATTTGTAAGAATGATAATTAGGGTTCACCGTGAGAATATAACTACTGCTGCTGCCATAATGAGTGGAGTCAGCAATCTCATAGGGCGTACCTTCAAAAAGCACGACTACATTCGCCTCGTTTGCGAAGTTCGTCAATGGCAGCAGGTTAGGCGTAGCATCGTACGCATAATAGGCTACTTTGAAATGTGTGGGCAATGCAGCTGGTGTGACAGCTTCGGTGTCTGGCGTCAATACCGGTTGTGTGTCTTTTTTACAGGCAACCATGACTACCGACAATGCTACTGCATACAGTAATTGTTTCATAAAAGATGGGATTTGGGTTTTAACGTGGTGTGTTGGAGCAAGGTAGGGGATTCTCTGTAAAAAAAGAACCTGCAGAACTAAAAAAGAAAAAAAAATAAAGAGCTTGTATCAAAAGTTATTTTAGCAAAACCGCTTCCAAATAGGAGCCACTAAAATTTTCTTATGACACAAGCTCTTTTTCAATAAGTTTTTACTGGTTATCAACCTGTGCTTCAATAGATGCTTGTATAGTGGTAGATACAGCAGAAAGCAGATCGTAACCGGTAGCTGTCTCAATGGCGTCTACGCTGGTACGATAGCTCTTCCAGTCGCTCCCAATAGAGTTATTATTGGGTGTATTGATGGCAATCACCCTGGTAGAAGTAGTGATACGACTCAGGTCACCGTTGCCATTGGAAAGTACAACCACTACCTTCCAGACATTACTGGGCACCGTTACATTACCACCATCGATCGTCGTCGCAGATCCGCTACTCCCGGTGCCGCCTGTACCATAACTTCCCATGATAATGTAACATTCATTACCTGCACTTACAAGTGTTCTGATGTAAGACTCAAAACCCTCCCAGGTTACCTGGTTATTATTCGGTGCCTGTGGAATCATGTTGGTCATTAGGAAGGTAGAAGAGTTAGCCGCAGTAGAAGAGGTCCTGTCGCCTGAAGGGCAGTTATGACCACGGTCAAAACCACTGCCTGAATAACTGGTAGCACCTACCTGGTACCAGCCTGAAGGTAAGGCTGTATTAGCACGAAAATCATTCTGACGGGAAGTGCTGCCAATATCACTACTGTTCAGGTGCCAGCTAACCCAGTTTGGTGTGCCCCTTACACTGTTGTAAGATTCGATGTAGTAGGTAGCATCGTAGAGATAATTGGTGGTGTACACGGAACTGGCTACGGCACCACTGGGATTACCTAACAGGAGATGACTGTTATCGCCTGTTGTACCGCCACCGCCACCACCGCTGGAAGAACCGGTTGTAACCACAACATCATCAATGTTGATCCTGTTAGTGCCACCAGATACTTTGCGGATAGAAAGACGGTAACTACCCGTTACGCTTACCGTGAACGTAGCGGTAGTCAGGGTAGTAGATGAACTGGTCACCGTACTGCCTACCTGTGAATAAGAACTACCACCGTCGGTAGAGATCCAGAGTTGCCAGGTGCTGCTGCCATCAGTGCCAAATACAGCGTGGGCAATTGTGATTGTAGTTGCTCCGCCGGTAGCGTCAAAGTTCATGTTGAGGATACCGGTGTTGCGGATACGAACGGACTGAGAACCGTTCTTTGCATCAGTAGATAGTGTGCCAATGAGGGCATCGTTGAGGCTCCAGCTACCACTGCTGAGCGTAACGTTGCCTGTTGCATAGGCGGTTTTAGTGCCTGACTCGAAAGATTCGCTTAAGGTGGTGGTAGTAGCTGCAATAGTTGCGGCCACAGTTTTGTCCTTGCTAGCGATGGGAGTGGGAGCTTGGTCTTTCTGACAGGATGCGACGATAAGTGCTGCTGCTGTAATATATAGCAGGCGAGACGACAGATAGGCTTTCATTACCTTGGGTTTTTATGAGGGTTTATCAAACTGGAAATTTACGGTATTTAGTGTGCCGGAAGTATGGGAAGAGAGGTTATTATTTTGTTACTAAATTAAACTACTGAAAAGAGGGGGTATGTGCCAATTGTTTTGTAAGTTCAGTACCAATCGCCTGAAACCAGCATCATAATCTTTGTATTTTTATAACTTAACAACAGCAGCAGGTATTGTAAGAAACGAAAGTTCAGGGTGGATTTTAACAGCTTCGCGGTGAAAAACAAAAACAGACCTTTTACCTTCACGTACCTTCGATACATATGAGCAAGATCCTAATCACATTATTGTGTCTATACAGCACTATTGCCTGTGGACAGAAATACGATTTCTCCGCTGTCGATAAATTCATCGAAGACCATGCTACCGTTTATGATGATGGGGTAGCAGTACTGGTGACCCAAAATGGTAAAGTGATTTACAAGAAAGAACTGGACCTGAAGGTAGATGATAAAAGGCTCATCGCTTCCTGTTCCAAATGGCTGTCAGGTGCCGTGATCATGTCATTGGTAGATGAAGGGAAATTATCATTGACCGATACTGTCGGGAAATTCCTGCCCATTTTTACCCAATATCATAAAGGCAATATCACCATTCGCCAGCTCTTCTCCCATACGTCCGGTTTCCCGGGCAATAGCCCCCGGCATTATGAATCCAGCGGATTTATGACACTGGAATCAGCAGTCGATTCCATCGCAGTATTTACAGGCCTAATCAATCCTCCCGGTACGAAATTTAATTACGGTGGCGTAAGCATGCAGGTAGCAGGTAGAATTGCAGAAATAGTTTCCGGCAAATCCTGGCAGGCATTATTCAATGAAAAAATCGGGAAGCCTTGTGATATGAATGCGAACTATGTAATTATGAGCTTTCGTAATCCAATGATCGCTGGTGGCGTCAGAACATCTGCCACTGATTACGTCCACTTCCTGGAAATGATTGTAAACAAAGGTGTGTATAAAGGTCAAAGAGTACTAAGTGAAGCGGCTATCGCTACCATGCTGCAGGACCAGACAAATGGTGCGGTAATAGAAAATACACCCTATCCCAGGAATCCTTTTTCTCCCCAGCCTGAAAAACCCGTTCGCTATGGTATCGGTAACTGGATTGATGTCGTTAATCCTGATGGAACAATCCTGGAAACAAGCAGCCCTGGTGCATTTGGTACACATCCCTGGCAGGATGAAGTGCATCATGTAGCAGGTATTATCTTTACCAGGACAGAACTAAAAAAGAGTGCCCTTGTAAGTTTACAGATCCGCAAAATGATCAGGGATATCCTGAATAGTAAGCCTTAACAATTTCTTAATATTAAAGGCGTTTCTTTGCCATCAGTATGCGTATTTTCTTATTGTGCTTATTAATGGCAGTGAATAGTGCATTTGCACAGGAGGTAGATCAATCAGAACAGGCTACGCCCGAATTTCCCGACTCCGCCTTTTTGAAATTGAAGGAGGTCTATAGTAAATCTATTGAAGAAAAAGATCACGTTACCACAGGCGTATCACTTCAAAAGATGGGTAATATCTGTTATTACCTGGGCAACTATCCACAGGCATTAGAATATCATCTCAAGGCTGACAAGATCTTTCGTGAGCAAAAGCGGAAAGACCTGCTTGCCGGCAACCTGAATGATATGGGTATCTTATATTATTATAACAGGCAGATTTCCATTGCCCGTAAACAATATGATGAAGCCTTATTGATCTATAAGCAACTTGGAGATGGCGAAGGTCTCGCTATGACCTATGGTAAAATAGGGCACTTATATGAAAAAAGCACTAAGTATGACAGCGCTTTTACCTACCAGCGTAAGGCCTTGTCGCAATACAGTAGTCTTGCCAGGAAAAAGGGGATGGCTAAGATCTACGAAAACATCGGCAGCATTTACGAAGACCTCGCAAATTTTGATTCCGCATATTATTATTATAGTCATGCCTATGACCTCTATGAGCAGGAACACGAACGTGTGGCCAGCATAGAAGTCTTAAATAACCTGGGCGACATTTTTCGCAAGACAGGCCGATACAGTGAAGCCCTTTTGCGTACCCGCCAGGCATTGCTGCTGGCAGAAAAGATCAATGACCTTTATGAAAAGGGGGCCGCTTACCGGGATCTAGGCAAGACCTACGCCCTTATGCAGCAAAAAGACAGCGCTTATCTCTATTCAGAACTCTCCCGCAAAGCAACCATTGATATCTACTCTTTGGAGAATAACCGCCAGACCGCTTTCCTCAGCGTGCTGTTTGATATTAATAAAAAAGATGCTGAGATCACCGGCCTGGAACATACCAGGAATATCCACATCATTGTCACCATTGCAACTATCGTCGTCCTTATATTATTACTGATCTTAGGCCGTGTGGTATTAAGCCGCCAGCGTCTTATGCATGCTACCCAACAGGAACTGATGCAGACAGCACTGGAAAATAAAGGACTACAGGAAGATAAATTAAGACAGGAACTGGAGATAAAAGGAAAAGAACTGGCCTCCAATACCCTCCATATGATCCAGAAAAACCAGTTGCTGGAAGAACTGAAAGGTAAACTGGAAGTAATGGCCAAAGATGATAAGCGCGACCAGAAGAAACAGATCCAGCAGGTGCTACAACAGATCAATGTAAGTTTTAATCATGATGAGTATTGGAATGAATTCCGGGATGTATTTGAACAGATTCACCAGGATTTCTTTGTCAATCTTCGGAAGAAGAAGGAAGATCTGAGTCATAATGATGTGCGATTGGCCGCGCTCATAAAGCTCAATATGAACTCAAAAGATATGGCCACTTTGCTGGCAATTTCCCAGGATAGTTTGAGAGTAAGTCGTTATAGATTGCGCAAAAAATTGGGTTTGGATGAAGGAGAAAGCCTGTCGGCTTTCATTCATTCGTTATGATTGTGTTACGGTAACAATTTGTTAATGCACAACATAGTATTTGATTTTCAACCACTTACCGCCACTTGTTGCCGTCTTGTATACGCTCCCGTTTACGCTGTTACATTTTGTTCACGCTGCTTTTTCGGTTTCAAACACACCTTTTTTCAACTTGCAGCAGCTTTTAAAACTGCTACAATGAGGCGACACTTCTTCCTTTTCATGATGCTGATTGTTGGAACACTTTCAGCCTTTTCTCAAAAGATCCATCTGACTGGTCAGGTCATTGACCAGGTTTCCGGCGACCCATTATCAGGAGCCAGCATCACCATAGAAGCCAGGGGAAAACAACAATCTGTAGTTTCCGGCCTTAATGGCGCCTTCATTTTTAAAAACCTGCCAGAAGGCACTTACCCTGTACATGTAAAATATGTAGGATATAAACATTTCTCCGGTTCTATCTCTGCAGGCACACCGCTGAAAGTAATCCTGGAGAAAGAAGAACGCTCCCTCCATGCCGTAGACATCTCCGGCAGGCACGATAAAACGTCTGCTGCCTCCGCTATCCAGGCTGACAGAAGAGCAAACGTAGTCATGAACTCCCTTGCTGCCAGAACCATCGAAATCTCTCCCGACCTCTCCGTAGCCAACGTTTCTCAGCGTATCTCCGGCGTTTCCCTGGAAAGAAGTACCAATGGTGAAGGTCAGTACCCCATCATCAGGGGAATGGACAAACGCTACATTTACACCCTGGTAAATGGTATCAAGATCCCCAGCCCTGACAATAAAAACCGTTACGTACCACTCGATATCTTCCCTGCTGACCTCCTGGACAGGCTGGAAGTGATCAAGTCACTCACGCCAGACAGGGAAGGTGATGCGATAGGTGGTGCCATTAATATGGTCATGAAAGATGCACCTGATCAATTCAGCATCCGTGCAAATGCAGCAGTAGGTTATGCAGATAAATTCGCACACCAGGACTTCACTACCTTCAATCACAGCACAAGCCTGGATCGCTCTCCACGGGCAACCAACACTGCCGCTTATCAGGCTACTATGAAGGATTTTCCCAACAGTGCCTTCACTTATAATACCAAAAAGAACCCGGTCAATACCCTCTTCAACCTGTCTGCAGGTGGTCGTGTATGGAAAGATAAACTCGGTATCATCGTAGCGGGTAGCTATCAGAATAATTACCGGAACGTAAATTCCGTATTCTTCGATACCGAAACAGACATGAACAATGGCGATGCGAAAGTGACCAGCATCCAATCCAGGAATTATTCTATCCAGCAACAACGTAGTGGCCTGCATACCAAATTTGATCTGAAACTGGATGACAGGAACCAGGTCAAATTATATGTAGCCTACATGAACCTGGCTAAGAATGAATTCAGAAGTAAGTCTGACACCAACCTGGTCCTGGGTCGTACCGGCGAAGGAACGGGCCGTATCAGCAACAGTTACAGAACTTACCACGACGTACAGCAGATCTTCAATACTACCCTGAGTGGTAACCACGAGATCACCCCACGTCTGCACATGGATTGGTCAGCAGTATTCAGCAAGGCATCTGACAACAGACCTGACGAAGCTACCCTGAGCCTCACCACCGGCGTAAGTAAAGATGCTACTTCCGGTGCCCTGGTGCAAGCTCCACTCTACCTGGATGGTACTTCCAGCCGAGAATTTACCCGCAACTCAGATCAGGATAAAGCGGGTTACCTGAACTTCACTTATAAAACCGATATCGCAGATGCAAAGGTTGACTGGTCAGCAGGTGGTATGTACCGCAATAAGACCAGAACCAGTACCTATGACGAATATACGCTGCGCCCTACCGATCCTAGCACACAGACTTACAACGGTAATATTAATAACAACAACTTCACCGTATTCAATGGCGAAGGTACTGCTACCAATGCCCTGAACTACGATGCTACTGAAAATGTAGGTGCAGGCTATGCAATGGCAAAGATCACCTGGCGTAGAATGGAACTGACTGGTGGTGCACGTTATGAGCACACAGACCTGAGCTGGACAAGTGCCGTGCCTAACACCGTTTCCGGTAAAACAGGTTCCATTAACTACTACGATGTATTACCATCTGCCTTACTGAAGTACACTATCGACAAGCATCAGGCATTGCGTTTATCTTATTATTCTGCTATCAGCCGTCCAAACTTCTACGAAGTGATTCCTCATACAGGTGGCGACCCGGATGCTGATTACCAGGAGAGAGGTAATTCCAACCTGAAGAGAACCACTGCTGATAACTTTGACCTCCGTTATGAATATTATCCTCATGGACTGGACCAGTTACTGGCAGGTATTTTCTATAAGAGATTAAATAACCCGATTGAATATGCACTGGAAAATGTAGGTACCAATGTATACTACATGCCAGACAATTTTGGTAAAGCCAGCAACTACGGTTTCGAACTGGATGTAACCAAATACCTCCGTAAGTTTGGTGTAAGAGCAAACTATACTTACACGCACTCTGCTATTACTACAGCTAAGACTTTATACTACAGTACCGGCACCGGTACTTCTCAGAAACAGGTGGAACAGACAAGACCACTGCAGGGGCAATCTGCACACGTGGCAAACATTTCCCTCTTATTCAAGGATGATAATAAACTGGGGCTGAATGCACAGCTGGCACTGGGGTATACCAGCAGGAGAATCAATACCGTATCCCAGTTCCTGGACAATGATATCTGGCAGAAAGGTTTTACACAAATGGACTTCTCTGTCGAAAAGAGCTTCTGCAGGCGCTTCGCGGTGTATGCGAAGGTGAATAATATCCTGAATACACCGTACGAACTGGAGATCAGGCAACCATATACTGCAAGCGGTATCACCGGCAGTGTGCCTCACCAGACATTGGGCAAGAATACATTCGTTCGTAAAGATACTTATGGTGCGAACTACCTGCTGGGTGTAAAATTCAAATTATAAGACCAACAAAATCAGACTACCATGCAAACTAAAAATATCATGCTGTTAGGCTTACTGGGACTTGCTTTCAGTGCCTGTCATAAAGAAGAATCTGTAAAGGTATCTACAGCTGCGGTAACTGTAGGCCAGACCATTACTTCCGATACCCTATCGGGTGCTGTAAAAGGAACTTTACAATCAGGACACACCTATTATTTTCGCTCAGATATTACGATCAATGCAGGCGATACCCTGCTGATGCAGGAAGGTACTAAACTGATCGCACTGGGTGATGGTAAAACAACTGCTACCAGCCCTCAGATCACGAATAATGGTACATTCATTAGCCTGGGTACAGAGGACAATAATAACTTCATTACAGTAAAAGATAGCCTGCGTACCACATCAAATATCGGTGCTGGTTTCTGGGGGGGTATTCAGTGTGGTGCAGCCAGTGGTGATGTGATTATCAAATGGACACATCTGGAATTTGCAGGTGGACCTGCCGGTGATGCTGCAGACCCTGCGGTATTTGCTTCCGGCGACCCGCGTAACTTTCTCAGCTATACGAATATCAATGGTCATGTAATCGTGGAAGATTCATGGTTCTATGGTAGTACAGATGACGGTATCCGTATCCTGCATGGTAATATCAGCTTCATGCGCAATACCTTTGAAGCATGTGGCAAAGCAGGTGGAGAGTCGCTGAACATGAAAGCAGGTACAGTAGGTGATGTGGCTTACAATGTATCGATCGGTGCAGCTACCAATTCATTCAAAGCGTCTAATAGTGGTGGTGCAACCGTGCAAACAAATGTGTATGTTTATAATAATACTATGCTGAATGGCGGTATGCGCCAGGTGAAATCAGGTCGTGGTGGTTCTATCAACTTTGAAAAAGGTGCGCAGGGTAAGATCTATAACAACATTGTCGTAAACTGTCGCTTTGGCCTGAGAATTACATCAGATGCAGATACTACACATATCGCGTATAACAATCAGTACTACTATGCGAATGCAGATTATATGATCAGGCAGTTCAATGCAACAGATGGAATAGCCAGAACAGCTGGTGCTGATATCCGCAGTGCATCAGTAAAAGATAAGAACCCACTTTTTGGTTCATACAATGTTGATCAGTTTGATTTCTCAACAGTGACCCCTCCGCTGGATATAACAAAGATGCCGTTGACCATTATCACTGCGCAGGCTTACAACTGGATTTTACTGCCGGGTTCACCAGGGCTGAGAAAGGGCGATGCAGATAGTTTCAAGGCACAGGCAAAAGTAACAACAGGCGGTACATATGGTGCAACTATACTCCAGCCAGGAGTGGATCTGGGAGCTTATCAGTCTGATGGAACCGGTAACCATCATTATACTACAAGTTTAGCGTCTAAATAATGAGCATGTTTAAGATCGTATTCTTTTTATTATTGAGTGTGACTGCCGTAGGGCAGAGTTATACAGGAACGAAAACACCATATCCGTTTAAACAGGGGGAATATACACCGCTGCCCAAAGGGTACACCGCCGCATATGTAAACTATACCGGCAGACATGGTGCACGATTTATGACCAAGGCAGGGAGTGATGTAAAGCTGTTGGCATTATTCAACAAGTCGCAACTAACGCCACTGGGTGATAGTGTCAAAGTGATGACCGAAGCCTTCCTGCAAATAGAAAAAGACAATTACGAAAATATCAGTTTACTGGGCGATGCAGAGCAGCATGCAATAGGAGAGCGCCTTCGCAAAAGAGAAGCAACCGCATTCAAAGGCCGCGGTGTAACAATAGAAGTGACGCATAAGAAAAGAACAAGGCAGAGCGCAGATGGTTTCCTGAAAGCATTTGCAGATTACAAAGGGAAGCAAGAATTTATGATGGTGCAGGACACCAATGAAAATGTGCTGCGGTTCTATGATCTTTCTCCCGCGTATGAAGCATATAAAGATGGAAAAGTAATTGCAGCAAGAGTGGACTCCTTACAGCAAGATCCCCGTAGCAAAGAGATTGCATCACGTATCAGTAAAAGGTTATTTACCGAAACCCTGGCTGAAAAAGACCAGGCAGCAGTAGCCGCATGGTTGTATGATCTTTACAGTATCCAGTTTTCGCTCGTCATAGAAATGCAGCAGGCGAAAGTATATTTTGATTTTGGCAAAGCCTTTACAAAAGAAGACCTGCAATGGCTGGATAAAATTAACAGTGCTGCCGATTTCCTGGAGAAAGGTGCAGGATTGGATCCATTAGGAATTCAATCAAGAATTGCAGCGCCTTTATTATTAGATCTTGTTACTACGACAGATGCGCTTACCAGGGGCAGGTTGCGAAAGGATGCCGTATTAAGGTTCTCCCATGCAGAAGCCATTTCTCCATTAGCCACCCTGATGGGTATTCCTGAAGCAAGTGTACCATCCGCCAGTATTTATGATTTTGATAAGCACTGGAAAGCAGCGAATATCATTCCTTTGAGTGCGAATATTCAGTGGATTATTTATGGTAATGGGAAAAAATATTTAGTAAAGGTATTACTGAATGAAAGAGAAGTTGCCCTGCCTGTAAAAACTACTAATTATCCCTACTACAAATGGGAGGATGTAAAAAGCTACTACCTAACTAAATTGAAGAAAATAGGCGTAAAGCCGGGCGATGATATGCACAAGTTCTTGTTAAACATAAAATAAGGATTATCAATTTATTGCCGGCCGCTGGCCTCGCTCAACGAAAAATGCTTCTGTTATAAACAGAAGCATTTTTTTTGTTATTTAAAACCAATTCCTATATTTGTGTAATAATTACATTATTCTATGCCTATGATCTAGTCATGTGATAACCCATTAATAATAATTTAGAGGACAATATAATATATGAAACGACATCTACTTGCTACTGTATCAGTATTGTTATGGACTTTGTTTGCCAACGCCCAGGATAAGGATACAATTACCCAAAAGAAACTGGATGAGGTAGTCATCTATAAGGCTAATACCATTACGCCTGTCACCTACCAGAACCTGAACATGAAAGTAATAGACCAGAAAAACACCGGTCAGGAACCTGCATTCTTACTCTCAGAAACTCCTTCCATCACCGTATATTCTGATGCCGGCTCCTACCAGGGCTACTCTTATTACAGGATGCGCGGTATGGATCAAACCCGTATCAACACGACCCTTGATGGTATGCCACTGAACGAGCCGGAAGACCAGGGTGCTTATTTCTCTAACTACCCTGACATTCTCAACTCTATCAGCAATATCCAGCTCCAGCGTGGCGTCGGTACCTCCAAGAATGGTGCTGCCAGCTATGCAGGTAGTGTACAGCTCTTTTCTCCGGATTTAAAGGATTCTGCTAAAACCACTATCGGGGGTGGTTACGGCGCGTACAACAGCTACCGCCTCTTTGGCGAATACCAGACCGGCATTAAAAATCACAAAGCCTTCTACGTACGTGCTTCGCAGGTAGCTACAGATGGCTATAAATATCATGCTGCCAATAACTCCCAATCCATTTTCATGAGCGGTGGACTGTTCTATGATAAAAGCACCTGGAAACTCAACCTCATGGCAGGTCATCAAAAGAATGACATGGCCTGGCTGGGTGTTGCCGATACCCTCATAGCAAAAGACAGGAGAACCAATGGCAACCTGCCCAATGAAAAAGACCATTTCTTCCAGGGCCTGGTTCAATTGCAAAATATCTGGCAGCCCACTGCCCACGCGGCTATCAGCTCCAGTGTATATTACACTTACCTGAAAGGTGGTTATGGCTTCGATGGTAACAACTATATGGGGCTGCCATCAGAAGGCTACCTGTTTAACTACAATTTCCAGTCTCATTTTGTCGGTTTATTCAGCAACTATACATTGTCCAAAGATCATTATAAATGGACTACCGGCATTCATGGAAACCTTTACAACCGTCGCCATGCAGGCACTGACAATGTAGTTGGAGAACTATATCGCAACAAAGGTTATAAAAACGAATTAAGTGCATTCAGTAAAATAGAATATTACCTGAACCGCTTCACGCTTTATGCAGACCTGCAATACAGAATGACCACCTTCGATTACAAAGGCAGCGTACCATTCAACGAAATTCACTGGCAGTTCCTCAACCCTAAAGCTGGGGTGAACTTCGCCGTGAATCATTCTACCAGCCTGTACTACAGTATTGGCCGCACGGGTCGTGAACCAACAAGAAATGATCTCTTTGCCGGTAATGACGATCTGCCTGCTAACAGTACATTCCATCAACAAGCAGAATCAGTTGTGGACCAGGAACTGGGGATCAGGATCAATAAACATGCATTCAATTTCCAGTTGAACGCCTACTATATGAACTTCAGCAATGAGATCGTATTAAATGGTAAGATCGGCCCGAATGGTTTATTGCTAACTGACAATGTTAAGAGCAGCTACAGAACCGGTATTGAACTGAACGCTGCTTATCAGTGCCATGCATTCCGCTTTAGCAACAACAGCTCTTTCAATCATAGCCGTATCAGGGAAGAAAGTACCACCTTCAGCCCTATCCTCACGCCCCGGTTTATCATCAACCAGGAAGTAGGGTACCAGTATAAACAATTAGGATTGGCAGTATCCGGCAGATACCAGGATCGTTCTTACCTGGACTTTGCAAATACCAATACTATCGGGAGCTACGTTTTAGTGAATGCACGCGCTGAATATACATTAAGGGGTTGCACACTCAGTTTCTTTGTCAATAACATTACGGGGGCTAAGTATTATAACAATGGTTATGTAGAAGCAGACGGTACCCGTAAATTATTTGCACAGGCACCCACCAATGTGTATGCTGCCTTTAAATACAGCTTCTGATGAATTACCTGGACATCAACCATATTGTATGTACCATTATGGGATACCCACTCAGTTATATAGAACTGTTGGGTACCCTGTCCGGTCTTATCTCTGTTTATTATGCCTCCAGGGGCAATGTGCTTACCTGGCCCACAGGTATAATCAACGAGATTGCATTGGCCATTTTATTCTACCAGGTACAATTGTATGCTGATATGTTTTTGCAGGTATTCTTCTTTGTCGTCACCATTTTCGGATGGTATCACTGGAAGAGCAATAAGGCAGATGTACCGATTACAAGATTGAGACACAAAAAATGGTATCTCCTCAGCCTGGGTGCCGGAACGCTGCTATTAGGTACCTGTATTAAAAACCTGCCTCAGTGGCTGCCTGTATATTTCCCGCATCCGGCTGCTTATCCGTATATAGATTCTTTTGTTACAGTAGCCAGCATCCTGGCAACAATATTGCTGGCAAAAAAGCAACTGGAAAACTGGATCTTCTGGATAGTCGTAGATGTAATTAGTGTAGGACTGTACCAGGTAAAAGGAATTAATTTTTTATCAATAGAGTATGTCATTTTTTTAGGACTTGCATCCTGGGGATTGTGGCAGTGGCATAAAAAATTGAGGTATGCGTAAAGCATTTGTATTTGGAAAATTTATGCCTTTTCACAAAGGCCATGAGGCAATGATCCATTTTGCCCTCACGAAATGTGATTTCCTCTCGGTATTGATTTGTGTGAGTGATAAAGAAACCATGCCAGCAGTATTGAGAAAATCGTGGCTGGATGAAACCTTCAAACATGAACAGCGGGTAGAGATCCTGACTTATCATTATGATGAGAATATCCTGCCTGCTACCTCTGTCTCCTCTGCCAGTGTATCTGAAGTATGGGCAGCTGTATTCAAAGAATTATTTCCCGGTTATAGTATCGTGGTAACCTCAGAACCTTATGGTGACCTGGTGGCGGGCTACATGGGAATTCATCATATCGCTTTTGATCCTGAAAGAAAGATCGTTCCGGTATCCGCTACGATGGTAAGGAATCACCTGGCAGCGGCATGGCCTTACCTGCCGGATAGTGTGCAAGCTACGATGGTAAAAAAGGTCGTAATCTTAGGTACAGAATCTACCGGTAAAACAACCCTCACGGGCAAACTGGCAAAGTACTTCCACGCAGCAGCAGTCATGGAAGCAGGTCGTGATATAGTAGAAGACTCCAACGATTTCAGTATGGATGATCTGTATGCCATCGCTACAGCACATGCCCACAAGATACAGACCACTGATGCACCTTTGCTGATCATAGATACAGATATTCATATCACCATCTCTTATGGTGAATATGCTTTCGGACTTACGATACAACCGGAAGAAAACATATTTACCATCAATAAAGCAGATCTTTATTTGTACCTGGACAATGATGTACCCTATGTTCAGGATGGAACCCGTATGGATGAAGCAGCAAGAAATGAACTGGACCTTTCACACAGAAATGTGCTGGAGAAATATGGTGTTAACTACACAGTTATCAGTGGTAATTGGGAAGAGCGGTTTGAACAGGCTGCAGGGTTAATAAATCGCCTTGTAAACTTACGTTCACAAGGCGCAAACTTTTCAAGCGTCACACACAGTTAATAGAACAAACTGTGGGGCAGATGTGACCGCAACTGGAATTACTGGCTGCGTCTTTTACATTGTTGTTTCCTTTAGCTTGATTGTCAGTGGCTAAGCTGGAGATTTTGAGCTTGCCCAGCTGGAGTTTTTTTGAATGGTTCTTTTTCATACAATAATGGATATTTTGATCTACAGAAGGTAACATATTTTCTGATCAATAACAAAAAGGGCCGGCTTAGCAAAGCCGACCCTTTTATTTTAATAAGTAATTTCCACCTTCACCCCATCCGGGCTGTTCGGGAACTTCAACAGCAATGTTTTTGAAGTATTATCCCAGACCTGTACAATACCGGATGTTACATTCACCGGTTGCGCCGGCAATGATACCCGCATCACATTATTCGTCAATAATGGGCCTGTAGCAGTAAAGGAAAACTTCCTGCCACTAAGATTGATAGCAGTTACCCTTGCTGCAGCACACAATACCGCAGGTTTACCCACCGGTCTTCTTTTTAAAGCATACAAATAAGCTTGTTCCCCGGGCTTTATTACTTTTTGAGCTAACACAGGCAATGCCGGATCAAACAGGTCAATAAGCGGCTCCTTAATGGTCAAAGCCGTCGTATCTGCATTTTCATCCATCACAGCTGCGATGGTAAACGGTCCTCTTTCCAGGTAAAAGCTATTTTTCATCTTCCAGTTTTTACCACCACCACGCACATAAGCTGCTTTGATCAAATCCACGAAAGCCTGATCCTGTCCTGCTTCCATTACCTGTTCCTTAGGATCTTTACGTACCACATATACGGTGCCACGGCCCACAGGATGTGCAACACCTTCAGTGGCAGTAATGCCCAGTTGCTTAAACAGGTCTTCCGATGCCGCTTTATAATGATTGCCCTTCGTATTCCACCATTCCTGCACTTCCTGGAACGGATCATCATCTCTTCCTTCATAGACCAATACTCCTCCGCGACGAACCCATGCCGCCAGCTGCTCATGCACACCGGCCGCAAATGGTTTCATATCTGCATAGCTCATGATCAATACCCGTATATCTTTCAGTGCATCTGCAAAACCTAAGTTCTCCATATGTATCGTCTGCACAGGAATACCACGTTTCAGCAAGGGCAATACCATGCCATACCAGTTCGATAACTGTGGATCCTCATAACCCTTATGCGTAGGAAAACGCTGGAACATGATACTATTCCCCAGCAGGATACCAATACCAGTTGTACCGGATACTTTATTGTCAGAAAGCGGCATATCATTCAGTGAGTTCACCATCACCTGCATCTGCGTAGCATATGCCGGCGAAATAGGTTGCGCTTCATCTGAACCTGCCATCCTGAATTTACCCAGGTATATCCTGTTCGGCCATGGCATCACCTCGTATTGATCCACTTGCGGATACAGCAATTTTGCAGTAAAGGTAGCCTGGTAGTTCACCTTATAATCATCCCAGGAACGTACGCCATCTTCAATCGGGTCTGTGAGAAAATATACCTGCTTTTTCGTAGGGGCGATCATGCTATACAGGGTATTATATTCCAGGTAGGCATTCTCAAACACTCTTTCTTTACGTACGCCATTGAAGTAATTCGGCACCCTCGATGTACCAGTCCATACCTGCGCAATATAGCCATCCATGCCCGGCAACTGTGCCAGGCTGGCTTCCGGACTTACTATATGCCACGATGCATAGTTCAATAAGGAATGCGTAGGCACAAAACAACGCACCTTACCCTTACTATAGTCTTTCACATACAGGAATACCTCCTTCAGTGCATTAAAGAATAACTGGTACTTCAGTTTCGAAGACAAATAAGTGGCTTCTGCCGTAGCATCCTGTGGCATCCATGCAAACCCATAGTAATCCTGCCAGGCTTTCTTAAATGGTTCCTCATAACCCCCAAAGGCCCAGAACTCAGGTTCCTCCAGGTAAATAGCCGTCACGCCCTCATCAATCGCTTTCTTTACATGCGATTTGATATAATTGATGTAAGTCTCCGTCGGCACGATGTACGGTACTTCCGGCCCGTGCCAGATAATATTCCCGCTCACATCTTTCTGCCCCTCATCAAAATGCGTTTTACCATCAAAGTTCCCCCTGAAATAATCCTGGTATTCACCCCATGCAATCCCTGTCATAAACTGGATCGTGTAGCCCTTTTCTTTCCACGATTGAGCACGGGTATGAAATGTACTATCCATGCCATACATAATAGCAACATCCGCCCGCACGTCATATTCCGGGCGCCATTTTTCTGCAATCTGGAAGGAAGTTTTTTCTTTTTGAGCAAAAGCCGGCATTGCCAATAATAGCAAAGCAGCCAGGAAGCTGTTCTTTGTAGTCATTGTTCCTGATAATAAAAGTTGAGACCCTAATAAAATTATACCGGAACAAAATAATAAAAAATGGCTGTTTTTTATTACAAACTTAGCCAGTGTCTATTATTAAAATAATCAGACCATTCCTCCTGGTTTGTTGCCATATCATAAAAATACAAAAGAGGGGTGGAATAGGCCACCCCTCTCTAAAACTATAAACAACAACTATGCGTTAGGACACTTCTGAGATACTGAGAATCCCACCGCCTTTACACCGTACCATGGGAACTGTGTACTGCTATTCAGGATCACTCTTGTCTGCGCGGAGATACTCAATGCATATCCGCAGGTATCCATCCCCTTCACATCCAGTGACCATGGTAAATTAGCATCACCATTATCACCAATACTATTATAATAGTGATTCAGTGGAACGGGGAAAGCGCCATTCGTGTGCGAAGATGGTTGCAGACTGAAATCCCAGTTCGCAAAGTAAGGATGCGTAGCACGCAGCGCACCATTGATCATGTGATTTGCATCTGTCTTATCATAGCAATGACAATCGCCACCTGTGATGACCAGGTCAATTGATTTGCTGACATCCAGCGATGTATTCGCGGTAGGACTAATCGTCATCGGCTCATTACAGATCACCACGGAGAAAGTATCCGGATATACAACCGTGCCCGTAGCATCGTAATGCGAGAACCGGATCGTATACTTGCCATCAGCCAGGCCACCAGTGCTCCAGCCAGCCAGGTAATTGTATTCATTGTAAATACCCAGTGCCGGATTGGCTTTATAAATAAACCAGCCATCTGCAGGATTTTGTGCATCTGCGTATTCCAGGTTCGGATCCGGGTTGAAATCGATCATTGCAAAACTTTCTGCAGTAGATACCGGTGCATAAGTGCTATCAGCTGCACCATACTTCTTGTATTCAATCTTATACTTGATCTCACCATTGAAACCATTCCGGTTAATGATCCCATGGAAGCTCACCCATCCACCATAAGGACGGTTATTATCCCTGGTAGGAGAAGAGGATGCGTTCACCAGGAAACTCACCGTATCGATGGAATCGCGGTCTACGCCACCCACCAGTGTCAGTTCTCCTTCCACATGCGCTGCCTGGCTTGGACGGATCTGCACCACAGCATCCACCCTGTTGCCCCATGTATTCAGTGCATTCGGATTCGTAGTAGAAGGGAGCGAAGACCAGGATAGTACAGCACGCACCCTGATAATATTAGGATTGGTACAGCTCCTGATATGTTTGCTCAGGTTAATAGGCAGGTCTACATTGTAATACAGGCCATCTTCAGGAATGTTGCTGATATCATGAACGGTTACACTGGCCGTACCTAAGTATTGGGTGAAAGTACCGTTGTTATCCCAGTCAGCCCAGAAAGCCACATGTTCCTGTGAGCCTGCATGACACATGTCGCCACTGAAACCGCTGTTCTTTTTTACTTTGATTACCGCACCCAGTGTATCCTGTGCCGTATTCAGACCTACACAGGTCACTTCTTCAAATGTTACATCTGCCTGACCTACAGGTTGCAGGATGATCTTGGAAATAGCACTGATATCAACTTTGAGTTTGCTAATATCTGCCAGGTTGTAACCAGAAACAGCTTTATAGAATTTGGTGCCGTTGCTGATCTTTGCGGCAACAGACGGATAGAAAGTACGGTGATCCGGCACCTCCGCACGCTTGTAGCTAGTGTACAGCTGCTCTAATGGCGGCACAGAGACTACAGGTGGTAAGTCTACCTTTGCCTGCAGGTCAATATTCGCTAAAAAGTCTGGTTTCTCCTTCACATTCAGCAGTGTGAAAATGTCATCCCAGATAATGAACTTTTTGCGGGGCAGTTGAATATGCACATTCTTAACACTACCATAATATGGAACAGCATTCGGATCAGCAGAAGGAATGGTGTTCCAGGATAACACGGCTCTCACAGTAGGAATGACTGCCTGGTTACAGGAAAGAAAGCGGCGGTATTTCTCATCATTGATGTACAGGAAGGTCATGTACTTCAGCGGATGTTGCGGACCAGCAGGTGCTTCAGAAATGTCTGCTACTTTGAAGCTGGTGTATCCCATATCCTGGAATCCGCTACCATCTTTGAAATCTACAAAGAAGCGTACATATTCTTTAGAACCGTTGCTACAAAGACCGCCGCTGTAGCCGCTGGATTGCTTGATGCTTACAATCGCCTCCAGCTTGCCTTTGGAGGGATTGTAGCCTACGCAGGAAAGCTCTTCCCAGGTAGTATTGCTGTTGGTGATAGCAGACTTAGAAATAAATGACTGCAATAAGAAGGTCTGGCGGGTAAAGAGTTGTTCCGCTGACAGACCGGGAATCTTCAGATTTTCCATGACGATTTTTTTGGGGTGATAAACTATACTTCGTTGTGGTGAAACAAAGGTAGAACCCCAAAAAAAATTCGCCTAGCGTATTAATACGTGATTTGAGCAGGTACTTATGCCATATATTCCCAGGCACTCTGGTAAGCATCTTTGCCTTCTGCATAGGCAATGAAGTCAGCATAGAACGGCAGCTGGGAGAGCGTAGCGCTATCCCCGATCACCACCAGCTTCTTCCTGGCCCTTGTCATGGCCACATTCATACGCCTGATGTCAGAGAGGAAACCGATCTTGTTATCACTATTACTTCGTGTCATACTGATATACACAATATCCCTTTCCTGGCCCTGGAAGCTATCGATTGTATTCACCGTGATCCTGTCGCCGAAAGGCTGTAGATCCGGTGAATGCTGTAATTGCTCTTTTAATAATTGTATTTGTTGCTTATAAGGAGAGATAATCGCAATACTGGGGAAATCCGCAGGTTTGTAATGTGTGTGCAGGGTATCTACGAACTGGGAGAGATGTTTAAATAGGAACGCCGCTTCTTCCGGGTTCGTAGTACTGGTGCCTTCCGTCTGTTCATCGAAGCCGCAACCCGCGGTATCCACAAAGGCCAGGGGGCTATCTGCAGAAAAAAGCAGGTGAGCAGCCACAGAGGCATGTGCCTTCAGTTTATCCTGGTAAAAAATGGAAGAGGAATAACCCATAATAGTCGCATGCATACGATATTGTTCTTCCAGCAATACGACAGCTTCCGGATGCAGCGAAGTGCATTTCTCCAGTAAGGTATGTGCAAGACCCTTACGGGCTGCTTCGTCAGATTTAATGGTAGGGGAGAGCTGGCAATGATCACCTGCCAGCACCACTTTCTCCGCTTTCAGGATGGGAATCCAGCAGGCTGGTTCCAGTGCCTGTCCGGCTTCATCTATCACTACGGTGTGGTATTTCAGTTGTTTCACGGTGTAGTGGTTCGCACCTACTAAGGTAGCCGTGATCACCTGTGCTTTATTAATCAGGTCTTCAGCAATATAAGACTCGGTGTTTTCCACGGCTTTCATAATATTGCGTGCTTCATCAAAGAGGGCTTTGCGCTGTTCGCGTTCTGCCTTACCAAAATTCCGCTTATACTTATGGGCCATGTCTCTGAACTCGCTGGCCTGTTTGCGCAGGCGCTTTACCTCTTTCATGCTGTTATGTTCAGCCATTTTGCTATCAAGGGTGAGCGACATCAGTTTTTCAGATACCCTGGCAGGGTTGCCTACACGTAATACATTCATTCCTTCATCACTGAGTTTTTCGCTCAGCAGGTCCACCGCGGTATTACTGGGTGCTACCACCAGGATCTGTTTACGATCCTGCGCATACAGGGCCTTGATGGCCTGAACAAGGGTCGTGGTTTTACCGGTGCCCGGAGGGCCATGCACAATAGCTAGTTCATTGGCTGCCAGAATCCGGTTTACCGCCTCCTGCTGGGAAGCATTGAGCCTGGGATGGGTATAGCGTGGCAGTTCATTATTAAAGGTAGGCGCTTTCCCGCCGGTGAGGATTTGTACCAACTGATTTTTTTCAGCTCCTGATGCCTGTTTTAAGGCATTTGTCATCTCTTCGTAGCTATTGGTATCAAATGACAGGTCAATGCCTAATTTGCCGTCATTAGCCCATTCAGGGAGCTCGTCGGTGCGTAAGGTGATTTTCAGGCGATTGCCGCTCTGGTAAGAAACGGTACCCTCTATATTATCTTTCTTCGGATCGTGGTTGGAAAACAGTACGGCAGTCACCCCAAACCGCAGTTGATGGGGAATATCCTGGTGGGTGGTGCGCTCTACTTCGACAGTCAGGTAGTCGCCGCGGCTCATTTCCGTTCCCCTGATGGCAATAGGATACCAGCTAAGCCCGTTGGCACGACGTTCTGATACAGATGACTTTTCTGCTAATAAAATATATGACTGGCGATCTTCTTCTCTTTCAATCTTCAGCAGGTCCAGTAACTTTTTAAAATAATCCATGAGCGCAAAGGTACTGCTTTCAGTAATTACATACCGCGCTCAGGTGATTCGATCACTGACAGAATATTTCCTGCCGGATCCTCAAACCAGGCAATCAATGGCCCGCCGCCTCTGAAAATGCCCTTTTCATCTGTCTTGATTTCACCGCCATATTGTATAAACCGGATGCCTTTACTGCTCAGCTCATCTACTGCCTGATCAATATTATCTACCGGGAAATTTAATACGGTATACGAAGCAGGAGAGTGGGTAGGCTTCGGATACACTAATATCCTTGAATCCTTGTTTATATGCAGCTCCATAACACCCATAGGGCCATCAGTCACTTCTATGCCCAGTTTATCCTGGTAGAAGGACTTTGCTTTTTTAATATCATTTACTGAAAATCCGCTGAAAGCTTTATTGGTTAGTATCATAACGATGGGGTTTTGTTGGACAAACAATTTAAGCATATTCCACCACAGCACCATGCAGCAGCCTTTGCTATAAATAGTCAAATTTTTTTTAAGTTTGCTACGAACTAAGCTAATTGACCTACATGGAAACTAATGTACTTGTACCCACGCTGGCAAGCTACCTGGCGAATGCTATTCAATCGTTTGATTTTGAACTACCCCTTACTCCTGGTATCGAAGCAGTAAATGATACTGTTCAGATACCGGAGATCGAGCTTGAAATTGTTTGTGATGTGCTAGGCGTACAAGAACATGGTAATGAAGTGAAAGTATATCACCTGGCTTTTATGATCCGCCTCAGGGGAGACAATATCATGTATGAAGAAATGGCTGCTATTGGCACTAACCCCGAAGAATCTATGTCGCAGGGTGCTTACACCTTTTTCAGGGGATTTCTCACGGGCTTCCTCCAATGTTTGTTGGGGTATTATGAACCTGTGTATGAGCTCCGGAGCCCTACAGGTGATGAATTCCATCTCAACTACAGTCACCTGCAGGCACAGGGTGCATTTATGGAAGATATGGCAGAACTCCATGACAACACTTTCCCCGACATCCTGTATCCGGCTATCAAAGAAGTCTTTGAAAGGGAGATCACCGAACCCGGCCATGATTACAAAGATTTCTACTGGATCAAAATTTACCTGAGCAGGCAACCAAGTGGTACCTTTATCGGGGAATGCCGCTTCGATAATAACATCTGGGATTACGCACTTAATGAACTCATTGAGTATGACTACAAGCTTTGGAAAAAAACAGATCGTTTCCTGGGCAAAAAGCAATTCATTTTTATCCGCAGATGCCTTAAATAACCGGACGAATCTCATGTGAGCTGTTCCGAAAGTACCGCTTAAAATAATTCCTGCTCATCTGTATAATAAGTTTTACGTGAGCCTACTTTATGCGATTGAATAGAAGCCCCTCCGGGGCTCTTCTCTTTTCTCGCATGGTGCACTTTCATGAAGTCTCTGTATTCTCCGCTAATCAGGTCCTTATCATGTTTGAGGATTTGCTTCATACCATCCTTCAATACTTTTTTAATACTACTGGCAAGTACTTTCACCCGGGCAGCCGGGATCTTGTCAGCAACAGAGAACGGTGAAATACGGGCCTCATAGAGGATCTCATCTGTGTAGGCATTTCCCAGGCCGCGAATCAGGTCCTGGTTCATCAGCACATCTTTTATTTTCTTTTTCGAATTGCTTAACACTGTCTGCAGGTATTTTGTATTTACTTGTTTCGACATGGCATCAGGTACCTCACTTTCTTCCGGATTTAGTGTCACCATGGCCTGACCCTGGAAGTCAGTCATCGCCAATCCGGTACCATCTGTAAACTGCAGGGCGATGATCGTCCATTTAGGATATTTGTTTCCTTCAAACAATGCAGGTTCTCCATGCAGCATTAAATGCCAGCCTAACCTTATATCCTTGCCAAATGCAAGTCGTAATTGTTTCCCTTCCCTATATATTTCCGTGAGCTGCTTTTTCTCAATTTGTTTCTTTAGTGTGGCTATGGGCGTTTTGAGCTTTTTAGGAAAGGGTACTTCCAGTTTTTTTACCACTTTCCCTTTCAGTAATTTAGTGAGGTTCATACTGAACACTTCAAGGTCTGGAATTTCGGGCATAACAATAAAGATTTATTCACTACTAAAATTAATATATCGTAATCATCTTATCAAATTCAACTACAGTTGTAGCGTATATTAATTTGAAAAATGAGCGTTTTACTGGCCGTACTCTTCTCTATCAATATTGTCTTTTTAACCGCCCCGGAAAAGGATTTCGGGCGATCTGTACATTACCTTCACCTGTTCCCATGGTTCCTACAATTGGGGAACAACTTTCTCAACGGCTTTCAAAACCCCGCCCACTGCGGAACACTTTCATCCGAACAAACGCCTGTTCACACAAGGTTTCCTTATTCATTGAGTACTATTGGTTTGCTTCTTGTTACTATTAGCAAGAGGCACTAAGCACTATCTGACGAACGTTCCACATGTATGCTTGGCTATAATCTATCAACAATGCGAAAAATATTCACTCACTATAAAATCAAATTTCTGTTTGTATGATGACCCGGGTTGGAAATGGAACCAGATTGAAAATCTTTACATGGCATATTCACGGAAGTTATTTGTATTATCTGTCACAAGGGAACTATGATATATATATCCCTGTAAATGATGAGCGTACGCCCGGTTACTATGGTCGTGGAAGAACATTTCCTTTTGGAAGTAATGTAATTGAAATTCCTGCTGATATGGTGAAGAACTATGACTTTGATGTCATCATGTACCAGTCAGTAAAGAACTATCTCGTAGATCAATACGAAATACTGACACCTACACAGCGCAGGCTACCCAGGGTGTACCTGGAGCACAATACCCCGCTCAAAAGCCCTTTTGGCACCCGCCATACGGTGAATGACCGTCGTATCTGCCTTGTACATGTCACACACTATAATCGCCTGATGTGGGATAATAATCGTACTCCTGTGACCGTGATAGAGCATGGTGTCACTGATTCGGATATCCCTTATACCGGGGAACTGGATAAGGGCATTACCGTTATCAATCACCTCCCGCAGCGGGGCCGTGCACTTGGCTGGGATGTATTCCAGCAGGTAAGTAAACAGGTGCCGGTAGATCTTGCAGGCATGGGCAACGAAGCAGTAGGAGGGTGCGAAGTATTGCATCCGCAGCTGCCTGCTTTCAGAGGTAAGTACCGCTACTTCTTTCACCCGGTACGCCATACCAGCTTAGGACTGGCAGTATGTGAAGCAATGATGCAGGGGTTACCTGTTATTGGCCTGGCTACCACCGAACTGGTGACCGTCATTGAAAATGGCGTGAATGGCTGGATCCACACTGATCTCGACTTCCTGGTAGATAAAATGAAACTGCTGATGAATGATCCGGAACAGGCAGCACGAATGGGTAAGGCAGCCAGGGAGACGGCTCTCAAACGATTTAATATAGAACGCTTTACAGCGGACTGGGAAAATTTATTTAATGCTGTCTGCGCCAATGTACCCGGACAGCCTTTCAATGCAGATACCTGCAATGCGAATGTAAGTGGGAAGGAAAAAATGATGTAGGATATAGAAAAGAGGATTTCAGGAAAGATTCAATTTCATCATCTCCATATGTTGGCCCCCGGTAAACAGTGTCCATCCTGCGTAGAGAACGATCCAATGATAAGCGTTCTCAAGCATTTTGTCCATCATAATCTAATCGGTTTTTCTTTATGTCATAAGAAATATCATACCAGTCTTAGCAATCACCTGGCCTCATCACCGGTGTTAAATACAAAAACAGACCGGATCCCAATGAACCTGTATTGACAAAGGAAAATTTATTCAGACAAGTAGCATCTTCATCACCTGCCACAGGTGCTGACACTGGGCAAGGTCTTTAACAGGAGAGAGCTGCAGTATCGTCTTGCGTATTTGATTGACCATAACCAGGTCCGGGTGTACTATCCGGGGATGACATACAATACAGGCAATGGCTGTTTTTAAGATAGGCGCTTTTACCCGCATGCTTTCCGGTGAATACCTGGCGGGGTGCAGATGGATGTATTGCCCCGGTACATTACCTTCCAGTAGGATCCATTTTGAGTTGTCAGATAATATGATCTCCTTATACTCCCCGTTTAGCCAGGCCAGGTAAGCGCTTGCTGTTTCCGCAGGGATCTGGGCTAATACCTCTTCAAACAGTCTTTCCGGTGTTAAATATCCATAGTAAATATCCATTTGGGAGTTCCCCAGTTTCTTCAGTAAACCGGGTAAAGTGGTGGGAGTAGCAGTGGCGATCTGCTGGCGGATATAGCCTTTGTGATGCTTTAGGGCATTGAATAAGATGTTTGCAGGTATGGGCATAGCGCGAAATTAAAGGAAAGGCGGAAAAAATCGGCTAACTTTGCGCCCCGCGCACAATTAATAAAGCAGCATAATGGCTTACCTGAATTTATTTGACTTTAAGCAAAAAGTTGATTTTAAAAACGAAATCCTGGCAGGGCTCACGGTAGCCATGACCATGATTCCGGAATCCCTGTCCTTTGCAATATTAGCAGGTTTCTCACCTTTAACCGGCTTATACGCTGCCTTTATCATGGGTTTGGTAACAGCAGTATTAGGCGGTCGTCCTGGCATGGTATCCGGTGGAGCGGGGGCGACAGTAGTAGTATTGATAGCCCTGATGCAATCGCATGGAATCGAGTATGTATTTGCAGCAGTTATGCTGGCTGGACTTTTACAAATACTGGTCGGTGTGTTTCGCCTGGGGAAATTTATAAAGCTGGTACCGCAACCGGTGATGTATGGATTTGTAAATGGATTGGCGATTATCATTTTCACGGCCCAGTTGCAGCAGTTTAAAATACCCGGTGGAGAATGGTTATCAGGTTCCCCCTTGTATATCATGCTGGGTTTGGTATTATTAACGATTGCCATCGTGTTCTTCTTTCCTAAGTTAACAAAGGCAGTACCAGCATCACTCGTCGCTATCATCATTGTATTTGGGCTGGTATTGGGTTTTGGTATTCATACAAGGACAGTAAAGGATATTGCTGCACTTAGTGGTGGTTTCCCTCCGTTTCATATTCCGGCTATTTCCTGGACGTTTGAAACATTGAAACTTATTTTCCCTTATTCATTGGTAATGGCAGGTGTAGGTTTGATTGAATCTTTGCTTACATTAAATGTAGTGGATGACATCACAGGTACAAAAGGACGTAGCAATAAAGAATGTATTGCCCAGGGGAGTGCGAATGTGTTAAATGGTTTATTCACCGGTATGGGGGGATGTGCGATGATCGCGCAAACCTTTGTGAACCTTTCAGCCGGGTCCAGGGCCCGTTTATCAGGTATCGTTGCAGCTATCACCATCTTAATGGTGATTCTATTTGGTGCACCGGTCATTGAAAAAGTGCCAATGGCGGCCTTGGTTGGGGTAATGATGATGGTGGCTATCGGTACCTTCGAATGGATCAGTATCCGCCTCATTAATAAAATGCCTCTTCATGATGTCATTACCGGCATGCTCGTAGCCGGCATCACGGTATGGTTGCATAACCTCGCACTGGCCGTATTAGCGGGTGTGGTGATCTCCGCGCTCGTATTTGCCTGGGAGAGCGCGCACAAACTGTATGTAAAAAATTACACGGATGCCCGGGGAATTAAACACTACGAAGTGAATGGACCTTTATTTTTTGGCGCTGTCAGCACCTTTAATGCCAGCTTTGATATAGACACCGATCCGGAGGAAATCATTATTGATTTTAAAAACAGTCGCGTCACCGATATGAGTGCCATCCAGGCATTGGATAAATTGACGGAACGGTACAAACAATCCGGTAAGAAATTGCACCTCCGTCATCTCAGTGATGATTGTATTGCAAAACTCACGAATGCTGAAGGGGTAATCGATGTGAACATTATTTAGTTTTTGGAAATCGTATCTTCATTCTATGAAAAAGATATTTGCATTTATCCTCTTACCCTTTGTGGTCCATGCGCAAACCACGATTCCATTGAAAATGGAGGCATATATGCGTGCGCAGACTACAGTTGCTAATTTTAGTGGCACCGTATTAGTTGCCCGGAAAGGGAAAATCATCTATAGTAATTCCTTTGGAGAAGCAGATAGGGAATGGCATGTGAAAAACACTATAAATAGCAAATATCGCATCGGTTCTATAACCAAGCAGTTCACGGCTGCCTGTATTCTTCACCTGGAAGAAGCGGGTAAACTGAGCCTGGATGACAAGCTCAATAAATATCTCCCCGATTTTCCGCAGGGTGACCAGGTCACTCTTCACATGTTGCTAAACCAGACAACGGGGATCGTGGATTATACAACACTGCCTGAAAGCGATCTTCACTCGGACGTGCTGGATGTGGCGCCGGCAGATTTTATCCGTAGTTTTCAGCATCAACCATATTTATTTACACCGGGTACACAATGGGCATATAGTAATTCCAATTATTTCCTGTTGGGGTATATCATAGAGAAGGTAACGGGTCAGTCTTTTGTGGATAACCTGAAATTAATTACTGATAAAGCAGGGCTGAAGAATACGGGCATGGATCGGCCGGATACGATTTTACCTTATCGTACACATGGTTACTGGGGCGATTACAATATCCCATTCTATACCATGTCAGGTCCGTATGCCGCTGGTGGTATGTATGCTACGGTGAGTGATTTGCTGGCCTGGGATCAGGCATTGCTGGGCAATAAAGTATTGTCGGCAACGAGTACGAAGAAAATGACGACTGCTTACATGGGTAACTATGGTTATGGTTTGTTTGTAGATAGCCTGGATACGCATCCCAGGATCTGGCACAGTGGGGGGATACCTGGGTATCGTTCTTTTATCAGCTGGTATAAGGACGGCGATTTTAATGTGATCGTATTATCAAACAATGAATCCAATGCGCCTTACATAGCGGGTGCGCTGGCAGGTATAATGCTGGATATGCCGGTTGTGAATCCTTATGTGCATAAGCAGGTGGCGATTAATAATGCTGTCATTGATAATTATGTGGGCACTTATTATTCAAAGATGTTTATAGCGCTGATCAGGAAAGAGGGTAAATTATACCGCAAGGGGAATGGGATAGATGATATAGAGCTGATACCTGAATCAGAAAAGAAATTCTATTATGGTGATGGTACAGACAGGCAGATAGAGTTTGTAACGGATGCCGCGGGAAAAGTGGTGAAGGCGTACCTGATGACGGGTGGATTGAAATTGCCGCTGGAAAGAATTTCAGATTAAAAATAGAAGAGGTTATATCAAAAGTAATTTGAAGGCATTGAGAATTACATCAATAAAAATTCTCTCCATCAGGTACCCGAACTAAATCCGGGTAGTTTTACTTTGGGTATAACCTCTTTATTTGAACATGCTTTTCATTCACCCTGGTGAATGCCGCCTTTCACGAATGTTTTTTACTTAATCAGTGTCGGTTGAATTAATTTCTTCCAGATCTTATAACCATCCTTATTCAGGTGTAGCATATCGCTCTGAAAGATCTCCGGTCTTGAATTCCCTTCCTTCGTCAGCATGGGCGTATATACATCTACCCATGTAATTTTATGCTGTGTTTTCAGAAATTCTTTAATCAGAGTATTTGATTCCTGTACGGTTTGCCTGTATTTATCGCGGGAAGGGCTTGGTTTGATGGAGATATACGTGATGGGTGTTTCCGGCAGTTTTGCACGGATGCCTGCAATGAGGTTTTTCGTACGTGCGAGTACGGTATCTGCGGGCACGCCATCGGGAATATCGTTTTCACCTACATACAATACAATTTCTCTTGGGTGATAAGGGAACACAATATCATCCAGGTAAAAAATAATATCATTCACTTTTGCACCGCCAATCCCTCTGTTCATTACTTCGTAAGATGCAAAGGTTCTTTCCAGGTCTTCCCATTTACGGATAGACGAGCTACCTACAAAAAGAATCGGGTTTGCAGGAGGGGCGTACATTTGATCATAGTGTTTAATCGTCTGGACATCCTCCTGGAAACGTGGCTTGTCCTGTGCCTGACTGACCTGTACCCCGGTCAGGCATATCAGCAACAGCAGCATGGCTTTCTTCATAACATTCAATTTTATAGCTCCAAAATAAAAATTCTACACGGATAGTAGTACTGCCACATAATGACAAATGGCGGCAGCTAGCACGAAGCTATGCCATACGGCGTGGGTATAAGCGCCTTTTTCCCTGAGATAGAAATATACGCCAATAGAATATAAGACACCACCTATTGCAATCATGACGATGACAGGGATGGGCAGGTAGTTAAAGAATGTTTTACCGCCTACGATCATGATCCATCCCATTATCAGGTAGATGATGGTGCTTAGAATATTGAAGCGCCCTGTAAAAAAAGATTTAAACACGACCCCGATAGCGGTGAGTCCCCACAGAATGCAAAGCAGTGTGATGCCGAAGGCATTGTTCATAAACACCAGCAGGAATGGTGTATAGGTACCTGCAATAAGGAAATAGATACTGATATGATCGAGTACCACGAAGAGCTTTTTGACTTGCGGCTCCTGGGCCAGGTGGTATACGGTAGAGCAGGTGAATAAAAGGATAAAGCAGAAGCTGTAAATGCCGGCACCTACAATGCCGGGGGTGTTGCCATGGGTAGCGGCAATACCGGTCAGCACGGGGAGGGCACTCAGCCCGAAGAGAATGCCTACGGCGTGAATGACGCCGTGCATGATCTCCTGTTTGCGGTTGTAAAATGAGTCTAATACAATCATTGGTTAATCGTTTGTGTCCGGGTGCAAAATTAAAGAGAATCGCCTGGAGCAAGTGTTAAACAACCGTCAAAAAAAGGAGCTAAGCCGGGGTTAACCCGTAGATATTCCGTAGATATCCCGCCTCTTTATAAATGCGGCTTATAGGCGGCTTACAGGCGGGATATAGGCAGGTTATTAGCGGGTTATCTCCCTTTTCGGGCCATAGTTGGGCGTTTGGCAGGATGACTGCGGTGAGGTTGCAATACCGGTCGGTATAATTTGGCTGGTAAAAAAAGGAAATTATTCCTTTAAGAGGCTTAAATCGGGCTGAGCATACTTATACACCTTGAAGTAGATGGTGGTATTTGTTTGGTATACGCCTTCGATTTCAGACAGTTGGTTCACAAACTGTACTAAATGGTCATTGTCTCTGCACATTACATTTACTTCCAGGTCATAGGCGCCGGAGGTCATGGCCAGGAAACTTACTTCGGGGAGTTGGGCAATGTGCCTGGCTACCTGTTCTTTGAAGGTAGCGGGGCGGATATAGACGGCGATGTGTGCATAGGACCTGAAACCTACTTTGTCCGGATCTACTCTGCCAATGATGCTGATGGTACCGTCTTCAATAAGGCGGTTAAACCGGGTTCTGATGGTGCCGATGGATACATTCAGCTTTTCGGCAATTACGGTAAAGGATACCCTGCCGTCCTGCTGTAAATGCGATAAAATGGAAAAATCGAGGTCATCGAGTTGGGCCGGGATGTTCTCAGGGAGTTTATGCTTCGCCATAAAGAGGGTTGTGATACAAAAATTTCAGAAAATATGTGATAAATCTACATTTTTTTCAGTAAATTGATGTTATCGTATCAAAAATGGCAGTGGCTACGCATCCACTTACAAGTTTTCACCCAAATACCCCAGGCATGAAATACGACCAATTACAGAATTTTGTAAATGGAAGTTTTACCCAAATCGCTTCCGATCGTACTATTCCCGTCATCTCTCCAATTGACGGCACATTATTGACAGCATTGCCCTGTTCAACGGCTGCAGATCTGGATATTGCTGTACAGGCAGCAAAAAAGGCGTTTCCTGCCTGGAGCCGTACACCTATTAAGGAGCGGGTGCAGGTATTTTTTAAATACAAGTTCCTGTTGGAGAAAAACCTGGAAACGCTGGCCAGTATGATCAGTGAAGAGAACGGGAAGACGTATGCAGAGGCGGTACAGGAAGTAGAAAAATGTATAGAGCTCACGGAGTTTGCGACCTCGCTGCCACAGCTGGTAACCGGCGAGGTGCTGGAGGTATCCAGTGGAGTGGAATGCCGTACTACCCACGTAGCTCTTGGCGTGGTGGCTTCGATCGTTCCCTTTAATTTTCCGGCGATGGTGCCTAACTGGACGATCCCTAATGCCATTGCGCTGGGCAATTGTATGATCATAAAGCCATCGGAAAAGGTGCCTTTGAGTGTGGGCCTGCTGGCTTCCTTATTAAAGGAGGCGGGCTTGCCGGATGGGGTGTTTAATATTGTGAATGGTGATAGTGAGATCGTGAACGCGATCTGTGATCATCCTGGTATAGCAGCGGTTTCTTTTGTAGGATCTACAAAGGTGGCTAAGATCGTATACCAGCGGGCTACACATAATTTGAAGCGATGCCTGGCGCTGGGAGGGGCTAAGAATCACCTGCTGGTATTGCCGGATGCCAAACCGGATATGACGGCGCAAAATATTGCGGCTTCTATGAGTGGCTGTGCAGGGCAGCGATGTATGGCGGCGTCGGCGATGGTGGGAGTGGGGGATGTGGACCACATCGTAGCGCTTTTGTGTGAGGAGGCACGGAAAATTATTCCCGGGAAAAATTTAGGAGCGGTGATTAATAAAGCTGCAAAAACGAGAATAGAACAGTATATTACAGAAGCAGAGAATAATGGCGCCCGCATATTGGTAGATGGCAGAGGCGCAGCAGTACCGGGTAAGGAAAACGGTACTTATGTAGGACCCACGATCATTGATTATGTTAGCCCGGACATGTCTGTAGCGAAGGAAGAAATATTCGGACCTGTGATAAGTATACTTCGCACTTCCACCATAGATGAAGCACTTGATATAGAAAATGCAAGCCCTTATGGGAATGCTGCGTCTGTGTTTACACAGAATGGCAGTATGGCGCGGTATGTGGCGGAGAGAGCGAGTGCGGGGATGATTGGGGTGAATGTGGGGGTGCCGGTGCCGAGGGAGCCGTTTTCGTTTGGAGGCTGGAATGAGAGTAAGTTTGGGGTGGGGGATATAACGGGGAAGAGTGCGATTGAGTTTTGGACGAGGTTGAAGAAGAGTACGACGAAGTGGAACCCGGAGGAGGGTGTGAATTGGATGAGTTGACGGTGTGGTAGGTGTGGTTGTGCCAGTAGAATCTTCCCATCTGAATAGCATACAGAAATACGACAGTAACTGGAACTCATTTCATAAACAGGTATTTTAAATTGATAATCAATACCTAAATGGTGATTATGAAATGAGTTCCAGATAAGGAAGTTGAATTTCAAATCTGATAAAAATAATAGTATGTCTGCAATTGTTGACCTGTCAACTGCCCAGGAGATTATCCAGGATAATCTTGACTATACGCTATTTTCATGGAGCAAGCAGAAAGGCCTGCAACCCATCGCAGTGAAACATGCGGAAGGCGTGTATTTGTATGATTACGATGATAAACGCTACCTGGATTTTTCATCCGGCTTAATGAATGTCAATATCGGTCATGGCAACCAGCGGGTAACTGAAGCAGTCATGAGGCAGATGCAGGCAGTGAGTTATGTCACGCCAGGTTGTGTTACCGCAGCAAGAGGAGAACTGGGAAAGAAGCTGGCAGCTATTTCCCCTGGGAATTTAACGAAGACATTATTTACCGTTTGTGGCGCGAGCGCTATTGAAAATGCCGTAAAACTGGCAAGACTTTATACCGGAAGGCATAAGATCATCACCCGTTACCGTGCCTTTCACGGCGCCTCCTATGTAGCCATGAGTGCAGGGGGTGATCCCCGGAAACTGGCCGTGGATGCGCAGCAGGCCCCGAATTTTGTTCATGTCGAAGACCCTTATTGCTACAGGTGCCCCTGGGGAAAGGAAATGAGTTCCTGTTCACGGGAATGTGTCAGCCATGTGGAAAGGGTAATCGAATTTGAAGGACCGGAAAATGTAGCGGCGATCCTCATGGAAGGGGAAAGTGGCAGTTCTGGTTGTATCAAATATCCCCCCGATTACCTGCAAAAGATCAGGGCGATTTGTGATAAACATGGCATCCTGCTCATAGCAGATGAAGTGATGAGTGGATTTGGAAGAACAGGAAAATGGTTTGCCTGTGATGTGCATGGCGTAGTTCCCGATATGATTGCGACAGCAAAAGGAATAACAGCAGGTTATTTACCATTGGGTGCCCTGATAGTAAGTGACCAGATAGCGGCGCATTTTGACGAACGTACATTATGGCTGGGCTTGACTTATTCAGCGCATCCGGTTTGCTGTGCAGCCGGAGTAGAGGTGTTGCAGATCTATGAAGATGAGCATTTGCTGGAGAACGCAGCGAGGATGGGCGAATATGTGAAGGCAAGGGTCGAGGAGATGAAGACGCAGCATCCCAGTATTGGAGATTTTAGAACAACAGGATTATTGGGGTGCATAGAACTGGTAAAGAATCGGGAGACGAAGGAGCCGATGGCGCCGTTTAATGCGAAGCCGGAGGAAATGATGGTCATGAATAAGGTGGCAGGCCGGATAAAGCAGTTGGGAATGTATGCCTTTGTGAGGTGGAATTATGTATTTATCGCCCCGCCGCTAAGTATCACGAAAGAGCAGATGGATGAGGGATTAGCGATAATTGATGATGCATTGGGAATAGCGGATGAGTATGTGAGCTGAGCGTCGGCATAAAAAAATAAGAAAACAATTAGTATTTATGCCCGATTTCAATTAAAAAAACAACTCACGTAATATGCCTACCAATTTGTACAGTGAAGATCTGGCACCCGTACCTGCCGGCAGCAGGACCTGGAATACCTGGAATTATGCAGCACTCTGGATTAGTATGAGCCTGTGTATCCCCACCTACATGCTTGCCAGTTCGCTGATAGAAGGAGGTATGAACTGGTGGCAGGCCATCCTCACGATCTTCGCAGGCAATACCGTCGTATTGATTCCCATGATCTTAAATGGTCAGGCAGGCACCAAATACGGCATCCCATTCCCTGTATTTGCCCGCGCCAGCTTTGGAACCAAAGGGGCTAATGTGCCGGCGCTGCTAAGGGCCATCGTTGCCTGCGGTTGGTTTGGTATTCAAACATGGATTGGTGGTTTTGCCATCTACCAGATGCTTCGGCTATGGATCCCGGCATTGGAACAATTGCCCTTGGTATTCCCCGCTTCCTGGGGATTGGCAACTGGTCCGGCAATCTGTTTTATTCTTTTCTGGATACTGAATATGTATGTCGTGTATTTAGGCATCGACAGCATAAAAAAATTATTGGTTTTCAAAGCGATTTTCCTGCCTGTGGCGGCACTGGCTTTACTATACTGGGCCATTCATGCAGTAAGTGGTGGATTAGGCCCTATCCTTACACAGCCGTCAAAGTTCACAAACGCCGCTTCATTCTGGGCATTCTTCATTCCCGGGTTAACTGGTATGGTGGGCTTTTGGGCTACGCTGTCATTGAACATTCCTGATTTTACACGATATGCACGCAGTCAGCAGGCCCAGGTAAAAGGGCAGGCACTTGGATTACCTACATCCATGACATTGTTTTCATTCATTGGTGTGGTGGTTACATCAGCTACGACAATCGTATATGGCACAACGATCTGGGATCCGGTTGTACTGGCTGGTAAATTTGATAATAAAGTACTGGTGAGTATAGCAATGATAGCGGTGGCGATATCAACACTGGCTACTAACATAGCAGCGAATATTGTAAGTCCTGCCAATGATTTTGCACACCTGAATCCTGCGAAGATCAGTTTCCGTACGGGAGGCTTTATCACAGGAATTATTGGGATCCTCATATTCCCCTGGAAACTGGTAGCTGATCCGAGTGGATATATATTTACCTGGCTGGTGGGGTATTCCAGTTTGCTGGGTCCAGTAGGAGGGATCATGATAGCAGATTATTACATGCTGCGGAGACAGCAACTGGAATTGGATGAATTGTATCAGCATGATGGCAGGTATAGTTATAGGAATGGGTATAACAGGTATGCAATGCTGGCATTACTGTTAGGGATTGCACCGAATATACCAGGTTTCCTGGCAACAATACATGTGATAGCTGCGGATGCATTGCCGGGATGGATAATTGGGATGTACAGTTATGCGTGGTTTGTGGGGTTCTTTGTTTCAGGGATTGGGTATATGTTGATGATGCGGTCAGTAAGAGCGGTGGAGTATGTGGCTGCGAAGTAGGTGAGGGAGTAGAGTTGGAAGTAGGATTGGATGGGAGCGGCGGAAAGTAGGACCGATAATTAGCGGCGGAAAGTTGAGCAGGAAAAGCATTGGTGTAGTCGTCTTTGAATGATTGAATGCTTTAATTGTGAAAATGGTTTATACTGGTGAGGTGACTTTTTTTGATTTATAGAATGCTTTAATTGTGAAAATGGTTTATACTGATGAGGCAAATTTCTTTGATTTATAGAATGCTTTAATTGTGAAAATGATTTATACTGGGGAGGTAACTTTTTTTGAATTATAGAATGGCTTTAATTGTGAAATGGTCTATACTGGTGAGACAACGTTTTTTTGATTTATAGAATACCTGGTTTGTGATATTGATTTTCCATCGCTAACGCGAACAATAAAATCTATCGAATATGTCACTGCTGATTAAAAACGGAAGAATCATTACAGCTGCCGATGATTACATCGCGGATATTTTTATAGAAGGAGAAGTAATCACCGCCATCGGTAAAAACCTTCCATTCAATGCTACCCGGGAAATAGACGCCGACGGCAAACTAATTTTCCCCGGCGGCATCGACCCGCATGTCCACCTGGCCATGCCATTCATGGGTACCTTCTCCAGTGACACCCACGAAACCGGCACCCGCGCCGCCTTATTTGGCGGCACCACCACCGTTATTGATTTTGTACTACAAACACAAGGTCATTCACTAAAAGAAGCACTCGACGACTGGAATAGCCGTGCCCGTGGTACCGCAGTTGGAGATTACAGTTTCCACATGGCAGTGACGGACTTCAATGAGAACACAAAAACAGAAATAAAAACCATGATAGAGGAAGAAGGCATCACTTCTTTCAAAACATTCATGGCCTACAAAGGTGCTTTGATGATAGACGACAGGCAGATGGTCGCACTGATGCAGGAAGTCAAAAAACATGGTGGAATGGTTACAGTCCATGCCACCAACGGAGATGTGATAGATTACCTGGTAGCACAAAACAGAGCAAACGGTAATTTATCTCCCCGTTATCATTACATTTCCCAGCCAGAAGTCACCGAAGCAGAGGCCTCCGGCCGCTTTGCAGATCTATCAAATTATACAGGCTGCCCTGGCTATATCGTACACCTCACCTGCGAAGGAGCGCTGAATGCAGTGCGCAATGCCACCCGGCGCAATCAGCACGTATTTGTAGAGACCTGTATTCAATACCTGTTACTGGACAGGTCTTATTATGAAAGGGGATTTGAAAGTGCAAAATGGGTAATGAGTCCGCCATTGCGGGAGCCCAAAGATCAGGCTACACTCTGGGCAGGCATTAATCAGGGCCTGGTAAATGTGGTAGCTACAGATCATTGCCCGTTTATGTGGGAGCAGAAATTGATGGGTAAGGATGATTTTTCAAAGATTCCGAATGGCCATCCGGCAATAGAGAACAGGATGGAATTATTATATAGTGAAGGCGTGCATGGAAAAAGGATTTCACTCAACAAATTTGTGGAAGTAGCATGTACAAATCCGGCAAAGATATTTGGGATGTTTCCGCGCAAAGGCACGATTGGGATAGGAAGTGATGCGGACCTGGTGATCTTTGATCCGAATGAAGCGCATGTGTTGTCGGTAAGCGGTCATCACATGAATGTGGATTACTCTGCGTATGAGGGCTGGCCTGTTACAGGTAAGGTGAAGATGGTGTTGTTGCGGGGGCAGGTGGCGATAGAGAATGGAGAGTGTTTGCTGGAGAAAGGAGCAGGGAAGTTTATTAAAAGGGATAAAGTGAAGGGATTTATTTAGAACGTATTTCATAATAGGTGTTTCCGGCTGATAATCAATGCATGAATATTAATTATGAAATGAGTTCAAGTTGAAATTTAGAAGAAAGCAAAAAGCATTTATTTATTATCTATAAAGAAAGCAACAGCATTTGATCGTTTGTTATCTATAAAAAAAGCAACAGCATTTGATCATTGTTATCTATAAATAAAGTAACAGCATTTGATCGTTTGTTATCTATAAAGAAAGCAACAGCATTTGATCGTTTGTTATCTATAAATAAAGTAACAGCATTTGATCATTGCTATCTATAAATAAAGTAACAGCATTTGATCGTTTGTTATCTATAAAGAAAGTAGCAGCATTTGATCATTGTTATCTATAAAGAAAGCAACAGCATTTGATCATTGTTTTCTAAAAAAAAGTAACAGCATTTGATCGTTTGTTACCTCCCAAATAAGCAATAAGCAATAGGCATTACCATTATTAACCAAAACCATACAATCCCATGTCACGCATCATTAAATCAGGGCTAATCCAGATGAGCTTACCGAAGACTGAAGGCGAAGGTACCATTGAAGAAATCAAAGAAGCCATGTTCCAAAAACATGTGCCACTGATAGAGGCAGCGGGAGAGCAAGGAGTGCAGATCCTTTGTCTGCAGGAAATTTTCAACACCCCTTATTTCTGCCCCGGTCAGAACAGCGATTGGTACCAATCCGCAGAACCGGTACCTGGCCCCACTACAGAACGTATGGCAGCATACGCAGCAAAGTACAATATGGTGATCATCGTACCAGTCTATGAAAAAGAGCAGGCAGGGGTATTGTACAACACAGCAGCGATCATTGATGCTGATGGAAAATATTTAGGAAAATATAGAAAGAATCATATACCACATACATCCGGTTTCTGGGAAAAGTTTTTCTTCAAACCAGGGAACCTGGGCTATCCTGTATTTCAGACCCGGTATGCGAAAGTGGGCATATACATCTGTTATGACCGGCATTTTCCGGACGGCGCGCGTGTATTGGGATTGAATGGTGCAGAGATCGTATATAACCCTTCTGCCACAGTCGCAGGCTTGTCTCAGTATCTCTGGAAACTGGAGCAGCCGGCGCATGCAGCAGCCAATGGGTATTTCATGGGATGTATTAATAGAGTAGGAGAAGAGAAGCCTTGGAACTTAGGGAAGTTTTATGGTTCTTCTTATTTCGTGGACCCAAGAGGGCAGATTTTTGCACAGGCCTCAGAAGATAAAGATGAGTTGCTGGTGGCAGAATTTGATTTGGGGATGATAGATGAAGTGCGGAGTGTATGGCAGTTTTTCAGAGACCGGAGGCCGGAGACGTATGGAAAATTGACAGAGTTGTGAGTCGTTCGTTTGTTCAAAAGACACTCCGTTCTCACAATTACAGACCTTTAAACTTTTATTATGGCCCTTCGTAATAACAGGTTAACAAACGAGGAATACGACGAGCATTTCAGCGACATCCATCCTCCCTTCGAAACACACAATGCAGCATTGGTAGAAGCCAATCGTTGCCTGTTCTGCTATGATGCGCCCTGTACGAAAAGCTGCCCCACCAGCATCAATGTACCCAAATTCATTAAACAGATCACCACAGAAAATTTAAAAGGCGCAGCCTACACCATTTTCTCTGCCAACATCATGGGAGGAGGCTGTTCAAAAGTATGCCCTGTAGAAAAATTGTGCGAAGGTGCCTGTGTATACAACCTCATGGAGGAAGCGCCTATTCCCATTGCAAAACTGCAACGTTATGCTACCGAGCGGGCTATTCATGAAAAATGGCCATTATTCACCAGGCAGGCTTCCAATGGCAAAAAAGTCGCCGTAATTGGTGCAGGGCCGGCAGGCCTGAGTTGTGCACATGCCTTATCCAGGGAAGGAGTGGAGGTAACGATCTATGAAAAGGAAGGCAAGGGCGGTGGATTAATGACCTATGGCATTGCGGCTTATAAAGTGACACCTCAGTTTTGCCAGGAGGAAGTGGATTATATCACTTCATTAGGAGGCATCCATGTATTGTATAATATGCAATTGGGCAAAGATGTATTACTGGAAACGTTACAGCAGGAATACGATGCTGTATACCTGGCTTTTGGTGTTGGTATGGCCAGGCAATTAGCCATCTCCGGAGAGCAGTTGAACGGGGTTGTTGATGCGATTCGTTTTATCTATGAAATCCGTACCAAGGGCTATCCGGAGGTGCCGGTAGGAGAATCGGTGGCCGTGATTGGTCTGGGGATGACTGCGATTGATGCAGCAACGCAGGCAATGCGCTTAGGCGCAAAAGAGGTGACACTGGTATATAGAAGAACGGAGGCAGAAATGCCTTGTACCGCAGCGGAATTGAATATCGCCAAACTGGATGGGTGTAATATTATCTGGCTGGCAGCACCAAAGGAGATCGTGGGAGAAAACGGACATGTGAAAACCCTGGTGTGTGAGGTGATGCGCCTGGATGAGAGAAAGTTACCGGTGGGTACGGGAGAGCTGATCTCGTTAAATGTAGATATGGTGATTAAGGCGACGGGGCAGTTGCCGTATACGATGGCTGCGCCGAAGATAGATAATGAGCATGGCAGGGTGTTGATAAATGAGCATGCGGCGACTAATTTGCCAGGTGTGTTTGCAGGTGGGGATTGTGTGAATGGGGGGAAGGAAGTAGTGGATGCGGTGCAGGCAGGGAAGGAGGGAGCGAAGGCGATATTGAAGTATTTGTTTAGAGAGGTGGAATAGAGGAAGTGTAAATTGAATCCTGTTTCAGAGGCAATTTACCTGTTTGGAATTCAATTATCTGTTTTAGATTCAATTATCTGCTTCAAATTCAATCTGCCTGCTTCAAATTAAATTACCTGTTTCAGATCCAGTTACCTGCTTCAAAAATAATTTACTATTTCAATCCTAATTTATGGCAGACCTTTCAACCAATTTCCTGGGCATCAAATCACCCAACCCTTTCTGGTTGGCCAGCGCACCACCCACCGATAAACAGGTCAACGTTCTCAGGGCATTCGAAGCCGGCTGGGGCGGCGTCGTATGGAAAACCTTAGGCAGCCAGGTGAAAAATGTCTCCTCCCGGTACTCCTCCGTAGATTATAACGGCTACCGTATTATGGGCCTCAATAATATTGAACTTATCAGCGATCGTCCTTTAGACATCAACCTGAAAGAAATCAAAGAATGCATCCGGTTATTCCCCGACCGTGCCATGATTGTATCCCTAATGGCTGATAATAACCGGGAAAGCTGGCATGAATTAATCAAACAAGTAGAAGACACCGGCGCACATGGCCTGGAACTGAATTTCGGTTGCCCCCATGGAATGACGGAACGAGGTATGGGAGCCGCAGTAGGACAGGATCCGGAAATAGCAAAGATGGTGGTAGAATGGGTAATGGAAGCTGCACATATTCCGGTCATTACAAAACTAACGCCTAATGTACATTCCGTCGTTCCCACAGGAAGAGCTGCGGTAGCGGGAGGCACCCATGCATTATCCCTGATTAATACCATCCAGTCAGTAACAGGGGTAGACTTAGACACTTTTGTACCCAATCCTAATGTAGGTGGCAAATCTACATTCGGTGGTTATTGTGGACCTGCTGTAAAACCCATTGCACTAAAGTTTTTAACGACGATCAGCCAGGATCCGCTTACCTCAAAGGTGCCGGTTTCTGGTATTGGTGGGATCAGTACCTGGCGCGATGCGGTAGAATTTATGTTACTCGGCGCTACCAGCTTGCAGGTGTGTACAGCAGCTATGCGATATGGGTTCAGGATTATTGAAGACTTGTGTGAAGGATTGAATAACTGGATGGATGAGAAGGGGTTTGCTACTATTTATGATTTTATTGGTAAATCAGTGCCGACATTGACGCATTGGGAGGAGCTGGATATTAATTATCATATAGTGGCGAATATCAACCAGGATAAGTGTATTCATTGTGGTTTGTGTTATATCAGTTGTGAAGATGGTTCACACCAGGCGATTAGCTTGTCTTATGGCAAGCCGTATAATACGTATGCTATTAAAGAGGATGAATGCGTGGGGTGTAACTTGTGTAAGCTGGTATGCCCGGTGGATAATTGTATTACGATGAAGGAGCAACGGCATGGAGACGAATATTTGAACTGGAAGGAGTTTCAGCGGAGGGGATTGCCATTGAATGACCATTGAGGAATAAAGGGGGGATAATAAAACCATGTGTAATGAAAACCTTTTTCAGGAAAAAGAGGTTATATCAAACTTGTGATACAGCCTCGGTATGCAGAAGTATTGCTCACGTATGCAGAAGCAAAAATCGGGCAGAACAGTAGTGATCAGTCAGTATACGATGCGATTAACAAAGTACGTCAGCGTGGAGCTGCGAATATGCATACATTGCCTGCGGGTTTGACACAGGAGCATTACGTGCTGCCGTTCGTCACGAAAGAATTGTAGAATTAGCATTTGAAGGACTACATTTGTTCGACATCAGGAGATGGAGAACTGCGGAGCATGTGATGCCAGGTCCAATTAAGGGGATGGCCTATGTGAAGAACTGTGTGCTGACCACGGTGGTGAATAACAGCTTTGTAAGAGCGTTTAACCCGGAGCGTGATTATTTATGGGCAATTCCACAACAGGGCATCATCCTGAATCCTAATCTGATTCAAAATCCCAACTGGTAGTTTTAAAAAGCAAGTATGCATAGAAAAAAGTTAATCTTTGGTGCTGCGACTGTTTGTGCAGGAGCAATGCTGTTGTTTACTTTGGGGGGCTTTAAGAAGGCTACCCCTCCCGGCAAAAAGACAAGGCCGAATATTGTAGTGATCCTGGCTGATGATATGGGTTTCTCGGATCTGGGTTGTTATGGTGGTGAAATCAATACACCGAATATCAACTACCTCGCGGAGAACGGTATCAGGTATACGCAGTTTTATAATACTTCACGTTGTTGTCCTACCAGGGCCTCGTTGCTAACGGGTTTATACAATCACCAGGCAGGGATCGGCAAGATGACGGATGCGGAAGATGAGCCAGGCTACCAGGGGCATATTACTGAGCATGCGGTTACCCTGGCAGAGGTGCTGAAATCAGCAGGCTACCATACAGCGATGTCTGGTAAATGGCATGTAGCCAATACGAATGGTCAGCCTGATCCGAAGGAGCAACTAAGCTGGCTGAATCACCATACTACTTATCCAGCATTTTCACCTATTGAACAGTATCCTACCAGCAGAGGGTTTGAGAAATTCTTTGGCACCATCTGGGGAGTAGTGGATTTCTATGATCCATTCAGCCTGGTGAGTGGTACTACCCCCATCAAAGAAGTACCCTGGAACTACTATCATACCGATGCTATTGCAGATACTGCAGTAGCGTATATCAGAGGGTATGCAAATGATGATCAGCCATTCTTCCTGTATGTAGCAGAGAATGCGCCGCACTGGCCATTGCATGCATTGCCGGAGGATATTGCGAAGTATAAGGATACTTATAAAGGCGGATGGGAAGCAATCCGCGAAGCCCGTTATAAAAAAATGGTGAAGCTGGGCCTGATCGATGCTGCCACCACAAAATTATCTCCGCGGTTTAAAGATGAGCAGAGCTGGGAATCTAATCCGGATAAGGAATGGGATGCTGCGGCAATGGCTACACATGCCGCCATGATTGACAGGATGGATCAGGGCATTGGCAGGATCATCAAAGCCCTGAAAGAAACGAATCAGCTGGATAATACTTTGATTGTGTTCCTGAGTGATAATGGTGCGAGTGCGGAAATCTGTAATCACTATGGTCCAGGTTTTGACAGGCCGAATGAAACGCGGGATGGCAGGAAGATTGAGTATGCTGATAAGAAGGCAATGCCGGGTCCGGAAACAACGTATTACAGCATTGGTCCGCGTTGGGCGAATGTTGCCAATACCCCTTACCGCTATTGGAAAGCAGAATCATTTGAAGGCGGTATTCATACGCCCATGATCGCTTACTGGCCGAAAGGGATCACCGTAAAGAAGGGTGCTTATAGCAAACAGGTAGGGCATGTGATGGACTTTATGAATACTTTCATTGAGCTGGCTGGTGCAAAGTATCCGGCTAACTATAATGGTCATACGATCCGGCAAAGTAGCGGTGTGAGCCTGGTGCCTTCATTTAAAGGAAAAGTTGTGACAGGGCATGAGGAATTGTTCAACGAGCATTTTGGTGCGCGATATGCAAGAGTAGGCAATTGGAAATTGGTGTCCATGAGTAATGACAGTACCTGGCATTTGTTTAACCTGGCGGAGGATAAGAGCGAGGTGTATGACCTGGCAGCGCAGGAGCCAATGAAGGTGAAAGAGCTGGAAGGCTTGTGGAGAGAGTGGGCGGCAACGCATGGCGTGTTCCCGAAGCCAAAGAAGGAATAACATATTGGGCGGCTGACTAAAAAGTAAAATGGAGGCGCTGAGAATTGCGTAAAAGCCATTTCGTCTTCATCACCCACCCGGGAGGGGGTACCCTTTTTAGTCAGCTCTTAATACAGTAGTAATGCCATCAATGCTCCTGTTAGTGTATTCAAAAAGTTCACGGCATTGTTCCCCATGATGCCCTTCCTTTCTAAGGTAGCGCCCAGTATTGAATCAATGATATTTCCGCCCACACCAGCTACCGTAATGATCCACAAACTCCGGTTCCACATATAGATCATAGCAATGATAAAGGCACCTGCGGCTCCTATGAGTGTACCCTCAATACTGATCACCCCATCCAATCCTTTTTCTTCTTTTTTGAATGTCAGGATATTAAAAGTTCGCTTTCCATATACCATCCCCAGCTCAGAAGATAAAGTATCTGCAAGTGCAGCTGCCAGTGAACCCGCAATCATTAGAGTATACAATTCAGTATGATTATAATCGATCATGGCAAAGACTGCTAATATCGCTGCTACACCTCCATTCGCAAATACCTGGAATGCATCTCTTTGCTCACCATGAGCTTTTCCTTTCAATGCACGACCATGCCGCGTGGCCAACACAGACAATACAAAGAATGTGAATAACTGTAACTCTCCTACATACCCCGCACCGGCAAAAATGAGCCAGCCCACTACAATAGCCGCCAGGGCTGCTGCCGGTGTCAGTTTCTTTGAAAGAATACACAGCAGCGCTACAATAGTGAGCGCAGAGAGTATAATTATGTTGTTAAATAATGATGGAAACAGCATAGCACACAAAGGTAGCGCATTCTTGTCGCTACCGGGGCTCCAGCTTAAATCCGGCAAATTTAATTTTGATGCAGCCTTTTTTTATGGCACAGAATTTACGGCAGAACTATTATGACAATTTTAGATAACCCTGTCTGGCATGCATTGCAGACAGTGCACCGCGCATTTGCACAAGGCTCGTCGACAGCACAACGTTACCAGGCCGGTGTTTTACAATTAATGGGTGCCGCAGATATGAAAGCTGCGCCATTCAATGAACTCAGCGACTGGTTGCAGGTGGGAGAGAAATTATATACGGTAGGAGATGTACCTGTGCTGCCTGCTAACTGGCAATATATAAAACAGTATGATTGCCTGCAGATGGTATGTGATACGAAAGCAAATGTGCCACAGCCTGACGTGGTTAAATTGGAAAATGCAAACCTGGCTGACATGTTGACATTGGTCAATCTTGTGCAACCCGGTTTTTTTTATGCGCAGACACCTTTGCTGGGTGATTATTTCGGCATTTTTCAGTCAGGCCGCCTGGTAGCCATGGCTGGTGAGCGTATGCGCATAGATGGGTACACAGAAGTAAGTGCCGTGGTCACACACCCTGACTTTACCGGCAGAGGTTATGCACAGCAACTGGTTGCACAGGTGGTGGCAAAAAACCTGGACAAAGGTGTATTACCTTTCCTCCATGTGAATGCGGCGAATGAGCGGGCGGTGAAGGTGTATGAAAAATTAGGATTCAGGACCCGGAGAGGGGTGGCTTTTAGCCAGTTTGAATTGATGTCAAAATGAAACTTCCCCGGTTTTGCTGATCTGAAAAAAGAACATTCAGTTATATACGATTTCCTTTGAAATGTGTAATTTTGGGTATGGCACAGTCAAATTATGAGTTACTGAGATTTGAGCAGATCGGCGGCGCTTTCCGGGTAGCCGCTACAGGAGAGAACAATTGCACCTTATCCTCCTACAACAGGCGTGATTTCTACAAGATCTCCCTGATCCTTTCGGGTGGAGGGGAGTTGTTTTACGCTAACAGGAACATCCGGTTTGACCAGCCCGCGCTGATCTTTACTAATCCCATGGTGCCTTATAGCTGGGCAGATAACCCGGAGGCAGAGGTAAGCGGCTATTTTTGTGTATTCACAGAATCCTTCTTACTGGAAGGTGGCAGGATGGAAAGCCTGAAAGATTCCGGTTTATTCAAACCGGGCGGGGATCCCCTTTATTTACTGAACCCTGTGCAAACAGCATACCTGAAAGGAATTTTCCTGCGCATGCGGGAGGAAATAGACAGTGAGTACATTTATAAACACGAATTGATCCGTAACCAGGTACAACTCATTATCCACGAGGCCATTAAGATGGAACCGGCAGTGGCCTATGCGGCGCCTAAAAATGCTGCCAGCAGGATCACCCAGTTGTTCCTGACCCTGCTGGAAAAGCAGTTCCCGGTAGATCCTCCCCAGTTCACCCTACAATTTAAGAAAGCAGGGGAGTATGCTGACCAGCTGGCAGTGCATGTAAATCACCTGAATGCTGCTGTGCAGGAGATAACGGGCAAATCGACCACCACCCATATTAATGAACGCATCCTGGCAGAGGCGAAGTCCTTGTTAAGGCATACAGATATGCCCGTGGCGGATATTGCCTTCAGCCTGGGATTTGAATACGCTTCCTATTTTAATAGTTTTTTCAGGAAGCATGCAGGGATCACCCCGCTGGCTGCCCGCAAGGAGGTGAAACTTTAAATTAATCCTTTGAAAAGTATAATTTCCAACCAACGCCCCGTCCTACTTTTGTAACCATAAAACAAATAATATGGCAATCAAAAGAGTAAAATTAGGCAGCCAGGGCCTGGAAGTTCCGGTAGAAGGGCTGGGTTGTATGGGAATGACTGCTATTGGTGGGAATGACATCTATGGTAAGGCTGACGAAACGGAAGCGATCGCCACTATTCACCGCGCACTGGAACTGGGTATTAACTGGCTGGATACCGCAGATGCTTATGGTCCATTATTAAATGAAAGATTAGTTGCAAAGGCGATCAAAGGCAACCGTGAAAAATACACCATCGCTACTAAATTCGGTTTCTACATCGATGAGAACGAACATATGGAATGGAGCGTGATCAACGGCCGTCCTGAATATGTACGTAAGGCTGTGGAACGTTCTCTTCAAAACCTCGGCACAGATTATATAGACCTTTATTACTTACATCGTGCAGATCCCGCTGTACCTATCGAGGATACAGTAGGTGCCATGAGTGATCTTGTCAAAGAAGGAAAAGTAAAATACCTCGGTCTTTCCGAAGTATCTCCTGAAACCCTCCGTAAAGCCCACGCTGTACATCCTATTACTGCATTACAGACCGAATATTCTCTCTTTGAAAGAGAGGCGGAGACCAATGGGGTATTGGATACTATCAGGGAATTAGGGGTTGGTTTTGTGGCTTATTCACCATTGGGCAGAGGCTTCATTACCGGGGAGTTAAAAAGTCCGGACGATTTCCCGGCTGATGATTTCAGGAGGTACATTCCCCGTTTCCAGGGAGAGAACTTTTACAAAAACCTGGAGTTGGTGAAAGCGATCCAACACCTTGCCGCTGCAAAGGGTCTGACTCCTTCACAGCTGGCAATGGCATGGGTATTTTCGAAAGGCGTAACCGCCATTCCGGGTACAAAACGTGTTAAATATATAGCGCAAAATGCCGCTGCTGCGGAAGTGACATTGTCACCAGCAGAGATTTCACAACTGGAATCTTATGGTGTTGCGGTTGGCAACAGGTACGATTCGCACAGTATGAATATGCTGAATATCTAAAAAGTGGCATGCGTCGCCTTCAGGTACAGGCGCATGCTCTTTGCTTCTTTTTTCGCCCAGGTGTCATATTCTTCGATGGCCTGTAGTCTGTCTGCTTCGGTGATGTAGCCATCAGCTACCAGTTGATGCCCCCTTGTTTCTGCTACTTTTTTCCAGAGGCTGATGTGGGTATCGAATCCTTCCATACCCCGTTCAAAATATTCGTCATGCTGTTCTACGGTCATTTTCAAAGCCTTTATATATACGAGGTCAATGATATGATCTGCGATAGCATTGTCCATGCCTGCATCTGCGCGCCATTTCAGAAAGGCTGCATAAAAGTCCAGCATAGACTGTGGTGGTGCGGGATCCCATTGAATAACCTCATGATTGTAATCGAGTACGCAAAGCAGGCCTTTGGGCTTGAGCAGGGAGATCATTTTCTTAATTACGTCCTGTGGATTGGCGATCCATTGGAGGGTGCGGGCTGTGGTGATGATATCGAATTTCTCATCCGTTTGATAGTCCAGGATATCACCTGCTACAAAGGTGACGTTACCGGGGTTTTCTTTTGCCAATGCAATGAGTTCTTCACTTCTGTCTATACCCGTTACTTTACCGGCATATTTTGCAATGCCTTTTGTAATGGTGCCACTGCCACAACCTACGTCCAGAACGGAATGTTCGGGTTTCAAAACTGATAAGAGGTTGGCGTTGGCATTTTCTATGGTTCGTGTATCAAGTACGGCGGCTGTGCCCTGTGGCATGGCGGCACGTTCATAAGAGGTGGAAATTTTCATGTTTTAAATATAAACAAATTCTCCGTCATCCGGTACCCGTACATTTTGATCGGGAAAAGCAGTTCTTATCTGTTCACGGCTTTGCCTGGAATGGTTGACAGCTTCGAGATGTACAATGATCAATTGTGCCGCCGGTGCATAATCGCGTACTTTCCTTATGTCATCAATACTCATTACGATAGGATCACCTTTTACAAACTGTGCAGCACCTCCATTGAGTACGATATGTTTGGGCTGGTATTTATCAATGGCATTTTTTACATCCTCACACCAGATGGTATCTCCTGCTATATAGAGGTCATTGATCACATAGCCCGATACTCTGCCCATCAGGTTACCTATTTCACCGGTGCCATGCTGGCCGCTGGTTCTGCTGATGGTGATACCTTGCCATGTAATTTCATCTGCCACCGGGGTGACATTTGTAAACCCTGCCTCCCGGATCTTATCTTCATCGCCTGCCTGGCAAAAGAGGGGAATATCCTTTGGCAGCAACGCTACCGCCACGGAATCCCAATGATCATTATGTAAATGTGTCAATAACACCGCATCGATTGTTTTTATTAATTCCTGCGGATTTACCGGTAGGTCTACCAGTGGATTACGCAATCCGTTATCAGTCATGATAATTGTATCATAAGCACCTTTTGGCCCCAGCATGGGATCAATCAGTATTTGTTTGTCATTTACAGTCAGTACCTGGGTCGCATTGCGCAGCAATTGTAACTTCATTGTAATTCATTTAATTTTGACAATACGAAGGTCAGCGGAATTTGTAAAAAACGAATGAAGTTGACAGAAAGGTAACCAGTATACTTTTTTGTAACCATGAATTACACAGCGTTTAAACATTGCGGATTGAATGTGGCCCTGGAGGTCTTGTCGGGGAAATGGAAACCGATTATCCTGTTTCATTTATTTCACCAGCAGGAGATCCGGTTTACGGATCTGTGGCGCAATATTCCAAAGGTAGCCAAGAAGGTGTTGTTGGAACACCTGAAGCAAATGGAGGCCGATGGATTGATCATTCGTGAGGAAAGACAGGTCTTCCCGCCTGAAGTATATTACCGCATTTCGGAAAAAGGAAAGGCCCTGGGTCCGGCACTGGCAGCATTGGAAAGCTGGGCCAATGAACATGCGGCTGCACAGGTGCAGGAATTAAAAGATAAAAAAAGGGTGGCTAACGGATAAATCTGGTAAGTATTGAATAGGTATAAGGGAGCACCTTTGTATAAGTTTTCAGGTAATAGATAATCATTCCCAGTAGGGTAACTCCCAGGCCTGCCAGCATCATGCTGCGACCAGTTGAAATGAAGATACCGATCCAGATCAGGATCGCCAGTATTACAGGTATTGGATACAGTGGCATTTTCCATTTCATAAAATCCCGGCCCTTGCGCTTGCTCAGTGCCAGTAAACCAATGGCCTGCCCGATGAACTGGATCATGATCCGCATGGCCAGTATGGCACTGATCACCTCTTTGAGTTTAAATAGCATACTGAATCCAAAGGCAACTGCACCGAGTACCAGCAGGGAGACATAAGGGAAGTTCTTGGTAGGATGTAATTTTGCAAAGACCTTGAAGAAGGCCCCGTCTTTTGCAGCTGCATAAGGAATACGGCTATACCCCAGTGTCGCAGAAAACACAGATGCAAACGCGATCCAGAGGATCAGGATAGTAGCAATCATCGCGGTTTTAGGACCGGCTATCTGCTGGATGAATTCACTGATCACGAACTGGCTTTGCTCGATTTGTGCTAAGGGTAACACGGAAGCCACGCTGATATTCATACAGAGATACAATACTGCTATCCCCGCAATAGAGATGAACATACTGCGTGGAATATTCTTTTGTGGCGCAATGATCTCACCACCAAGGTGACAAACATTGTAATAGCCCAGGTAACTATACACTGATTTCACACTGGCGGCACCCAATGCTGCGGCAAAGGCCATATTCAGTTCGAAACCATCATTGATATGCTTGATAGGTTCTAAGAAATGACCCTGTGCCACACCACCACTGATAATCCAGATCATAGTCACGACTACGCCTACCCAGAGTGCGACACTGATCTTGCCGATGGTTTCGATATTTCTATATAAGAGGAATACAATGAGGATGATGACCATGCCGCTGACCGCTTTGGTTTCCCAGAAGCCAAGAGGGTACAGGTACATGGTATATTGTGCAAAGCCAATGGCGGCAGAAGCGATGACCAGGGGTGCCTGGATCATGGTTTGCCATACAAAGAGAAAACTCATCAGTTTGCCGGTTTTAGGCCCAAAGCTTTCTTTGAGGAAATTGTAACTACCGCCGGCTTCGGGGAAGGTGGTACCGAGTTCGCTCCATACCATGGCATCGATGAAGGAGAGGAGGGCGCCGGCAATCCAGGCGTAGAGGAACCAGGGGCCGTGCATAATTTCGGCGACTACGCTGAGTACAACGAAAGGACCGATGCCGACCATGTCGGTCATATTGATGGCTGTTGCTTGCAGTAAGGTAAGGTGACGGGAGAGTTGAGATTGACTCATATATACGTAAAAGTAAAGATTTTCTCTTACTTTTTGTAGTGGGGGCTTAATCAGTATGGGAGCCTAAAGTTTACTATTTTCCTGTGGGTTGTAATTCTTCACAGATACGGGCCAGGTATTCCTCTGCCACTTCCATATAATGCCTTTGCTTTGCGGGTGCTATCTTCAACATAGACAGGCGAGGATTATGTTTTATCAGTTCATGGTGTACATGCAGGAAACGCCAGAACAGCGCATCCCAGATTTCACACCATGGCCCCCGCTTATAATCACTCATTTTCAGGATATAATTGGAGGAAGAAATATATGGCTTGGTACTCATCATACCGCCATCTGCAAACTGGCTCATGCCATATACATTCGGCACCATTACCCAATCATACGAATCAATGAAATACTCCATAAACCACTGGTATACCTCGTTCGGGTCAAACTCACAAAGCAGCATAAAATTCCCCAGCACCATCAGCCTTTCAATATGATGTACGTAAGCATTTTCCAGCAGGCTATGAATGATATTATCGATTGGGGGAATGCCCGTTTCACCTGTATAAAAGCAGCTGGGAATTTTACGGGTAAACCCGAAGAAGTTCATCGTACGTTGCTTTGATCCTTCTTTGATATACACGGCTCTCATAAATTCACGCCAGCCAATCACCTGCCTGATAAAACCTTCCAGGGCATTGAGGGGTATACGATGCCGGCTGCCAAAACGGATCGTTTTTTGAATGATCGTTTGGGGAGAGAGTAAACCGATATTAAGAGAAGAAGAGAGTATGGAATGAAACAGGTAATGTTCCCTCTTCACAATTGCATCCTGGTATGCCCCAAAGTGAGATAATTTCTCTTTGAGGAAAAAGATCAGCATCCGTTCTGCCTGCCGGTGTGTAACCGGGTAATTGAATTGGGTAATTTTTCCCCTGTTGTGCCCAAAGTGTTTTTGTACATAGTGCTGTGCCACCTCGAAATGATCATAATGAAAGATGGGCAAAGAGGGGATTGCCACATTGGCTGGCATTTTCTTCCTGTTCTCTGTATCAAAACTCCATTTACCGCCTGCAGGGCGATTTCCATTCATGAGCAATTGCAGGCGCTTCCTTTCAGATTTGTAATAGGAAGCCATGAAGTACTTATTGCCTTGTTCGAAGTAGGAGAGGTCGCCAATGAAATTGGGAGAAGGATAGCGGTTTAACCTGATCTGGTGTCGCCTGGCACAACGTTGTATTCTCCTTTCCAGCAGGTAGTCTGTAGTATCTGCATAGTGAATGGTGGTAACATGGTGCGCGGCCAGGTATTCGAATAAATGATGTGTTTGGGCCCGTTGATCCTGTGCCTCGATATAATGTACTACATGCCCGCCAGCTTTGAGCCTGCTGGCATAGTACTGCATAGATGCCCTGTGCAGCAGTATCTTTTGCAGGTGAAAGTTGTACTGGTTAAAGTACAGATCGTCTTCCACCACATATACATGCGGTGGAAAGTGGCAATAGTGCTTATATAACTGGTGCGGATATATGAGGCCAACTTCCATGTGCTCAGGAAGGACGGTCTTTCGTATTTCTGATCAGCCCCATACCTGAGAAAAAGAATACCATACCCAGCAGTGCGTAGATGACAATCATCTTTACGCTCCTGGTGCCGCCGCCGGCATTTACAAAGTTAACCGCGGCCATTACTAATCCAAGGGCGCCTAATATGGTGAATACAACGCCCAGTACGCGCTTTTCCATAACGATTGAGTTTTTACTATGGAAGATTACAAATAATATGCCGCTGCGGCTGGCACGTGTACTGTTGAATGCGCCGGATTTATTATTTTTATAAGATGAGGGGTTTTAACCAGATAAAGGCCGCCGTATTCAGTTTTCAGCCACTCGACTTTTCCACAGGCTGGTGCAGGTGATCATTCATCGCGGCAGTGTTGTTAATCACCACCGCAACCACCACATCCTCCACCGCAGCCACCCCCACTACTGCAGCCGCTACTGTCACCGGAGGTACAGCTACTACCGCCATTGTTATGAGGAAATACTTCCCTGTCTCCATGGCGGTACATTTCGGTAATGGTCGCACCAAATGCTGCCGTGAGTAAGGCGGCATCAGTGAAGTGCCGGATGGTATCAGGTCCTTTTAATGCATAGAGCATGGGGATTTCATCTGTCCTGTAGGTTTTAACAGCCTGGTCAAAAATTACTTTCTTCCTGTCAGACATTATGCGGATAGCAAACCAGTAAATGACGGTGGCAAAGAGCATTTCAAAAATGAGCAAACCAAAAGGGCGGCCATTCACTGCACCCTGTATGCATCTTGCAATACTTACCAGCATAATGAGTGCATAAGGTATCCAGTAGATCTTCGTGCCTGTGAATATAAACTTTTCCAATGCCTGTAAGCCGGGGTGTATTGTTTTACCGGGATCATACCATTTGTCTGCAATCCGGGTATAAGGTATGTCCTGGTTATCAGGTTCTTTTTCCCATCCCCCCATCAGCGGATTGTCTTCAGCAGGTAATGCATGATAGCCTGAATCCCTTCTTTTGATCTGGAAATTACCGGATGGATTCAGTGCCAGCAGGTCTCTGTTAAGAAGATTGATAATGGCTGCCTGCACGGCCCTGTTTTTACCAAACAGGAAGGCGGCTAGCTGGTAAGGATTGGCATCCGGAGGAAGGTAGCGAATGGCAATCTGTTCATAATCTTTTTCACGATAATACTGATAGAGCATGGTGATGATCAGGATTGCAGCTGTAAAGATCGGGAAGAAGAAAAGGAAGTGCCGGCCACTGAGCAGGTAAGGAATGGGCTGGCGAAAGCTGGTGAGATTGATGATGAAGGGGATACAGAAAATCCAGGCAGCGTTTTTGTAAAAGGAGGGGTGGATGGGCGGTAATTTTGGTGCCTTAATGCCGGGTGGTGGCCAGATATCATCAGGCGGATCGCTGTCAAAAAAGTTCCTGTATTGCGCCAGGGTTTCTTTATACCATTCCTGGTGTTTATGGTTTTCTGCATCACCACCGGTAGAAGGAATGTGGTGGAGTTCTCTGCCTAAGGTATCGCGGCAAAAATCTTCCCAATAAGAGCGTGTATACGTGAGGTGCAGGTGCCATACTTCATCTACGATCCGGGAAGGAGAGGCGCCTTTGTCGAGCACGCAACAGAGAAAAACAAAGCGTTTGTATTCCTGGATGGCTCTTTGGGTGAAGCGATTAGTCCAGCGTTGTTCTTTGGCAAGTCGGGCAGAGAAGGGGATGGTTGCTGCCCCGTCATCGATTGGGAATTGTTCGATTTTTTCCCACAGGGTTAATTGTGTTGCATTCATAATTGCACTGTAAGATAGGGGATTTTTTTTTGAAGCCGTATTTACTTGTATGAATTCCTTATTACCAAAATTGTACAATAGATCTATGTCTGGCAATGCAAACTTGTACCTGGCTAACTTGGGTAGTTGAGGTTCATTCGTAATTGAATATTAAGTTAATAATAAAATTAACATATGCCTTATTATTAATTATTTATATATTTACGGAATGAATTACTCCCTAACCTATTTAAAGCTGACTTTTTGTGGTCTGGTTTTATGTGCTTATATATCAAATGGTTATGCGCAACAGTATAAGTCATTAGATGGGTCTACTCTAATTAGAAAGGAGAAAGAGAGGAGTCGTGTAAAGATGATTACGGTATTAAACAGGGATAGTTCTACCTTAAAAGAGGGGTATTATGTAACGGAATGGCCAGATCAGAGCCGTTTTTATTTCTATGTGGATAACAATGGAGCCCTGGACAGAACTGCCAGGAAAATATTCAGCAATGAACAGTCATTCCTGATGATTACCATGGAGTTGCGCGATAACAAGTTGAACGGAAAGCGCCAGGTATTTGATAATAAGATCATGATCTCTGAGGCGGATTTCAGGGAAGGGTATATTCAAAAAGAAAAAGTATTTAAAAACAGAGCCCTGATCAGGGAGAACTTTTATACCCCGGATGGGAGTTTAGACAGCACAAGAGAATATGAGCAGGGTACCCTTGAATATACTTACAAAGAATTGGGGAATGGTGCTAACCTGCGCAGAAGTTTCTTTCCCGATGGTAAACTACAGGAGTGGAAACAGGTAGACCTGATGCAGAAAGTGATGTTGACAAGGGAGTTTGATCCGAATGGCCGCTTATTGCAGGAAGAGTATGTAAAAGGAAAGGATTCTGTGATCACAAGGAAATTCTATCCGAATGGGCTGGTGAGTACGGTGCATGAAATAGGGCAGAGCCAGGGATATGTGAAGGAATTCGATGAAAAGGGGAAACTGATCAGTGAGAAAATAGTAGAGCATGCAGCAATTGCTGTGGCACCGATAGAGATGAAAATGGCATCAGATAATAAAGGAATGACGACTGAACAATAAATAGAATTATATACAAATGAAAAAGCGCTTTTGCATCCGGCAAAGGCGCTTTTTTGTTTTTAAGGGTATGCTTAAATATTATTTGGAAATTAATTGTGCACAATTTAATTTTGCTAAATCAAACGAGAAGATATGAGTTTGCTGAAACTGGAAAACCAGGTTTGTTTTCCGCTCTACGCGGCTTCCAGGCAGATCACTGCATTATACCGTCCATTGCTGGAAGAGCTGGGGCTTACTTATCCACAGTACCTGGTGATGATGGTACTATGGGAGCATAGTGTGATGACCGTAAAAGAACTGGGTGAGCTACTGTTTTTGGATAGTGGTACCCTGACTCCTTTGCTGAAAAGACTGGAAGAAAAAGGACTGGTGAAGCGGGCAAGGGATGAGCAGGATGAGCGCGTAGTAAATATCGCCCTGACAGCGCCAGGTAAAAAAATGGAAAAAAGTGCAGAGAAAATACCAGCACAGCTGGCATGTGAAATGGATATGAGTGAAAAGGAACTAAAGCAGCTGCGTACCACGCTGCATAAATTATTACAAAAAGTAGGACACATATAAAATATTAAATCATGGAACAAGCTTTGTATTCAACAGAAGTAACTGTAACTGGTGGTAGAAATGGTCATGTTAAATCAACTGATGGATTGCTGGAACTGGATGTGAGGATCCCCAAGGAAATGGGTGGTCAGGGTGGTGCCACCAATCCTGAACAATTGTTTGCAGCTGGCTATGCCGCTTGCTTTGACAGTGCGTTGAATCTTATGATCAGGAATACAAAAGTACAGACAGGTACTACGACTGTTACTGCGAAAGTTGGATTGAAGAAAGAAGGAGTAGGCTTTGCTCTGTTTGTGGATTTGAGTGTGAACATCCCGGGTGTGGAAGTAGAGCAGGCAAAGGAACTGGTGGAAAGGGCGCATGAAGTTTGTCCTTATTCCAATGCAACAAGAGGTAATATCAATGTCACATTCAATGTCACTGCTGAAGGTGAATAAAACAGGAAGAGGCTGTGTCGGACTTATGATACAGCCTCTTTTCTTTGAAAAAGGTTTTCATTACCGTTGGTGAATTCCCTCTTTCATGAATGTTTTTATTATATTAAACCCCGGAAGTGGGTGCCGGTAATTCGGCTGCATCTGATGGTGCTAATTCCGGGTGGAAGATTTCTATCCAGAAAAAGTAAGCCAGTACGGTAGCAAGCGTTAATGAGCTTACGTACCTTCCTGCTGACGCCAGCACAAGAACTTGCGCAAGTGAGCCCAGGCAACCAAAAACAATAAGACTGACCACAGCATTCTTACCCCTGTCCAGGAAGAAAAAGTTGACCAGCTTTGCAAACGTGAGCAGGACTATCATGCCCGTAGCAGGAGAGGTTTCAATGCGCGTATTCTCATAAGCACCGTATAAGTCTCCAATGGCAAATAATACACCGATCCCGATAAGATAATTCCTGATAGCCGTATCATGATTTGCCGTGTAGAACAGGGCATTTTCACTTTTGGTATTGTGTACTGGTTGCTTTTTGGAAAAACTGATCCACGCGAAAATATTTGCAACAGGAATAAAATGCAGCAGGTACATCCAGCCATTATGATTGGCAATGGTGTTCATCCTGCTGATAACGATATTCCTGAGAAGGTTGGCGCTGATATAGAAGATGCTAATCTCCACCATGAAGGTCACAGCATTAGTGAGTACGAAGGAGGAGTGTAAATTGCTGAAACCTGTGTAATAGTGGTTTCCCTGTGAAAGAGTCTTCAGCAGGCTGACTGACTGAAAGATCATCGTCCAGCAGGAAATGGCTACCAATGGAAAAAGGAACTGGTATTCCTTGCTGCTGATCACCTGTATTTTAGAATTTAGGATCTCTTTATAATCCTTGTTGTTGAAAAAGTTTTCAGCAAGGTAGATCCAGCCGTAGATCAGGAATGGCAGGCAAAAGTCGGCGAGCATATTCAGGAGACTAAAAGCTTCGAAGCGGATGTAACCCAGTGGATTTACCGGCACATCAGACAGATAGGTGATGAAAAGACCTGCAACTAAACCGGTCTGCCAAAAATTCTTTTCCCCGGAGATATAGCATACGTATATTACCTGCAGGCATCCCCATAGGATCATGATCATCGCTGTATCAATGATTGGGGGCAGGAATGGAAGCAGTGAATAGAAAAGCAGTTTGATTTTCAGGTTTAAGACAAAAAGCGGAATTATGATGAGAACCGCCTTTTTGTATGCTTTGCGGATGAGGGGTGCCCAGCCATAAGCAACTGACCATTTCAATGTGGTGATAAGGAAAGAAAGGGAAAAGGCATCCTGATGTACGGTCCTGAAGTGATAGTAATCTTCTTCGTAGAAGCAGGGAATAATTCCTAAAACAACAAGGATAATACCCGGTATCCAAAGGCTTTTTAAGGTAAGTCTTTGGTGGTTTGTAAAGTAAGTTGATAGTTCCATAGATAGGTAGGGTTGGTAAATAGGGTAAAAGAATAAATGGCGTCCTATAGTAAATGTATGAAATAATTTATATGTATGAAGGCGCGTGATTTATACTAAACCAGTTTACTTCTATTTTGAGGGAAAGCAAATAGATAAACCGGCAGGGGCTTTCAGAACACTACTGGTAGTCAAAGGAGTTTTTCGTATATTGATTGCTTACCAAAGAACAACTGAATGGATACATTTACAATCATTGCGGCCTTGATCACTATCAGTGCGTTGATTTCCTATTTAAATCTCAGGTTCATCAAACTGCCGGGTGCGATCGGTGTGATGTTTGTCTCTATCCTGCTCTCGATCTTTATATTGGTGACAGGTAAGGCTTTTCCTACAGCATTTAATTTTATCCGGGAGCTGACCCGCAGCATTGATTTTACAAAAACGCTGCTGGATATAATGTTGGCCTTCCTCTTATTTGCCAGTGCATTTCATTTTGAGTATAAGAAATTACGGGAGCAGAAGCGGCCGGTATTGGTACTGAGTACGATTGGTGTGGTCGGCTCTACAATCATTTTTGGATTGCTGCTGGATATTACGACAACATTGCTGGGCATAGATCTGCCATTAGTATACTGTTTCCTTTTTGGCGCATTAATTTCGCCTACAGACCCGGTAGCTGTGATGTCTGTATTGAAGAAGTCAAGAATTCCTTCATCGCTGGAGACGATCATTTCAGGAGAGTCGCTGCTGAATGATGGGGTAGGGCTGATTCTCTTCGTAACTATTGGCGAAGTAGCTGCACAGGAAGCTACATTCTCTATGTCGCATGCCCTGGAATTGTTTGCCAAAGAAGTATTTGGTGGTCTGGCGCTGGGTACGGCGACAGCTGTCGTGACAGGTTTTCTGACTAAGAAAATCCAGGAATTCCAGACAGCAGTACTGGTATCTATATCCATGGTGATGATGATTTCTATAATGGGTGGATTATTGCACGTATCTATACCACTGGCGGCAGTAGCAGCTGGTTTGATCCTGGGGAGTTCTTCTATTGGCGCTAAGAGCAATAAGGAATTGCAGGATTACCTGCACCGCTTCTGGGAGCTGATTGATGAGTTGCTGAATATCATCCTGTTTGTAATGATCGGTTTACAGATTGTCGTCTTGCCGTTTATCGGGCATTACTGGTTTATTGGTCTGGTAGCGGTATTGTTTGTGCTGATAGCGAGAGGGGTGAGTATTGCAGTACCTTCTATGATTATGAGAAGGTCGCTGAAGACGAATTTCAACAATACGGCTATCCTGGTATGGGCGGGACTGAGAGGGGGGATCTCTGTAGCATTGGCACTGTCATTGCCGGAATCACCTTATAAAAAGCTGATCTTATCTGCCAGTTATATTATCGTTGTCTTCTCTGTGATTGTGCAGGGCTTGACGTTGAATAGGGTGGTGAACAGGTTTGTGAAATAGTTTCTCCCTGTCTATGAGCCATTGAAATTGTTCTGCTGTATCAGGAACTTTTAAGCCACGAATCGCGCTGATATGGGAGATGATTTCAATGGCTTTTTTATTGTTAAGCAGTAAACATGCTGCAATAATAGATGAGCGCCCAATGCCCATGCGACAGTGAATTACAATTTTGGAAGTTTGTTGTGACAAGCTGTAAATGAACGCTTCTGTTTGCCTGCTTTTGGGAGGAAGTGATCTGTCGGGAATAGGGAAATTGATGAATTGGATGCTATGTTTTTTGCAAAGTTCTTGTTCCTGTCTTAAACCTAATTCAGCTACTTCCTGTTGTTCAAGTAAAGACACGATGATGTTAACACCTTGTTTGCTGAAAGCAATAATTTCATCTTCTAACCATTCATTGCCGCGAGGTCTTGCCATGATGCCGATGTTTTCGGCAATCCAATAAATTTTTGTTGACATTCAAAATAAATTATAATGAGTATTGTTAGCCCCCGGAACTGCTTCAGTACAGCACCTTACGACATGTTCATAAGATGCTGCACCGATAAAAAAATGCAGTTTCGTTTGTATAACCTGTGTACGAACCACAGAAGTGCCAGTACCAGATTCACTGATAACAGTTACTGGAACTCATTTCATAATTACTATTTATGAAATGAGTTCTATTACAGATTGCGTGCATTGAACCAACCAGTATGAGTGGTTAATTGGACGCAGATACAAACAAATCAGGAAAAAGAATGGCGCGTAAACGGTATATGAAAGTTATATTAGTATGTAGTGGGATGGAGATAACGACTAAGCTTTATCCGGTGCCCGCCAGTGTTGCCTGGCTTCTTTACTCATCAGGTATTCGGTACTATAAAACCCGGAGATGTATTCCTTTTGCAGAAACGGTTGTTTTAGCAAATCTGTTAGCACTGCTTCCGTAAAGGTAGTGATTCCATTGGTAATAATGTAATGTGCAATCGTACTGGTGTAGAACAGGGTAATCGTTTCATGATAGCCTGATTCATCTGTGTTTTGACCACCTACGCTTTCGTTATACTTTTTAATGCCATTGCTGATTTTTGCGATGGCCTGGGGTAGTGGATATTTCACACAATACCAGAGCGCCATCACGAAATGGTTTTCATGTGTCCACGCCGCTTTCGGCAATGTACAGTTTTCAAATTGCTCAATCAGCTTCATCAGCTTCATATTTTGGCGTTTATTTCTTCTTTATAACTACTAAGAATAATCGTCGTGCTTGTGCGCGTAATCCCCTTTATCGCCTTTATTTTGCCTACTAGCAGCTGTTCCAGTGCTGTTGTATCCTGCACCAGTACTTTCAGCAGCAGGTCGCTATCTCCGGCCACATGGTGGCATTCCATCACTTCTTCCATCGCAATCAGCTGATCTTTTACGGGCGTATTTTTTGTATGGTCGATCCATACGTTGATATAGGCCATGAGATGTAGCGACAGCTGCTCCCGGTTCACTTTGATGGTATAGCGATCAACAATCCCTGAACGGTCGAGTTTTCGCAATCTCTCTGTCACCGCCGGCAGGGAAAGATTGATCTTCCTGGCAATGTCCGCACCCGTGATCCGGGAGTTTTTGATGAGCAGCCTGAGTATTTTGCTATCGTAGTTATCCATGGCTTATAATTGTAGAACAAAGATAGCAAAGGCTTTATTTAATTTTGCGATCAGGGGATTATTAGAGCAGGTATTAGTTATAAGATAAATATGGCTTAATATTAGCTGGCCAGGCTGGCTGGAATTCCTACTGCGTAAGTTGTCGGCTTGAAATTAAAGCGTTTATTAAACTTACTGCTGTCGAAGATATAATCCCGGTCGTACTGGTAAGACATTTCCCTTATTTCTTTCACAACAGGAATAAAGATGCCCATCAGCCCCATTACAAACTTTGAAAGGATATAATACTTTGGTTTTACTTCCATCAGGGCAGCTACTCTCTCAATAAACTCTTTTCCGGTTAGTTTTTCATCAGAAGTAGGTAAGTGCCAGACTTCTCCGTAAGCGTCAGCGGTATTGCCCAGGATAGCCGTGCCTTTTGCGGCATCCGGGGTATAGGTGAAGGTGTGTGTTTTATGTGCATCGCGCTGCCAGTAGGCGCTTTTGCCTTTCTTGAACTCTCCCTGTACCGTAATGGAGAGCATACCGTTTTTTACATCAGGTCCATAGAAATCGGCGCTCCTGGCGATCAGGGCTTTCAGACCTTGTTGTTGAATTGCCTGCATGATCATGTTGTGCAGTGCCGCTCTTACCTGGCCTTTTTTGCTGGGAGGCGCGATCCTTGAGCTTTCGGTCATGTGGGGAATTTCGCTTTCAGCGTACATATATACATTATCCAGGAATACCAGTTTCGCATGGTGTTTCAGGCAGGCATCGATCACATTTCTCATGATCACCGGCCAGTCGCGGCGCCATACCTTGATATTGTATTCCAGGCCTACAGTGAGGTATACCACTTCAGAGCCGGCTACTGCACGGTCTACATCTGTGGCCAGGGTCAGGTTGGCAGGGAAAAGTTCATCATCACCATTTACCTGTACAGGCTTGCGGGCCACCAGGCGGATCTTATCAGTATAAGCTTTCAGTTCTTTTGCCAGCGGGGTACCAATAGCACCACCAGATCCAAGTATTGTTTGCATATCAATTTGTTTTATGCAAATGTATCCCCGGCAGGACCTGAAAAATAATGATCCGGGTTAAGGTTTTTTAACCGGGATTAGCCTTTTTCTGATCCGGCTCAGGCTCTCGGGTGCAATACCCAGGTACTGAGCGATATAGCGCTGCGGAACGCGCTGCATAATTTCCGGCGTCTCTTCCAGGAGGTCCAGGAACTGTTTCTCCGGGCTGGAGGATAAGAGGGCTTTGGTGCGCCGGATGCTTGCCGCGGCAATACGTTCTATCAGCAGGTAAAAGAAGTCTGCCATGGCCCTGGATTCCTTCATTAAAGGCACCAGGTCTGAACAGGCAATGGTAAGCGTGGTGGTAGGAGTGAGGGTCTTAATGGTAGAAGAGGACACCGTCTTTTTAGAAAAACTCTCCAGGTCGGTGATGAATTCATTTTCGAAGGTAAAATTACAGGTACGCTCATTGCCAGCTTCATCTATGTAGAACTGGTGCAGGGCACCTTCTGTTACAAAGAATACCTCATGCGCCACCTCGCCTGCATGGAGTAAGGTTACATTCCGCTTGAAATGTTGTTCTTTGAAGTAAGAAAGAATGTAGGCGGCTTCATCATCCGGCATCACGACATCCTTCCTGAAGATCGAAATTAATTCGTTTGACATAAATTAGTATTTCCTGTATTCGTTTTCCGGTACCTGGTCAAAAACACGGGCGGGCACGCATTCAAGATAGCAAAAATATAGAAGGTTTTTACTGAATAAATGAGGGTGCTCATATACTACTTTTATTAGCGCAGGACATTTTGGGTTAAACATCATCATTCATTTACGACCGGCTATATTGCTTGGGTTTCATCCCGATATGCTCCTGAAACACCCTGGAAAAATGACTCAGGTTGGTAAATCCCAACTGATACCCTACATCCGATACTGACAGGCTGCCTTCTTTCAACAAAAATGCCGCTTTTTTCATTCTGCATTCCTGGTAATAACTAAAGATGCTATTCCCAAAGATCTGTTTAAATAAAGATTTCAATTTCGTCGGACTCATATTCGCCGCCACCGCAAGTTCATTGATCACCGGCGGCGTATCCAGGTGTTCCAGCATCTCTTCTTTTATCCTGTAAAGGGTTTGAATATCCCGGCTATTCAGTGCATACAAATGTTTCTCCTCTCTTTTTTCCAACTCCATCAATAAGCGGCACACCAGTTCTTCTGCCTTTATCCGCAGGAAAAACATTTTGAATGGATCCTTTACACCTGTCTTCACGATCTCATTGACGATTTCCTGCAATGAAGGATAGATCACCTGCTCAAAGAACAAAGGCTGGGTATTCTCCAGTAAACTTTGCAACACGGGCGATTTCTCCGACTGGTCAAACAAAGCGCTTAAATAATTTGAATCGACTTCTATATTGATGGTCGAGGTATGGGTATGTATAGGAATCACAGGACCCATGTTCATACTGGTGGTAGTAATCAATACAGCTGGTTGCTTTTCCGTTTCATCAAAGATATGCTGGAACTTAAAAAGGATCATGTTCCTGGGAGCATTGACCTCAGGGTTATCAATGACCATGTTTTCCTTCAGTTCATAATTCATGATCATCATCCGGATCTGTTCATTGAAGATATACCTGGTCACATATCCTTTACCAAATTGTTCGGGAATCTCCAGTTTTCTATCTTTTACAACAGTGCCAAATAAACGGGCGAGCACATGTAGCACATCCATATGGAAAGTCTGATACGACTATTTTTGTGTCAAAGGTAGCTATTTTGTCTCTGATGGATGCCGGAACTTTGTGGCGTAATCAAATCATAACACCATGAAAATAGCGATCCCCGGAGCAGGCTCCTTTGGCCTGACGATGGCCTCTTTGCGCCAGCAGCAGGGTATGGACATTGCCGTATACGAAAGAGACAAAGCCTCGCAGGCAAAGACCTGGCAAAATGGAGCGGCGACGCAGGAACCGGGATTTTCATTCAAAAAAAGATTTGAATGAACGTACGACTACTGATCCTTTTAGGGATAATTCTGATGAATGCTGTGGGAATGTCTGTGGTGCTGCCATTGTTGCCTTTCTTAGTAGGAAAGTATTTGCCGGTACAACAGGTAGCACTGGGTATGAGTGCCTTGATGTCAGTCTTTGCTGTGTGTACTTTTATTGCATCTCCTATATTAGGTGCATTGAGCGACCGCTATGGACGAAGAAAGATCCTCATCATCAGCTTACTGGGTTCTGTTACAGGCTATGTATTGTTTGGGATAGGCGGGGCCTTATGGATACTTTTCCTGGGGCGTATTATTGATGGCCTTACTGCCGGGAATATCAGTACCTTATTTGCCTACGTCTCTGATTCCACCAGCCCTGAAGAGCGTACGAAATGGTTTGGGTACATGGGCTCTGTAATGGGTGTGGGCTTATTAGCCGGACCTGCATTAGGTGGATTGTTAGGGGCTATTTCATGGTCATTGCCATTCTTTGTCACCGCTGGAATTATTTTTCTTTCATGCCTTGCTGTTTATTATTGGCTCCCTGAATCTTTACCTGCCCAAAAGCGGACTACACAATTGAGTATTGCCAGCCTGAATGTCTTTGCACATCTAAAAGGTTTTAAAGAGATCAGGATATTATTAATATTAGGTGTATTGTTTTATGCAGGGCTGGAAATCTTCCAGTTTAACTTCACCATTTTCCTGAAAGATATTTACAAATGGGGGCCAACTTATATTGGTGCTTTATTGACACTCGCTGGTGCCTGTGATATCGTGTCACGTGCTTTGTTACTGCCCTGCTTATTAAAGCGATTAAGTGAAAGAACCACAGCGAATATTGGATTGTTTGCATTAGCTACCGGGCTGGCGTTGATCATAGTCAGTGTGTTCCTGTCTTCTGTACTCGTCATTGCACTCGCTGTAATATGTATACTCGCTGGCGAAGGATTATTTGATCCCATTTACAATAGCAGGCTTTCCCAGTCAGTAGATGAAAGTGAGCAGGGAAAATTGCAAGGTGTCAATCAAAGTCTGCAGGCCTGTACGAGGGTATTGATTCCATTGGGTGCTGCTACTATTTATTATTATAGTCCGTCTGCATTATATGTGATGGCTACACTTATTATCATCTTATCAATTATTATCCATGAAAAAAGTTTTAGTCACCGGCGCCACCGGTAATGTAGGTAGCCGTTTTGTACCTCGCTTGTTAGCGAAGGGATATGAGGTGCGTATTTTAGTGCGCCAGGCCATTACAACTGCAGCGGAAATTGTGATCGGTGATTTAGATGATGCCAATACCTTGCCCGCTGCTGTAGCCGGTATGGATGCGGTTATTCACATTGCCGCTTCCTATAACCCGGCGCATGATACCAATTTATCAGGCACCTTATCTCTTGCCCATGCAGCCATTGCTGCAGGTGTGCAGCGATTTGTTTTTGTAAGCACGGCAAAGGTATACCGGCCTGATTATGGTCGTCCTGCCAGGGAAGATGATGTATTGGCTATACATGAAGACAATGCCTACTTTGCCGGTAAGGTGGCCACAGAGCAGGCATTGCTTTCTTTAAATATAGATACCCGTATACTGCGTTTAGGTTTTGTATATGGTGATGGCGATACGCATTTAGCAAGGATGAAAGGTCATTTTCATCCCGATGCAAAACTGCACATGGTGCATCACCTGGATGTAGCACAGGCATTGATACTGCTTTTAGAAAGGGATGGTCTGAATGGAGAAGTTTTCAACCTGGGAGATGATGCGCCTGTGAGTTTTCAGGAATTAGGATTGGCAACTCCTACTACTGAACCATTAAGGTATCCTTTTGAAGGGGTTATGGATACATCCAAACTTCGCAGCAGAACTGGTTTTAGATTGCTTGTTCCCCGTTATAAAAAGGAGTAGTTATTTCCCGGGGCGCCGTCAGGCTGCTCGTCGTGTTCTCTTCCCTGCTGTAACTTATTTTCAGTTGAACCGTTATACAAGCGACAACACCCACGATATATTCTGACTTGTAGCCGTAGCCGGGACATCAATTATCTCTTAAAAACACCCAAGGAATGAAGCTTTCCAAATCACTTCTTAGCGCCATTATGATCGGCATCGCCGTTCAGACAACCGTCGTTTCCTGCTCGAAAGACGAACAGGTAAAACCCAAAAAAGCAGATCAGGCAAACAAACAAAGTGAGTCTAAACCAGTTGACAACCCGGATAGTTGTCCTGCTTGTGGAATGGGTTGATTCACGTAAACTGATATTTAAACGGTGCCAAAGATACTCTCCGCTGTAGCCTGTAACCTGGATGCAAATATCCTCGCTGCCTGCCTTCCCCTGTTCGAAGAATCAAGGGTAGAAGCCATAGAATGGTCATTCGATGCCTTATATAAAGTGAAGGAAGTTCCTGGCTGGTTCAGGGAATTACTCAGCGCTTTCAGCGATGAAAATCGCCTGATCGGTCATGGCGTTTTCTTTTCGTTATTCTCAGGAAAATGGTTGCCTGAACAGGAGGCATGGTTGTCTCATTTACAACAAACGGCCACCGAGTTCTCCTTCGATCACATCACCGAGCATTTTGGATTCATGACCGGCGAGGATTTTCATCATGGTGCACCTTTAAATATCCCTTACTCAAGCTCCACGCTCAACATTGGTAAAGACAGGCTTAAAAGGATCTACCATGCCTGCGGGCGCCCTGTAGGGCTGGAAAACCTGGCCTTTTCCTATTCGCTTGACGAAGTAAAACGGCATGGCACCTTCCTGGAACAACTGCTTGAACCCGTCAACGGTTTTATTATCCTGGATCTGCATAACCTATTCTGCCAGTTGAAGAATTTCGATCTGGACTTTAATACCCTGATCAGTTTATATCCCCTGGATAAGGTGCGTGAGATCCACATCTCCGGCGGTAGCTGGGATGATTCTGCTGCCGCTCCTGATCGCAGTATCAGGAGAGATACGCATGATGAATCCGTGCCGCCGGAGGTATTTCAGCTGCTGGAAATGACAATTCCTCAATGCCCAAATCTGAAATATGTAGTGCTGGAACAATTAGGCAACGGCCTGCAATCAACAGCAAGCAAACAGGGTTTCTACAATGATTTCCTGCAGATGCAGGAGATCGCACAGCAACACAATTATAAAGAAGGCAATCCCTTTCTTCCATTAGAAAGCCTCCCCATTATAACAGGCGCCGCTATAGAAGACCTCCGCCTCTACCAGCAACAGCTGGAACTATCCGCTATCCTGGAAAATGCCGGTACCTATGCCGAAGCCATGCAGCAGCTGCAACAATCTTCCTTAGCCCATTCCGACTGGAAAATAGAAGAATGGGAACCTTATATGATAGAAACCGCTGTTAAAATTGCCCGGAAGTGGAAGAAATGATTATATCATTTTGAATTTAATGCAGGCCCATTCGAAATCTACTGCGATTTGGGCGTTTTTTAAATGGAAGTTGATACAATACCTAAGAAATGAAATTTGTTTTTATATTTATGGTATGTCCACGTTAAATACCATTTCTGCATTGAGAGAAGGCGACCCTTCTGTTTTCAGTGACATCTTCCACGAGTTTCACAAGAAGGTCTATTTTTACGTGCTCTCCAAAACACACTCCCCATACATCGCCGAGGAAACCACACAGATCACGTTCATTAAATTATGGAATTACAGGGCGCAACTGGATGATTCCGAACTGCTGGATAAATTAATCTTCCATATTGCCAAAGCAACTTTCATCGATTTGCTTCGTAAAGAAGCTGTGAAAGAACGCTTCCTGCAACAGGGGCCCCCTGCCAAAACTGATAGCGAGCACACACTGGAAGCCATTGCATCGAAAGAACTCATGTCGAGAGTAAAACAAGTCGTGGAGGAAATGCCTCCCATGAGAAGAAAGGTATTTGAATTAAGCAGGTATGAATTTAAAACCTATAAGGAAATTGCCGAACAATTATCGCTGTCTGTAAAAACGGTAGAAAATCATATGTCACTTGCACTCAATTATTTAAGAGAGCTGCTACTCTTCCTGCTCCTCTTATTTTACCTCCGCTAAAAAAATATTTCCCGGGCCATTAGGGGTAGGCCCTTTTTCAAACGATATTATCTTAAAGCGCCATTATTTAACTGGAACTGATGCAAAGGGAATTGATCGACAAATATTTCAGAAATGAATGCTCTGATGAAGAAAGGAAGCAGGTGAAGGAATATTTAATGAATAATCCCGGGGAATGGAATAGGTATGTAAACGAAGCCGACTGGGATAATTTCATAACAAATGATGAACTGGATCCCGGTTTAACTGAAAAGCTGTACACAAAAGTAAGTGAACAAACTTTTAAGAAACGCAGCAAAGGAAGGATCTATTGGATGGCGGCGGCAGCTGTAGCCGTATTGCTCGTCGGAACAGTGTGGACTTATTTAATGCTCAGCCATACCAGTTTTTCCAAAGCAGGTATCAGTGCATTCAATTCCGGCAAACTGGCTGAAACCGCCAACACTTCGGATTCTACCATGCGCCTGATCCTTGCAGACGGCTCCCTGGTAATGCTCGCTCCCCACAGCAGCATTCGCTATCATGAGCCATTTTCCAGTGGAAAGAGCAGGATCATTTACCTGGAAGGAAAAGCATCTTTCGACGTAAACAGCGACCGCAACAGACCGTTTATCGTACATGCTGACAGGTTGGTAACTACTGTACTGGGAACCTCCTTTACAATAGACGCCTTCAATGAAAACAACTTTGTAAAAGTAAAATTACACAAGGGTAAAATTCAGGTAGCACCCATTAATAACGTTCATGAAAAGTGGAATGAAAGAGAAATATTAAAACCCGGGGATGAACTGACCTATGACAAAGGAACAATGCTGGCAAGCGTAAAACGATATGTGCCGGTTGAAAAACTAGTCAAGGCAGGACCGCTTGATATTAAAAACATCAACATTCGGAGGCCCGATATTTATACATTTGATATCTCGCCACTCTCGGATGTATTTGATCAGCTCAGCGTTTATTACCAGGTAGATATTTACTATTATCCTTCCGAAATACAGGACAAATATTTTTCAGGGAAGATGCGTAAATCAGATACTTTAGAAACTATTTTGAATGACATAGGATTATTGAACCACTTAAAGATTGTAAAAGACGAGCAGCACTATATTATAAGTAAGAAAAACTAGCCAAACACTAAATATGAAAACTGACAATATCGTTGATCCAATCAGCGAAGGGACTTTAATTGTCTAACTAATTTATAGCAGATACAAAATGAGAAAACTAAATTCCACGTTCGCCGTGCTCTGCATGGCGGTCATGTACAGCTTTGTCCCATTATTACTGATTGCACAACCCAATCAGGGACGTTCGGACGTAACAGGCATTGTTAAAAGCGAACAAACAGGGGAAGCGCTTTGGGGTGTAAGCGTAACCGTTAAAAACGCAGCGAACAATTTTACCGCCTCCGTACAGACTGACAGTGCAGGCCTTTTTACATTTAGCAGGTTGCCTGCTGGTCCGGGTTATACGTTTACCTTTTCATTCATTGGTTATGATCCGCAAACGCTTTCAGGGTATCATCTGAAAGGTGGTGCCGATTTCTCTCTAAGAGTAGACCTTCATTATGCAGAACAGAAAATAAATGAAGTAGTGGTGGTCGGCTATGGATCTATGCAGAAAAAAGACCTGACAGGTTCCATCAGCCAGCTTAAAACCGCGAAACTGGAAAAGGAAAGCCCTCGCTCTATCCAGGACTTATTACGCAGTGGCGTACCGGGCCTGATCATTGGCCAGAGCGCTTCTGCAAAAGGCGGAGGCGATATCCAGGTGAGAGGCCAGCGTTCCTTAAAAGCCAGCAATGATCCCCTCATCGTACTGGATGGTGTGATTTTTTTCGGAGAGCTTTCTGAAATCAATCCCCAGGATGTGGAGCACTTTGATGTATTGAAGGATGCTTCGGCAGCTGCTATTTATGGCGCTAAATCTGCAAATGGCGTCATTATCATCACCACCAAAAAAGGTGCCTCTGAAAAACCGACCATCCGTTTTGATGCCAGTACAGGTATTGCCACCTTAGGAAAATCGAGGCAGGTATATGATGCCCCCGGTTACCTGCAATACCGCTCCGACCTTTTCAATAGTACCACCAGGTGGCAAACGCCTGCAAAATACCTGAACCCCACAAAGGAGAACCTGGACAAATACGGGATCACCCTGGATAACTGGAAGGCATATGATGCGCTCACCGGCACACCGGAAGAGATCTGGCTACTTCGTTTAGGCCTTTTCGATAAAGAGCTGGCCAACTATGCAAAAGGACGTACCTATGACTGGTTCAAAGGTTCTTTCCAGCATGGTGTGCAGCAGAATTATAATGTGAGCTTCTCCGGCAAAAGCAAAGATGCACTCAACTATTACTTCTCCCTGGGCTACCTGAATAATGAAGGGATTATCGTAGGTGATAAATACCGTGCTTACCGGGCCAGCGTGAAATTAGACGGCAAGGTGAATAAATGGATGCACACCGGCTTAAACGTCAATTTCCAGGATCGCTCTGATGGTAACCTGGCGGTTGATTGGGAAGCCCAGATCATCCAGAACTCACCTTTCGCAAATCCTTATGATACACTTGGCAAACTGGATGGGCAACCTATGGGTGCCAGTGTGAACCAGGGTAAGAACTCGCAGTATGATAACTTTTACAAAGAACTGGAAAAAGGATATACTGTTCTGAATACAACTTTATACCAGACGATCAAACTGCCATTCAATATTACCTACCAGCTGAACTTTTCCCCAAGAATGCAGTGGTTCTATAACAGGTATCATGAATCACAGAATAACCCACTGTGGACTGATAACGGAAAGGTGATCAGGGAAAATACGAAGAACTTCGACTGGCAGATAGATAACATCATTACCTGGGATTACAGGTTTGCACAAAAGCATGCATTGAAAGTGACCCTCCTGCAGAATGCAGAAGAACACAGGTCCTGGAATGAAGCCATCACGGCCACTGATTTTACGCCTACTGATGCATTAGGATTTCATAACCTGGGAGCTGCGAATCCGCTGAAGACAACCGTCAGCAGCAATGATACCCACAGCACCGGCGATGCATTGATGGCCCGTTTATTCTACGCGTACGATAATAGATATATGCTCACAGCGTCTATACGCAGGGATGGTTACTCCGCATTTGGTGCATCCAATCCCAGGGCCACCTTCCCTTCACTGGCCTTTGCCTGGAGTTTTGCGAATGAAAGCTTTTTCCACTGGACACCGATGAGCACAGGTAAACTGCGCCTGTCATGGGGGATGAATGGTAACCGGTCTATTGGTATCTACCAGGCCTTGTCTAACCTGACAACAGGTGCAGGCAGGTATCCTTATGTAACAAGTAACGGTACCGTGTATGAATTATCCCAGCTCTATGTAGACCGCATGGCGAACTATGACCTGAAATGGGAAGCCACTTCCGCATGGAACCTGGGCCTGGATTTTGGCTTCTTTGATAATAAACTGACAGGTAATATTGAGGCGTACTATATGCCGACCACAGACCTGCTGATGGACCAGACCCTGCCGGACTTTACTGGTTTCAGCACGGTGACCACCAACCTGGGAGAAGTAGTGAACAAAGGTTTTGAACTGGGATTGACCGCGCAGACCATGAGCCGGAAGAACTTTGAATGGAATACCACCTTCGGTGTTTCTATGAACAGGAACCAGGTAAAACATCTCTACTATACCTACGAGGATCAGCTGGATGGAAATGGCAATATTGTGGGCTCCAAAGAAATAGATGACATAAAAAACGGCTGGTTCATCGGCCATGATATTGCTTCCATCTGGACTTACAATGTACAGGGCATCTGGCAGGAGAAAGAGCGCGAAGAAGCTGCGAAATACGGGGAGATCCCCGGTGATGTGAAGGTGGAAGATGTAAACAGGGACGGCAAGTATACCAATGAAGACAAGCAATTCATGGGTATGACCACCCCACGCTTCCGCTTTACCCTGCGGAATGATTTCAACCTGTTCCGGAACATCGATTTCTCCTTTAATATCTATTCTAACTGGGGGCATAAGGCAACTTCCAACGACTACCTCAATAACGCAGGTGCACAAACGGACAGGCAGAATACCTATGTGAGGAAATACTGGACACCGGAAAACCCTTCCAATACATATGCAAGACTGAATTCTGCCAATGTGCAGAACATCTCACCGGTGCGCGTGATCGATAAGTCATATATCCGACTGGACAACGTATCCATCTCTTACACCCTTCCGGCCCGTTTAATCAGGAGAATAGATATGGCGCAGCTGAAAGTATATGCAGCAGTACGTAACGTGGCTGTATGGGCTAAAAACTGGGAATACTGGGATCCTGAAACCACCTCACTGATGCCCAGGTATTATACAATAGGTGCCACTGCCTCATTTTAATGTTTCAAACTGAACTGATATGAAAATCTTTATAACAACTATTCTGCTGGCATTGATGATCTTCGTGCCCACCAGCTGTAAGAAAGAGTTCCTCAATCCTGATCCGCTTTCGTTCTATGAGCCGAGTATTACTTTTACTACCAAAGAAGGTTTGCAGGCAGCGATCAGCAGTTGTAACAGAAACCTGACCTACGTGTGGACAGGAGAAGGATGTCCCCTACTGACAGACTTACTTTTTTCAGATATTGCAATCGATGGCACAACTGATAAGTCAGGCCCCGCGCAGGATCTGAATGCCATGATCACCCCCACATCCAACAATAATGACATCAACACAAACAAGATTAACTGGTTCTGGTTCGAGGGGTATAAAGGCGTGAAATATGCCAATACCATTATCTCTAACCTGCCCCGGGTGAAAGGCCTGGACACCACCTTGCGCGATCAGATGATGGGAATGGCCTACTTCCATCGCACTTTCAGGTATCTGTGGCTGATCTTTGATTTTGGAGATATTCCGTTTCTGACAAAGGAGATCACGACAACCAAATTCAATTTCCGTTCTACCAAAAGAAATGTGATCCTGCAACAGCTGGTAGCTGATATGGAATTTGCCGTGGCGCATGTTCCTGCTACGGCAGATTATGGCATGGTGACGAAAGGTGCCTGCCAGCAATTGCTGATCAAATGTTACCTGGCGAACAATGAGTTTGATAAAGCGATCGATGTGGCAAATCAACTGATCAATACAGAAGGTTATTCACTAATGACAGCACCTTTTGGCACATTCGTGAACCCCATGCCTGCTGTACATAATATTACCAGGAATGTGATCTGGGATCTGCATCGTGGGGTGAATAAATCCATTGCTGCGAACAGGGAGACCATCTTCAATATCATCAGCCGGGAAGAGCTGATCAACAGCCGGCAGGATATGTTCACCATGAGAAATGCCGTTCCTTTCTATTCCGGTTCAGGTAATCAGCTGATCAGTACCCCTTCCGGAAAACCCGGATTGAGTGCCAGTTATACCGCTACAAAAGATAAAATAGACCTGCGTAAAACATATGGCAGGGGGATTGCCAAAACAAGACCTACCTGGTATAGCCGTTTCACCATTTGGACAGATACCAGTGATCTGCGACATAGCAGAAGTACGGGCAACTGGATGAATATGGAAGATATGGTGTACAACAATCCTAACTTATTGAGCAGCGGAGATGCCTGGTATGGCAAGCATGTACAGTTATACAACGATGCCGGTAAGCTGCTGGTGACCGATACGGTAAGAACTTATTTTGACTGGCCGCACTATAAACTATGGGTAGAGACACCAAGGAATGAAACAATTGATAACTACAATGGTGGCGCCAGTGACTGGTATATTTATCGCCTGGCAGAAACTTATTTGCTGCGTGCAGAAGCCTATTTCTGGAAAGGGAACCTGGCAGCCGCAGCGGAAGATGTGAATGTGGTTCGTCGTCGTGCACATTGCACACAGCTGTATAGTGCGGGAGACATGAACATGGGTGTCATACTTGATGAAAGGGCCCGCGAGTTGTATTATGAAGAGATGCGGCATGTGGAGTTAAGCCGCATCTCCTACATCTTTGCCCGCACACATCAATCTGATGAATTTGGAAAAACGTATACAGAAGAGAATCTTTCTACCAGCAGTTACTGGTTTGAAAGATTGACGAAGTATAATAATTTTTATAATAAGGGCGTGAAGACGACTTATGGTACACTGTTTACTGCCAGCCCCTACCACCTATTGTGGCCGGTGCCGCAGTCAGATATTGATGCAAACAGGGAGGGCCGCCTAAACCAGAATTATGGTTATTCAGGATATGAGAAGAATGAGCCACCGATAGATAACCTGGAAGATGCTATAAAAGCACAGGAGTAGCAAATGTTCACGCAGAGGGATGTCTCAAACTATGGGACATCCCTTTTTATGCTGGTACCATGGGTACCAGGCCCCAAACTTCTACAAATCACCTGCCTTCATCTCAATTTTTTTGAGAAGAAAGAAACATACCTTTGGTTTGGGTATTATTTTCAAACCAATTATGAAAGTCAAGCGTTTTATCATCTCTACACATATCCTGGTCTGGATCTTACTATTGGTAATCCCCTATGTATCGACAGACCAGGTCTTTAATGCCTTAGACCCTACCTCGGACAGCAAGTACCTTTTACTCTGCCTGGTTTTAAGTGCTGTATTGCTCAGCATCTTTTATTTTAACTACCTCTTCCTCATCCCCAGGTTCCTGCTCGCAAAGAAATACTGGTTATACTTTTCTTTTTTATTACTGGCAGTCGCAAGCGTAGTCTTTTTATCCGGTACTGTATTTTATTTTTCTGATTTCAATCCTGATACTTTTCCGGCAACCAACCCGATCATCGAAAAGATCATCCCGGTTATTATCGTGAACGCACTCCTGTTATGGCTCCTCTCTATTATCTCCTCCATATTATGGACCATCTATAACAGGCTGAAGCAAAGCGAAAGCGAAAAACTCTCCGCCCAGATCGCATCGCTCAAATCACAGATCAATCCTCATTTTCTATTTAATACTTTGAATAACATTTATGCGATAGCGATAGATACCTCTCCGCGTGCAGCCGATATGGTGGATAAACTTGCGGAGATGATGCGCTACACAATGAGAGATACCCAACAGGATTTTGTATTGCTGGAAGATGAGGTAAATTACATCAGCAATTACATCGAACTGCAAAAGCTCCGGTTAGACAGAACTGTGAAACTGGAATACACGATCCAGGAAGATATTCCTGTATTGCGTATTGCGCCCATGCTGCTGGTACCCTTTATAGAAAATGCCTTTAAACATGGTGTAAATTCAGAACAGAAAAGCCGTATCAGGATAGAAATTACTACCAATAATGGAGAGCTGCAGCTCAGCGTGGCGAATAATAAGGTGAACATACAGCGGGAAATAGCTGAACGAAGTGGCCTGGGTATAGAGAATACCAAACACCGCCTTAACCTGATTTATCCAGCCAAACATTTACTGGTGATCAATGATACGGGAAAAGAATTTTTAGTTTCTTTGCATATCAATTTACAATGATCAACGCAATTGCCATAGACGATGAACCCTTAGCACTAACCGTGATAGCATCGCTATGCGCTAAAAGTGAGATGATCCATTTACAAAAAACCTTTACCCAACCCAGCGAAGCACTCCGGCATTTAAGGAAATTTCCCGCAGACCTCATTTTCTGTGATATCCAGATGCCGGCAATGACAGGCATTAATTTAGTCCGTTCCCTGCAGCAGGATACTATGGTGATCTTCACGACTGCATTCAGCGAATACGCCGTAGTGAGTTATGAACTAAACGCCATTGACTATTTACTGAAACCCATCAATCAAAAACGTTTTACACAGGCCATTAACAAAGCACAGGAGTATTTTGAATACCTGCATAAGAAAGATGATACCAGCATTTTTGTGCGTGCCGATTTTAGCCTGGTAAAGATCCCTGTTGCAGATATCCTGTACATCGAAGGGCTGGCCGATTATCTCAAAATACACATCAAAGACCGCAAACCCATTGTAGCCCGCATGCCAATGAAAGACATGATGGAGAAGTTGCAGTCAGCCGATTTTATCCGCGTACATCGCAGTTATATCCTGCCTTTCAGCAGGATCGGGGCGGTGAGAGGTACCACCATTATTATTGGTGATAGAGAATTCCCTATTGGCAAGACCTATGTAGCCGAATTTTTTGCCCGTTATTCACATTAAGGAATTGCCTTCTTCGCATATTCTTCTCCCTTCTTCTCAGAAATTTTTAAAGGCTCTTTTTTGATTTCACATTTGCATAGTAATTATCCTAATCCATTACTATGTACAATAAAACCATCGCAATAAGCCTGTTTTTTCTATGCAGCAGCACCTTATTGCTGGCACAATCAAAGTTCACTGTCAGCGGAACAGTGAAACAACAATCATCAGGCGAATCACTCATCGGCGTTAACGTTGTGGTAGCGGAGAAACCTACCCTGGGTGTGACGACGAATGAATATGGTTTCTTTTCCATTTCATTACCTAAGGGGCATTACACTTTTCGCTTCTCATATGTAGGGTACAGGCAGGAATTAGTGCCGGTAAACCTGGATAAAGATGTAAGGCTGAACCTGAATATGAACGATGAAAGCAAATTGCAGGAAGTCGTCGTAAAGGCCAGGAAAGAGAATGATAATCTTACGACTGCCACCATGGGTACAGAAGTCTTAAACATCAAAGATGCAGCAAAGCTCCCGGTCGTATTTGGGGAGAAAGACCTGGTGAAAACCATTCAGCTGATGCCGGGAGTAAAATCAAATGGAGAGGGGAGTAACGGCTTTTCAGTAAGGGGAGGAGCTACAGACCAGAACCTGATCCTGCTGGACGAAGCACCGGTATACAATGCCTCTCACCTGTTGGGCATCTTCAGCACTTTCAATAGCGATGCCATCAAAGATGCCACGATCATAAAAGGGAATAACCCTGCGCAGTTTGGAGGTCGCCTTTCCTCCGTACTGGATGTGAAAATGAAGGAAGGGAACAACAAGGATTATCACGTGAGTGGCGGCCTGGGCCTGATCAGTAGCCGGCTGACGATAGAAGGTCCTGTGCAGAAAGATAAATCCTCATTCATCATATCCGGAAGACGTACCTATGCGGATCTCTTTGCTAAGATCTCTCCTGATTTTAAAGATATACAGCTGTATTTCTACGATCTGAATGTAAAGGCGAACCTGGCTGTCAATGACAGGAATAAACTTTATTTCTCCGGCTATTTTGGGAAGGATGTCCTGGGCGTATCTAAAACCTTTGGTAGTAAATGGGGCAATGCCACTGGTACACTCAGGTGGAACAGTGTGCTGAGTAGCAAACTCTTTTCCAATACGTCTTTTATCTATAGCAATTATGATTTTAATGTTAGTTTCAAAAGCGATAACAGTGAAACGAATTTCAATTCCAATATCAAGGATCTGAACCTGAAACAGGATTTTACCCTGTATGCGAATGCAAGGAATACCATGCGCTTTGGATTTAATGTAATACACCATACCATCGCTCCTACTACTGCGGGAGGAACGGATATCATAACAGGCAAAAAGAGCCGTAAAGGATTGGAGAATGCCTTATACCTGAGCAATTCATACAAGGCATCAGATAAGTTTGTCATCGACTATGGTTTGCGTTTTTCCTTCTATCATCTCCTGGATGCAGACACTGCCAAGACTTATGCAAACCTGGAACCACGCTTGTCAATGAACTACCGGCTAAGCAATACGGCCAGTATAAAAATGGGATATGCCCGCAATACACAGAACCTTCACCTGATGAGTAATTCCACCGGTGGTAGTCCTACCGATCAATGGATTGGCAACAGTCGTATCATACAACCGGAAGTAGCGGATCAGGTGAGCCTGGGATTCAGTAAGAACCTGAAAAATAATGCCTATGAACTAAGTACAGAGGTCTATTATAAAACCATGCAGCACCAGATAGATTATAAGGATGGGGTAGACCTGAATACGGTGGCTGATGTGGAAAAAGTGTTGCTTTTTGGAAAGGGCCGGGCTTACGGACTGGAGATCTTATTGAAGAAGAAGAAAGGTTTATTGACAGGATGGATTGGTTACACATTATCTAAAACAGAGCGGAAGATTGATGGTATCAATGATAATAGCTGGTACAATGCAAAGCAGGACCGCACACATGATCTGTCAGTAGTAGGTATTTACACCCTTTCTCCACGCTGGACGGTCTCTGGTACCTTTATCTATACGACAGGTAATGCTGTTACTTTTCCAACGGGTAAGTATGTGCTGAATGATATGGTTATTTACCAGTATGGTAGTCGTAATGCAGACAGGATGCCGGCTACACACCGGCTGGATATCAGTTTCACTTACGAGAGAACAAAGCATAGCTCATGGAGTTTTGGATTGTATAATGTGTATGGTCGCAGGAATCCGTATAGTATCACTTTTAAAGAAAACAAGGATAACCCGAAAAAGATCGATGCGGTGCAAACATCTCTTTTCCAGTGGATCCCGAGTGTAACTTATAATTTCAACTTTTAAGAGAATGAAAAATATTATTACAGCAATATTGATAACCCTGGCATTGTCCGGATGTGAGAAAGTATTGGATCTGAAATATAAGGATAATAAGTCCAGCTTAATTATAGAAGGGAATATCACGAATGAAAGCGGACCTTATTTTGTAAAGCTCAGCCGGTCGGTGAAGCTGACTTCAACAGGCGATTATCCTGCAGTAGATGGCGCACTGGTGATTATCAGTGATGATGCGGGGAATACGGATACGCTGATGGCAAAGGGGAATGGTATTTATCAGACGAATACCATCAACGGCATTGAAAACAGGACATACACATTGGTGGTGCGGGTGGACAATGAAGTGTACACTGCGCATAGTACCATGCCTGCCTTCGTACCATTTGATTCGATCAAAGTGGAAACGATCAAAGTGGTAGGAGATACGCAATATAACCTGATCCCGGTGTATACAGATCCTGTATATAAAGGTAACAACTACAGGTTTGTATTAACGGTCAATGATAAGCTCATTAACCAGCATTTTGTCCAGCAGGACGATGTGCGGAATGGTGTAGTCAATACTTCCCGGCTTGAGATCAATGATGATGACCTGGAATTAAAGAAGGGAGATACGATCAGTATGGAAATGCAATGTGTAGATGATAGTGTGGCCTTGTATTATAAGACCCTGGCCTTAATAGGGGATAGTGGTCCTGGTGGGGGCACTACCCCAAATAATCCCCGGAATAATATTTCAAATGGCGCATTGGGTTTATTTTCCGCACATACAAGTGTGTATAAGGGTGTGAAAATTTTATTTTAGTACCAATAAGTATATTGGTTGTAGGTTTAAGTGTCAATGGGTATATTCTTATACCCATTTTTTTATTTTAGTCTTTCCAGTTTCCGCTTATACTTTGTTGTAATGGCGGTCCATTCATTGCTGTACTGCCCGTTATCGTATAGGGATTGACTATAGGCAAAGGTGTCAGCAGAAAAGAACCAGCTAAAAATATTCTCCAGGTAGGCCACGTCGGCTTCAATCACTCTTTGCAATACACGTTCTTTCAAAATTCCGGCGGCAGTACAGTATTTTTCCAGCCATGCGCCCCTGCCATGTTTTACATATGTCACCAGCAGGTCTTCGGTAATGCAGTCATCTGGTATCCGTTCCATTTGCCAGTCGCTATGCTGAATCAATAGCTGCAATAATGCAGCTTCATAGAACTGTTCAGGAATATCCAGGTTGATAATTGCGCCATTGACGGCGGCTTTATAACAAAGCTCCCTGGTAATAAGTGTTTCCGGCAGGTAGCGGAGTGCCATGCCGCTTTTATTCACAGCATATTCCACCATTTCTTCCGTGATCAGGGCTGGTGGAAAGTCTTCCAGTGCAGATACTGATTTATTCAGCGCCAGCAGGCAGAGTTCTTTTGTGCGCATTTCAGGTGGTACACGCTTTAAATCACGGTAGTTGTGATTCACTTTCTTGTGCCAGTATTGCGCATCTCTTTCAAGCTGGCTCAGCACATATTCGCCTGCTGCGAGGTCGTATCGCAGTTCTTCAAAGGTTGTGGTAAGTTTATTATTTAGTACTTCAGCGATATCTTCTTCTTCGGGATTATCGCTTTCTTCGTCGTTATAATAAAAGAGGGAAATGTTTTTATGATCGGGGATAAAATGATAATCCTCTACAACCATGACAGGTGCAGTAAACAGGCCAGGGCATTTCATCCAGCCATGATTATAGTGAAGCATAATTACTTCTTCGGCACTTACATTTCCGGTGATATGTGTGGGAGAACCTCCTATTAATAAACTACGGCATACTACATTCCCTTTTACATAAAAGACAGGTCCATAATCGCCTTCTTCATTCACAATGTTTCCATTCACCAGCAGGTTTCCATCTATAATATAACCGGCTACACCATGCAGTTCCAGGACGAGCAGGAGATCTTTTTCTAATACCAGGTCTCCTCTATGCAGGTAAAACCGGCTGTCCGCTTCGATGAAATCTTCAAATGCCTCAGTGCTTTCATAGATGTTTTCATGAATCCTGTATTGAGCGATTGCATCTTGCAGTGTGATAATTTCAAAAGTAGTATTCATTTTCCCAAACCTTTTGCCTCAGCTATTTTATGCTTGATATAAGTGATTTCATCGGCGCCCAGTACACTTTTTTTGACCAGGTAACCCTCGCGGGCAGACGGTTTTAATACCAGGAACCCTGCTAATTCCCTCACTCCCCTGAAGTTTGACCAGGAGAGATCAGACTTAAAGTTTTCTCCCTGGATATGCACACCTTCATCATCGAACTCATAGCGCATCTCCTGTCTCAGAGAGGTATTCCTCAATCGTGTCAGTAAAATTAATCCTGTCATTATTAATGGATAAAAGAGCAGGACTAAAGCGTAAGGGAATGAGAAATAAAGGCCTTTGTTATAATGATCCAGGAAACCATATGCTACCAGTGCTGGCATAATGAGCGAGTAAAGGCCCATAGTAGCAAGGATAATGGTGGTAGGTTTTATGTAATAAGATGCAAGCAGGAATTTGGCGTATTCAAGCGGGGAGATCTTAAAACTGATGGATAAAAGGTTCTTCATGGTGATTGAAATAAGTGCTGATGATTGGCGAATTAGTAATGCACAGAAAAGCAAAATGGCAATTTTTATGCGGATGGGCTTTTATGCAATTTACGCTATTTGCGAGAACATCAGTTTGAAATAGATCACCAGGCAAAGAAACCTGGAGTCTGTGAATCAGGAAGCTATTTAAAGTATTAGGCGTACACCTGCTCAAACTTTCGTTTGGGCAGGTGTACAGCTTACCTGTGATCCTTGTACGTTTTTTACTGCTTCAGGGAAAATTATATTGTATTCATTAATACGCAGAAATCGCTCTTTTTTCATTCACCACCTGGTTTTTCAGCGGCTTTACCAGGTGCAGCACATTCTCCAGGATCTCATGCGCAGCCAGGATCTCATCCTTCTTATTAGACACGCTCTCAATGTTAAACCCGACAGGCAGGTTCTTCGCAGTCGCATAATTCAGAATTTCTCCGGCTATATTAGTAGCAGTATTAATAGAAGACTGCAGGATATCCTTTGAATATTTCAGGTCGTTATACACCCATTTCGGCACCTCAATACCCAGCCATTCCATGAACTGCAGGGTTTTCAGGGAGCCGCACGGCGTAAGGGTAAAGATCACCGGCACAGGCTGGGTATCATTACTCAAAGCATGGTAATGGTAATCGGACATTACATTCTTGGTCTCATTAATATTATAAATACACTGAGACACGAAGAAATTACAGCCATTCTGCATTTTACTGAACATCCTCAGGTGTTCATCGCCTTTCCTGGTATGGCGTTCCGGGATGGTCACGCCCCCAAGCAGGAGATCCACACCCAGTTCCTTCTTTACCTGGTAGGCATCAGAGAGGGAGAAATTGGTTGCCTGCACCTGTTGCTGGGAAGATGCACCGACAAATACGGTGGCTTCCAGGTCGCAGTTCTTTGACAACCAGTCAGTAAACATCTCTTTGGTATGGTTGGCGATGCTTTTATAAATGATCTTGGGAACCTGCAGGCTGGTGAGCAGGTCCTTGCTGTATACTTCAGGTGAAATAGTGGGGATAAACGAGAAAGGGCGTTCCTTTTCAGTTCTAAGTACTTCATCCTGAATGTCGTACAGGATCAGGCCATCGATGTCGAGGTGTTCTAAGCGCTCAATCTGGCTGCCGGCAATGATGGCAACTTTTTCACTTTCAGTAGTGACCTTTGGTGGCGTAAGGCTGTAAAATACAATACCTGATTTCCCCGCTGTTATTTTATGTTGTAAAGTCCCTTTCACGTTGATTGTATACTTTTGTTCTTCTATTATTCTGGAAAATAGAGAGATTTTATGTAAATATACTAGGAAAGTGGATTTTTTTAGAATTTTTATGGGATTCTTCTATAAGTTATTTTTTCAGAGGCTGGCAAATTGGGGTAGCTGCCTGACATTCAATTATTGGGGGAGCTGTTGTATTTTGGCTCAAAATATAATGAGTGGGTATAAGGAACTGACTAAAAAGGGTCGGCCCTCCCGGGTGGGGGATGAAGACGAAATGGCTTTTACGCAATTTTCAGTGCCTTCATTTTACTTTTTAGTTCAGCTCCTTTAAATGCCATTATTCTTAATGACGATCATAAATAAACGCCAACACCATCAATACAATAGGCAGTATCAGCATCAGCCTCACATACAAAGCTGAAGGCATCAGCTTTTCACCAATATACTCTTTCACCTTTACCAATATTGCCTTCTTCACCGCCGCAGGATCGCCCTTCCAGTCAATATTATCCAGGTTCACCTTCTTCAGCAGATAATTCAATATCTTCTTTTGCCACTTATTCGTATCCCCGTCCTTTTTCACTTCCAGTTTCAACTCCTTTATCACCTCTTTATTCAGGGTCGCATCCAAAGTAGCTCTCTTCTCCGCTATCTTTACCATTACCTTATCCACATATACGCCGATCTTCTCCATAAAGTAGTCACCCAGTTTATTATCCCAAACCAGGAAGATCGCTTTCTTTAATGTATACCCGGAGGCCATTGAAGGGAACAGGGCAAAGCCTGAAAGGGAAAGCACAAATAATACAGAAGACCAGAATGCAACTGTAAACATGACGACTATACCGAGTATGGCACCGACAATGCCTGCACGCGATCCTGCGTAGCCAGGTCCGGGCTGATGCCCTAAGAGATAAATAGAAATAATCAACCCGATAATTGAAACCAGGATACCGGGGATAACAATACTTAGCCATGCTGCAGCAGAACGGGTGGCTATTTTAGTGAATAGGGTTAGGTTCGTTTTCATGGGGAAAAGATATAGAAAAAGCCGGGAACTATATATCCCGGCTTTCAGTTATAAATATAATTTTTTCCTGCAGCGTGTATTTATCCCCGTGAACTTTTGATTGCCAGGGGCTTTATGAATTCAGCTACCAATAATCTATCCCGGAATCTTCTCAAACTTATCCGCCAGCTCCGGCGCCCCTTTCTTCATCATCGTCGTTATCACCCTATGCATCCACATTAAACATGCACAGGACAACAAACACACAAACATCCACGAACTCGTCCATAAGCCAGTTACATTCAACAAATAACCAAACAGGATCGGCCCTACGAAACCACCCAGGCCACCAATCATCCCAACCATACCTCCCACAGCCCCAATCTCATTAGGGAAATACTCCGGTATATGCTTGAACACCGCCGCCGTACCAATGCCCCAGCAAGCCCCAATCAATATAATGATCACGACATACACCCACATATTTGCCTTAAAGAAAATCATCGTCGTTCCCTGCGCCAGCAATTGCTTTTTAGTCACCTGGTCACCCACCTTCACCACCGGTTCCTGCCACACATCCTTGGCTGGCAATATCATCACCTTCCTGTCTACATGATCGAATTTGTGACTTCTCATCACAATAGGATATGCCTTGTTATCTACCAGTATCAGCGAATCATTCACCTGCGTAACCGTGCCCGCCTTTACGGCCATAATACCCGTGCCGGGAGAATAGATCTGCATCCTGGGTATGATCAGTAAAAAGCTCAGCACAACAGAGCTGCAAAGCACCCAATACATAATACGACGTGCCCCGTATTTGTCAGACAACCATCCACCTACTGCCCTGAATACACCTACCGGCAAACTAAAGCAGGACGCCAGGAAACCAGCAGTGATCAGGCTTACATTGTATGCATTTACAAAATAAGGCAATAGCCATTGTGAAAATGCCACGAAACAACCAAACACCAAAAAGTAGTATAACCCAAACCGCCACACGCGCACATTTTTCAATGGCTGTAATAACTTGATCAGGGTCTTATCCGATGCCTCCGGTTTCTTATTAGTCGTAAATAAAAAGAACAGGATACCAACCACTGCAAGAACCACCGCATATATGATAGGCAGGTGTCGCCAACCTTCCGGGTTCGCGCCATTGTCAGTCAGTTTCTTTAACAGGGTAGGCGCGAAAAGTGTCGTGACTGCTGATCCTGTCAGCCCAAATCCAAATAAGCCCAATGCCCTGCCCTGCCAGCTCTTCGGGTACCAAACCGATACAAACCCAACGCCTATAGAAAAACTGGTTCCCAGCAATCCAAAAAAGAAGCTTAGTACCAGGAATGCGCTGTAACTATTCGCCTGCGATAACAGGAACATCGGTATCGAACACCCAAGCAATAGTATGGTGAACATCCACTTGCCACCAACCACGTCAGTAAGCATGCCAACAGGCAATCGCATGATGGAACCAGTTAATACAGGGATACCCAATAACCAGCCAACATCTACAAGATTCCAGTTAAAGATCCCGTTATCAACAAGATAGGTAACCAATACGCCATTCACCATCCAGCCTGCAAAAGAGACCAGGAACCCCAGCGTATTGAAGAACAAAATACGATGTGCCTTAGAAAGTGATGTGCTATTCATATATACATAGCATTTAAAATGAGGGATATATTTTATAATGTGGAATATAAAATTATTCATTAAATTACTACAAACAATCGTGTTTAATATGATTTAAATCATAATTTTAAGTGTAGATTTTTACACAACTTTATCACCATGAGATTTCAACTCAATAAGAAAGCATTTCTCGTTGCATTATGTTGTTGTATTATCACTGTGCTATTGGTGTTTTATGGCTCGAGGAAACTGCAAAACTTTGATGCCGCATTAATCGCCTACCTGTTTGGTACCGTATTCGCCCTCTTCGGAATCATCTACCGGTACTGCATCTGGCTCCAACGGCCTCCTACCTGGATGTATTTCAGGCGGGGATGGCAACTCCTGTTTTCTAAAAGCTTTGTGGAATATGCCGGCTTATCAGTGCAGAAACTGGTACGCAATATAGCATTTCAACGTTTTATCTATCCCCGTGGAAAGACCCGCTGGTGGGGGCATTTTATGCTAGCTACCGGTTGTATGCTGGCGTTCTGTGTCACAATACCCTTAACGCTTGGCTGGATCCACTTTACCATGAGTGCAACGGATACCAGCATGTATGAAGCTCATCTGTTTGGCTTCAGCGTTATGTCGTTTAAGTTAGGTTCCTGGATGGCCTTTTTTATCTTCCATATCCTCAACTGGTGCTCCTGGCTGGTGATTGCCGGCTGCCTCTTATTTATGCGCAGACGATTGACCCATGCAGGGCTCATTGCTTCACAGACCTTTGAAGGCGACTGGCTGCCCTTAGTCTTACTGATGGCGATTTCAGTGACAGGTTTAGGATTGACCTACGATTATGAGTTTCTGAAAGGAAAGACCTATGAGTTCATGGCAGTCACACACGCGGTGACGGTGATCCTCTTTTTAGTATGGATCCCTTTCGGCAAATTCTTCCATATCATTCAAAGACCCGCACAGATCGGTGCTCATTTATACAGGAAAGAAGGTGAAAAGAAAGGGATGGCAATATGCCCGCATACGCACCAACCATTCACTACGCAAATGCATGTAAATGACCTGAAAGAAGTGACGAAAGAACTGGGCTTTGACTTCACACTCGAAGATGGAACCTCACATCTTGATCTTAGTCCTGAAGGCAAGCGCTCAGCCCTTGCAAAGGCACACCTGAAAGCCAGGGAAGCAAGCGGTAAATTCTTTGGATAATAATGAAGACGAAACCAGTGCCTGAAATAGACGATAACAAGCTGACAAACCTGATTACTACATAAGAAGCGCTCTCCTCAGAACGACCTGATTCCTGAGAACAACCTGTTTCTTTAGACGAACCTATCAAACACTTACCATGGCAAAATTACCAGTCGATGCGGAAAAGATCATTGAGCAATTTGGTCCTCACCTGAATTACGCTCCGCAGGAAGGTTACATTGGCAGAGATGAACCCGACAAAGTAGTAGAAACACATTGTTGTTTTTGCGGCATGCAATGTGGCATCAAATTGCTGGTTAAAAACAATAAAGTAGTTGGCTTCGATCCCTGGATGGAATTCCCTTTCAACGAAGGCCGGCTGTGCCCGAAAGGCGTACAGCGCTACCTGCAGAACAACCATCCTGACCGCCTGCTGGAACCCCTGCAAAGAGTTGAAGGGCTGGGTTTCAAGCCCACCAGCTGGGAAGATTCCATGAATAAGACTGTTGCCGAAATCCAACGTATTCAGCAAACCTATGGCAAGGATGCCTTCGCTATGCTTTCCGGCGTATCTATTACCAATGAAAAGAGCTACCTGGTCGGTAAGTTTGCCCGCGTGGCACTCAAAACCCGTAACCTCGATTACAATGGCCGCCTCTGCATGGTAAGTGCCGGTGCCGGTAATAAAAAAGCGTTTGGCCTTGACCGTGGTTCCAATAATTATTCTGACCTCGCAAAGGCCGAAGTGATCCTGGTAGCAGGTGCGAATGTAAGCGAAACCTTTCCAACACTTACTTACTGGATCTGGCAGGCGAGAGACAATGGCGCCAAACTGATCGTAGTTGATCCACGGGTTATTCCGCTGGCCCGCACTGCTGATCTGCATTTAGACATCAGGCCGGGTACTGATTCTGCCCTGTATGGCGCTATGCTGAACTACATGGTTGAAAAAGACCTGCTGGATCACGATTTCATCAATGAGCATACGACTGGTTTTCAGCAAACGATCGATGCCGTGAAAGACTATTCGCTTGAATGGGCTGAGCAGGTAACAGGCATTGCCAAAGAGAAGATCGCATTAGCCGCGGACTGGTGGGGCAAAGCAGCTACCAGTTTCCTGCTGCATGCCAGGGGCATTGAACATCATTCCAAAGGAGTGGATAATGTACTGGGCTGCATCAACCTCGTATTAGCCAGCGGAAGATTAGGCAAACCTTATTGCGGTTATGCCACCATCACCGGCCAGGGAAACGGACAGGGCGGCAGGGAGCATGGACACAAATGTGATCAGTTACCCGGCAACCGTGATATCAGTAATCCCGCACATCGTCAATACATTGCTGATGTATGGGGTATTGATGAAAAAGAGATGCCCGGAGTAGGATATACAGCTTACGAGCTCATAGAAGCCATTCACCGCGGAGAAGTAAAAGGCCTGCTCTCACTCTGTTTCAACCCACTCGTATCATTACCTAATAATAATTACGTGCGCGAGGCGCTGGAGAAACTGGAGTTCTATGCCACCATCGATTTCTTCCTGAATGAAACTGCCCGCCATGCAGATATTATATTCCCCGGTTCGCTGCAGGAAGAGGAGGAAGGTACCGTGACCACTGCCGAGGGCCGGGTTACGCGTATACGCCAGGCCGTTACCCCGCCCGGTAATGCGCGTACTGATACGGCTATTCTCCTTGAACTGGCAAGCCGTTTAGGTGCCGGTGATAAATTCAGTTATGACAGCAGCGAAGATATATTCAATGAACTCAGGGTGGCTTCCAGGGGTGGCACGGCTGATTATTATGGTATCACCTACGAAAAGATAGAAGCGAACATGGGTGTGTTCTGGCCCTGTCCTTCACTGGATCATCCTGGTACACCCCGCTTATGGGAAGATAGGAAATTCGCTACAGCTGATGGGAAGGCGCATTTTAACCCGGTGGTATACAGAGACCCGGGCGAGGTGGTAGATGAGGAATACCCGGTTGTGCTCACTACAGGCAGGGTCGTATCTCAATACCTGAGTGGTACACAAACCCGGCGTATAGGCAAACTGGTGAATCAGTATCCTGAGCCATTGCTGGAAATACATCCGGAGCTGGCGGCTAAATATGGTATCACGCAACGTGAACTGGTGAAGGTGGTCACCAGGAGGGGAGACGCAGAATTCCCTGCCAATATCGTAGAAACCATCCGAAAGGATACTGTCTTTATTCCTTATCACTGGCCTGGCCGTAAGTCGGCTAACCAGCTGACCCCCGGAACCCTGGACCCTATTTCTAAAATACCCGAGTTCAAAGTATGTGCATGTAAGTTAGTGCCGCTGGGAAAAGAGGCACCGGCACCGCAGGATGCGCATGCTTATGATAGTATTTAGAAGGGGGTGTTGTTGGTAGAAGATCTGTATGCTTATAAAAGTATTTAATCGCAAAAAAGATATCGCATGACGTCGTATTACAAAACCGAGATGGAATTTTTCGTGGATATGCAGCGGTGCATAGGTTGCAAGGCCTGTGAAGCGGCATGTGCAGAATGTGAGACCAACGGGCAGCAGTCTATGATCCATGTGAATTATGTAGAGCGGGCAGTGACGATACAGACTACGGTGCAGGTGTGTATGCATTGTGATGACCCGGTGTGTGCAAATGTGTGTCCTGCGGATGCAATCAGTAAAGATGAATTTGGAGTGGTGCATACTGCAAATACGGCCCGTTGTATTGGGTGTTCCAATTGTGTGATGGCTTGTCCTTTCGGCGTGCCATTCAAGGAGGAGAGTTATGACATGATGATGAAGTGCAACATGTGTTATGATCGTACGAGTGCGGGGAAGAAGCCGATGTGTGCAACGGTATGTCCCAGCCAGGCATTGTACTATGGAACGAGGGAAGATATGCTTAGAATGCGGCCGAATAGTGTGCCGGTGAACACCTTTCAGTTTGGTAAATTGAATGTAAAAACGAAGGTGAATATTATGATGCCAAAGGGAGCTACGATGCTGAAGGTGGACTAATCGGGTAAGGGTAATGTTTTTGTGAAAGAAACTAATGGCCCTGGTGTCTTTTCTGAATATAGCCTGATCACATCTATGCGCTACCTGGACTAATCTATAATTAAAGAACTATGAACGAGAACATCCCGGATTGGAAAAATGATTTTCCAATCAGTCAGGCGGAAACTACAGATGTCACCCGCCGGCAGTTTGCAAAATTCCTTTGCCTGGTATCTGGTGGCCTGGCAACGGGCAGCGCATTTGTAGCGGCAAAATCGGCTTTATTCCCGGAGAAGAAGGTCACCGGCTCACACCGGGTATGCAGCAAAAATGAATTGCCTGTAGGCGGTACAAGGGCATTTGTAATTGAAGGCAGTGCTACACCTTATATCCTCATTCACCTGGAAAATGGAGCGTTCAAAGCATATGAGCAAAAATGCACGCATTTATCCTGTGCAGTATTTTATAAACCAGGTACGGGGAAGATAGAATGCCCTTGTCATAACGGATGGTTCGATGCGATGACAGGAGAGGTGCTGCAAGGCCCGCCACCAAGACCGCTGCCAAAGTTGGAGGTGGAGGTAAGAGGAGAAGATATTTTTGTAACAGGGGCGTAAAAATCATTTGCTATGAGTAATTTTCGCAGGGCACAAAGCCAGGCCCATCCTAATAAAACCAGTACTTTGATGCTGGCGATCATCATGTTGCTGATCCTGAATGTAACGATCCAGGTATGGTTGCTGTATAACGGGTTGAATAATGCACTGGATCATAACCCGGGGATTGCGATACCTGCGTTTATTGGATCGTTTTTTATTTTCCTGATAAATTGTGGCTTATTGTATTATCTGCCCAGGGGTAGGAGAGAGAGGTAATGGTGCAGCAGAGGGGCGATAGTATATTGTGTTTACATAAAAACTTGTTGATATAAGCATACAGGCCTACCCGGGCAGGAGGCATACATGGCCGGACTGGCCTCAATGGCACATAATCAACAAATGCTTTTAATAGACTAAGATCGGGGCATTATTCTTTCTGCCCCTTTTTCTTTTGTTCAAATTTTTCAATGTATTCATCCAGGGATGCCAGTTGTTTGTCGTCAAGTTTCCCTTGTTTGCGGCAGGCAATGGCAAGTTCGTATTCGGCGGCGTTTGCTATTTTCCCTTTTTTAAGGATTTTGTCGATGGGGTTGGTACGCACGACTTCCTCAGAAAGCCCATTTTTCTCTACCTGTTCCCAAAAAAATTCGACGTGTTTCCCGGTACTTTCCTGGAACATGTTAAGAATATTGTTTTTGGTGATTTTCAGGCTTGCGGCGGTTCGGAACTGAGTTGGCGGGTTGAGGATATCCTCTTTCATCTCCTGGTTAAATTTAATGGTATGGCTGATGTTTTGAGGGGTCCATCCATCAGGTGGGAATTTTTCGATAGCAGCTATGATCAGGTCAAAAATGGGTGCTATTTTCTTTGCTTCTGAATCGTAATTAAATGACATTAACTAATATTTAGGTTGTTTTTTCAAAGGTTTCCGATGCATTCACATTTCACCGGCAGGAGCTTTTCAAAGGCCGAAAGATAGTTCGGTTTTTTTAAACTGCTTCAAAAAGTAATCCACCGTTGGTGATAATGGTTGGATTCGCTGACTGGAATTCCAGGTGATAGATTGGAAAATATATGTATATGAGCAGGGTCATCTATAAGGACTACCGGCCTCCGTCTTTTGGCCCATAAGTACATTATAAGTACACCATAAGGATATTAAAAGGGCACTTCAATATCGAATAGATATTAAAGCGCCCTTCTCGTTATAAATAAGTGCCGTATATATACTCATTTAGCACAAAAGACGCGCTGTATTCCACAAGGAAATCTTACATTGGATCTCTAACCCCAAAATTGTTTGTTATGGCTTTAGTGATAGATAATATCCTCCTCCAGGTAGTGAGAGGCACTATCGGTGATCAGATTACAATTTACGAGCGCAATGGGCGGATTATTATGGCCAAAAAGCGTGGTCCGTCTAATAATAAACCAACAAAAAAGCAGCTGGAAGCCAGGTATAAGATGAAGGTGGCAGCGGCTTATGCGAAGGTGATTATCCAGGACCCGGAACTGAAGGCTTATTATAAATCAAAAGCCGGTCCGGGCCAGAATGCGTATAATATGGCGGTGAAGGATGCATACCATTCTCCGGAGGTGCAGGATATTCGCTTCGAAGATACGACGGTAGTGGTGACCGCGAAGGATGAATTCAGGGTAGCAGAAGTGGAGGTGAAGGTGCTGGATGCAGCAGATGTGTTATTGGAAAGAGGAAAGGCCATTTTGGGCAGGAATGGCGTGGATTGGTATTATAAGGCGACTGGCTTACCGGCGGGAGGGAAGGTGATAGTAGTGGTGGTAGATTTACCGGGGAATGGAACGGTGCGGGAAGTAATGCTGGAGTAAGGATGTTTTTGCAGGGTATGATACAAATATAGAATAGTCTCATAGTAATCCCAATAGCATCTTCCGGGCAGCAGCAACCTTGCTGGACAGTGCTTTTAATGCGGGTGCTGCCAGGGAATTCATTTTTGTGGCGGCTGATGATTCCACTGCAGTGGTGGAAAAATTCTCCCATCAGTGACAGGAGGCTTGACTTTACAAGCCGAACTCATTGCCTTTATTGACAAAAAATATCGCACCATTCCTAACAGGAATAGCCGGGCGGTGACGGGTGACTTTATGGGAGGCTACCACACTTTCCACCATGGCTGTTCTCCCTCCGTTCCAGCGGGAGCACTATTTTCCGCTTTTGTTTCAGACGCAGCTTTCACCGGGTAAAAATGAATCGCAAAATCCTGCTCTGTTTCCTTCACTACGCCTTTAAACACCCTGCCTTCCCGCTCATACACCTTATTCTTATCATAATCTGCCAGTTTCCAGTGCCTGGGATTAGCCTTCATCTGATCGATATAATGTTGAAAATCCCGGCTGGTTTCCGCCTTCGTTTTTGGATGACTAATGATCGTTTCCCTTGGTAATGCGGAACTAAGCATATTATGCCCTGCCTGCATCATAATATCAAAATACCAGTCATTGGTTAGTTCAATCGCCAGCATAGTCAGTGTATCCGTTACAGATAGGACGCTGTCATTGAATTTTGTTTGCTTGTCTATTTTTAACCTGATCCCCGTTGATTTTGACCAGTCAGCAGCTTCGCCCGTTTCCCCGTTACGTGATACGCCGTAAAAACCGATCACATATTCCAGGTCGCCATTAGGAGTAGGTTCTTCATACATAATAGGCTGCTCCAGTACCTGGTCCGGCACATTTGCAAGCAGGGGATCAAAGAACCTGGCGTCGTTGAAAAAGCTCATTCCCGAGATATTGATCTGCGGTACTCCGCCAACGCCGTACCTGCAGGTGGTACCGTTTTTATAGATCTTCATATTAAGTGCGTCCTGCCCGCCAGAGGATATCCTGATGAGAATGAGTTCTACTTCTTGTTTTTTCATGTTGATAGGTGCTATAGGGACTTGTAATATAGTGGAATATTTTCATGTGTATAGCGGCAAGTTGGCTAAGCCGGATGGACGCTGGGCTCCTGAAAGATGTTTCCTGGTCGAAGTTGTTAATAACCAGTAATTTAACCCAAGGCGTATGCACAATCAAATATTGTATTGATTGTTTTCATGTATGCAGCCGGTAAAAAATAGAACTGTTGCAGGTACGATTGAGGTGAAAGTTTTAAAGGAATGCAAAGAAAAGCCCTGAAGGTAAAGGAGCCGGGGATCTTTCTATTCGTTCCCGGCTTGTGTTGTTGACAGCTGGCAGTGTTGATAAATGCCAGGTTTAGTGAATATCAACGCAAGATTAATCATGAAGAGCACTATCCAGGTGAGCCTGGATCTCATTTTCAAACTGGTTAAATGCATGATCCAGTTGTTGCAATTTCCGCTCCTTCAGCGCAGGTTGTAAAAAACTATAAACGATACTGTTCCTTACGATTGCTTTGATCTGTGTATAACTAAGTGATGGATACCTGGTAGCCAGCAATACATATTGCTCCGTTAAATCGGTACGCAGTACTGCCGGATCATCTGTGCTGATCACCACAGGTACCTGGTATGTATAATACAGCATAAGCGGATGCTGTTCATTTTTTACATGCAGGATAAATTCATTACTGCTTAGGTTGATCTCGACGGCTACCTTGCGCAGCGCCATGCTATCCAGTAATTGCAGGCATTGTGCTTCATGTGCGATATCAACACCATGACCGATGCGTTGTGCACCTGCTACCAGCACCGCCTGGCTGATGTGATAACGGAGCAGTTCCGGGCGTACCATTCCCTGCGCCAGTTCACCGGCATGCAGGGAGTATTTAACATGGGGATAATAGTGGTGCAGGTGTTTTATCATCAGCATATGTAAACTATAATCCCGCATGGAAATTGAGCCGTCTTCCGGTGCTACCAGGTTCACGCCTACGATCAGTGAATCCATGCTGGCTGCCTGGAAGGCAATTAACAATTTCCTATACACGCTGAGCGGGGCTGCATTCCGGTTTGCAGATAACTGGTAACGCAGCATGAATAGACTGTCATCAACAGCTGCCCGCTGGTGGAGCAGGTCCTGTTTCCGGCAGCATGTTTTAGCAGCATTGGCAATACCATTCTTTATCAGGGCGGTATACACTTTTTCAAGAGTAGCAGTTACTGCAGTGCTGTCTGATAACCGGGCACCGCTTAATGACTTTTCCCAGGCGCCTGCTTCAGGTAATCGGATAGCCGTATCCGGTACACCCATGATGGTTTCAATATAAGATACGTTTTCAGCGATGGCGCGTTGTTTAAACTCCTGTAAGCCTCTTATCATGCCGTAGCTGGCAGGAGCGGAGAAGCCGGAGAAGGTAGCGAAGAAGTGCTGATCGGAAGGACCGGCTAAGGCCGTATAGTCTTTGACGGAGATTTTGCGCAAATAAGCCTGTTTAAGCGAGTCTGATCCAATTTCAGCAAGATGTTTCCAGGGCGCTTTATGGAGCGCGCCTGCGGTATCTACATCCAGTGTATGTGGATTGATCCAGCCATTGCTTTCCATTAGTATTTCCCAGTATGTTTCACCGTATACTGCGCCTGAATAATGATGATGCAGGTCTGCTCCCTTGGGCATGGCAGTGAAGAATGCGGTGAGCAGGGGTGGATTATTCCGGATTTTCTCAAAATAATTGTTCACCTCTTCGGTATTCCGGTATTGTTTGGGGAGCTCGGTGAATGCCATGGTTGCAAAAAGCAGCCAAAAATACTTGCGCATTGTTTTCATTGCAAAGGGAGTAGGTCTTTGCTAAGTTAACTGAAATAAAGTAAGACCAGATAAACTAAATAATAAACCAGTTAGGAAATGAAATTCTCACGAACCTAAGCCTGCTTTGTTCAGATGAATAATTCGCAAAAAATACGTCAGGTTTAGCGAAAAAGCGTCAGGGGGGATTTATGAGATAATAATGATATTGCCAATATTGAACCTGGAAATTCTTTGAGTTTTATCCAAAGAATTTCCAGGTTTATTTGATTGATCTATACCGCATATACAATGCGGAGCTGGCTGTTTTCTTTGTACCAGGTTTAGGGTTTATACTACTAAAGTGTTATGTGTTTTGTCCGATTCTTTTGACAACTTTGTTATTGTTATATTTTGATGTTGCCCATTGCCCGTTTTTAAATCTATATATTGTTTGAGCATAATCAGAATTTTCAATTTAGATCTTAGCCTATATATATGAATCGTTAGCGTTTAATAAGCCGCTTATATTAAACCTGCATAGCCCTGTTGATACCCATTGTAATAATGTGGGTGTGTTAGCCCGGGACTTCATTTTATAAAAGTGCTTATACACCATATACGTATGTGCTATTTCTTCGCCATTGAGGTATGAAAGATACTTATATCCACGACCTATACGATAATGAAATACAAAGAATAGTTTTAAATATGAAAGTTGGTACAATACGTTTACTGCTTTGTAGCATATTAGTATTATCAGGACTGCAGCATATGTATGCCCAGACGCCGGGAGGTTCAGGTCGCCCAGCTGCGACTGCAACAGGCATTCCCGGAGCTTATACAAATACTATTATTAACTATGTTCGCTCGTGGGATCCTGTTATGCCTACATCTGATTTGAGTGCTGTTACGGGTGCTACGGATGTAAGCACCGTAAAGCAGCGTACCCAATACTTCGATGGACTGGGGCGACTTTTACAAACAGTCACCAAAGGTACCAGCACTTCCGGTAAAGACCTGGTAGAACCTGTGCAATATGACAACTTTGGACGGGAAAGTTATAAGTACCTTCCTTATGTGCCACAGGCCGGCAACACAAATGATGGCAAATTCAAGACAGATCCTTTTAATGCACAAAATACCTTTTATCAGAATACGACACTGAACCCTGGTGCTGCGGGGGAAAATATTTATTATGGTCAGACAGCATATGAATCTTCTCCATTAAACCGTGTGCTGAAACAGTATGCAACTGGTAATAGCTGGGCAAAGAATGATGCGTCTGGCGTAGAGAAAGGTGGGAATAAACCAGTAGAACTGCAATATCAGCTCAATACGGTCGCAGACGAGGTGCGTATCTGGGATATGCCTGCTACAGGAAATATTCCTACCAGTGCTAATGGTCGTGTATATGCTGCCGGTCAGCTGTTTAAGAATATCATGAAGGACGAGCAAGGACAGCGTGTGGTAGAATATAAGGATGTACAACACCGCGTGGTGCTAAAAAAGGTGGAACTAACAAGCAATGCTGCAGATGGACATACGGGATGGTTGTGCACCTATTATGTATATGATGATTTGGATAATCTGCGTTGTGTGATTCCTCCCAAAGCCGTAGAGCTCATCAAAAGCAGCTGGACGATAGATGCAACGGTCGCGGAGGAACTCTGTTTTTTCTACGAGTATGATGGTCAAAACCGCATGATCAGAAAGAAATTACCCGGAGCCGCTTATACAGAAATGGTGTATGATGTACGGGATCGCATGGTATTTATCCAGGATGGCAATCTGCTGGCAAAAGGTCAATGGAAAGTGATCTTCTATGATGAACAGAACCGGCCGACAATGACTGCATTATATAATTCAGCATCGACCAGGACCCAGCTGCAAAACAGTATGAACACTGCGGTTACTAATTCGCAGAATATTTCCTATACCATCCCCGGAGTAAGCGATATGGTAATAGGCAGTTATGAGCCGGATGTACATAGTTATCAGGCCACGAATAGTATTGCATTTGAGTATGGATATGAATCTGGTACCGGGGCAGAAGTAGCTGCGGAAATTGATGCAGCTGCTAACCGGGGCGTTGTAGCCGTTACGGCTGTCAATCCCCTGCCTGACATTTCTGCCGCTAGTCTTACGCCATTATCCTATACTTTTTATGATAACTATAGTTTTACCGGTGCACAAGCTGCAGAATCAGCAGACTTTAGCAAACCACAGGCAGGTACGAATCTGTATGCAGAATCAATTGCTGGTACGAGCACAAATACCCGGGGATTGGTTACCGGTACAAAAGTAAAGATATTGGGTACCACGGACGGCTGGCTGACCACCACCAATTATTACAATGATAAGGGGCGCCTGGTACAGACGATTGCTGATAATATCAGCGGCGGCCGGGATGTTACTACGAACCTGTTTGACTTTAGTGGTAAATTGCTTAGTAGCTATCGAAAACAGGGTAACAGGCGTAGTGCAGTAACACCACAAAGTACTGTCCTTACTATGTTCAGTTACGATGCTGCTGGCAGGGTAAAGACAGTAAAGAAAAGGTTGAATGATAATACTGCTTTGGAAAGGACCATTGCGGACAATAGTTATGATGAATTAGGTCACCCACAGGTCAAGCGCCTGGGAGTAACGGGTACGTCTACACAGATGGAAACCCTCAATTATGAGTATAATATCCGTGGCTGGTTGAAAAGCATTAATAAAGGTTATTTGAGTTCATCCCCAACGAGCAACTGGTTCGGTCAGGAATTGAGTTATGATTATGGTTTTACCACCAGTCAGTATAATGGTAACATTGCGGGAAGCAGGTGGAAAAGTGCAGGTGATGGTATTAACAGGGCTTATGGGTATCAGTATGATAACTCCGGCAGGCTGATTGCTGCTGAATTCAATCAACAAAATGCTGCCGGTGCGGGCTGGACCAAAGATAAGATGGATTTTTCTGTGAGTAATCTCACTTATGATGCGAATGGAAATATCATGTCTATGACGCAGAAGGGAGTAGTGGGCACAGCAGCTCCTTCTATTGTTGATCAGCTAACTTATACGTATAAGTTAAATGGTAACAGGCTGGGAGCAGTGGCTGATCCTATGAATACCGCATCTGCTAAGCTGGGCGATTTTGTAAAAGGAAATTCTTCTGGTGACGATTATGATTATGATGCGAATGGCAACCTGAAATATGATCTGAATAAGAAGATCAGTGCGATTGCTTATAATTATTTGAACCTGCCGGAGGTGATTACTGTTACAGGAAAGGGAAGTATTCAATACCTGTATGATGCTAGCGGCAATAAACTGAGAAAGATTGTAACGGATAATACAGGTACCCTGGCAAAAATCACTACCACCGATTATATAGGGGAGTTAGTATACCGGCAGGATAGCCTGGAATTGATCAGTCATGAGGAGGGGCGTATAAGGCCTGTTTATGTTACGGGTAGCCCGGTTGCTTATGTGTATGATTATTTTATCAGGGATCATCTGGGTAATATCCGCTTAGTATTAACAGAGCAGACAGATTTTTCGATGTATGCGGCAACGATGGAGACGGCAGCTGTGGCGACAGAGACAGCATTGTTTAGTAATATTACTGAAACAAGAGCAGAAAAACCTGCGGGATATCCGGAGGATGCCACTACGGCGACTAATAAATTTGTGGCAAAGTTAAATGCCAGGGTGGGCGGACAGAAGATTGGGCCGTCACTGGTGTTGAAAGTAATGGCGGGTGATACGGTACAGATTAGTGCAAAGGCATTTTATAAGTCTCAGGGGCTGCAGGAGAGTAATAAAAAGATACCGGCCGAAGACATGTTGGTAAGCCTTGTTCATGCCTTTACAGGAGATAATAGTGAAACAGGTGTTCATACTGCGGGGATACAGGAGAATAGTACGCCGTTTAATGAAAATTTTATTAATAATGATTATCAGCGTTTAAAAGAGAAGAATAGCGATGACTTACCAACTGTGAGGCCGAAGGCATATTTGAATTATGTGTTGTTTGATAATGATTTTAAGATGGTGGAGAATAACAGTGGGGTAAGGCAGGTGAAGGAGGCTCCTGATAAGTTGCAGGAATTAGTTGTGGGTAAGAATGTGATGCAAAAGAGTGGGTTCCTGTATGTATATACCAGTAATGAGAGTACGCAGGATGTGATGTTTGATAATGTGGTATTGGGCTTGAATAGCGGGCCCTTGTTGGAGGAAACACATTATTATCCGTTTGGGTTGACGATGGCGGGGATCAGTTCACGGGCGGCAGGAGGGTTGCAGAACAGGTTGAAGTATAACGGAAAGGAATTGCAGAGTGGGGAATTTAGTGATGGAGGTGGGTTGGAGTGGTATGATTATGGAACGAGGATGTACGATGTGCAGATTGGACGGTGGCATGAGCTTGACCTCCTGGCAGAAAAGATGCCTAGATGGAGTCCTTACGTTTATTCATTTAATAACCCGATTAGGTTTATTGATCCTGATGGGATGGCCCCCTCTGATTCAACAAGCCTTACGCCGCTCCCCGCACCAAAGGTGACAAAACAACCATCGGTTATCTATAATACATTTGCATATAATGAAAATTGCAGAGATTGTGGAACAGATTATGTTACTGAAATTCAGACTACTACAACTGTGCAAAAGAATGGAGAGGGAGCTACTTTATATACGATGACTTCGACAACAATAACAACCGTTGGTATTAATGCAAACGGCGAAATTCAAAAAGATTTGTCGCAAAATACACTCACTACAATTCAGATCTCAACTTCCGACGGAATTAAAACAACAACTATTACTGATCCGAAATCGATTGATATAGGTAAGGTGAGTGGTGATTTGAGTAAAGCTGTAAATAAAGTCGCGAACGTTAAAGTAAATAATAATGGTCGAAGCCCGGTGCAATTGGTTGCTGAAAGTAATCAACAAAGACAAACATCTGCTGGCTGGGTTGCTACCGGATCAGGGGTCTTAAGTCTTGCAACTGGTGTCGCAGCAATTTTTTTCCCGGGTGCTGCTCCACTAGGATATACAAGTTTAGCGTCTGGAGGAGCGGGAGTAGTCGCGGATATTTATGGACGCATGCAAGGAGTAAATCCTGAGTCAATTAGATTAAAAATTAAGTAGATGAAAATAAAAGTTAGTACTTATTGTTTGGCCATATTTGTGATAGCTTATATCGCTATTGTGATTGTACGTGCTTTTAATGGCTTAGACGTTTTTTATTTGTCGGCTTTATCCATAATTTGTTTGATTTGTCTGCTGTTGTTGTTTGTTAATATGGGAGTTAGAAAGAAACGCGAAAAACGTTCTTTAAAATTTCGAAATCCAGGTGTATTACAAGTACTTGTTTTCATCATGATGATTTATAATTCATATAAATTCCTTTTGCCTGGCAACTTTGCAGCTTATTGGGTATATTATTTGTCAATGTTAATAGTTTACCTATTGTTAACTTTTTTGGTGTTTACGAATTTTTATCATAATGAACGCCAGAGGTGACAGACAAATGGTACAATACCTAAAGAAGAATACTGGTAGATTAAGGGACTACGTTGGCCGCAGGTCATGACTGCTGCTTGTTTTTAATGAATTATGTGAAAGGCATTACCTTTTACTTTTAAAAATCTTGTTGGAGGGTATGGGAATTGGGATTTGAAAAATTGAACCAGTGTTCATCGACTGAAGCATACATCTTTGTAGCGAATAGACGATATACTTTAGGAGGTAGTTTATTTATAGCCAATTGTTATAATAATTAATCTATGAGTAAGTACTATTACCGGGTTCGTCTGGAAATATGCCTGAAGACAGAAGAAACAATCTTAGGCTTTGTAAATATTTCTCATATTTCCTACAAGAAGTTTGAGGGAATCATAATCTGCTGCCCGTGATCCATCCTACCGCATCACTTGCCAGGAATACCTAACCTACTCTTTCACGAATGTGCCATGTAATTCACTGTTTAATACAGGTGTAATCCCTGGATTATGCAGGTATTGTGTGCCCCAATTGTCCATTGCATTAATAACCGGAAGCAGGGAATTGCCAAGCCCTGTTAAAAAGTATTCCACTTTTGGTGGTGCCACCGGGTATACAATCCGCTCAATGATGCCGTAATCTTCCAGCTCTTTCAATTGTTGGTAAAGTACCCTCCGGCTTGCTTTGGGGTTTAGTTTCTGCAATTGCCCGGGCCTGTTATGCCCCTGCGAAATATTATAGATCAGGCAAGGTTTCCATTTACCGCCAATGATCTCCATAATCATCCCCATTCCACAATCCAGGTCTTTAGGTATTTTTCTTTCCTGCATAGCCAATTTATTCTGGTGTCGAAATTAACACATAATCATGATATGGGTGATAGCGATAATTTTAACCCTATGGTATAATGAAGTACGTACTTGTCCGGCGTTTGAGAGAAATATAGCTTTGCATCAAGCTTAGAAAATTGCCTGGTACATGCATGTGAGGAGCAACAATTTTAATAAAAATATATGAAATCGTTTATTTGGATTTGTTTAATGACAGTTGCGTCGCAACTAACTTTTGCACAGGATACCATGAAGGTATTGGCACAGCCATCCAGTTATCATATGATGCTGGGTGATATTGAGATCATTGCTTTTTCTGATGGAAGTATTCCCCTGGATTTAAATAAGGTACTGACGAATACACAGGCGGGAGAATTGAAAAAACTAACAGCGCAAAATTTCCAGTCTCTGATAGTAGAAGCATCTGTAAATGCCTACCTGGTTAAAACGGATGGGAAACTGATTTTGATAGATGCCGGTACTGCAGAGCTGTATGGACCTACGCTGGGTCACCTGCCTGCAAATATGATCCGCGCGGGTTATCAGCCTGAACAAATTGATGCGGTATTGATCACACATATTCATACGGATCATACAGGTGGTTTAATGGATGGTGCCAGGATGGTATTTCCGAATGCAGAAATTTATGTGAGCAAAACAGAAGCGGACTATTGGCTGGGTGATGATAACTATAAAAATGCCCCTGCCAGGCTAAAGAAATATTTTGATGAGGCCAGGCTTAAAATGTTGCCTTACCTGAAAGCAGGAAAGATTAAAACATTCACTTATGGAAAGGAACTTTTCCCTGGAATTTTGCCGGTGGCAAGTCCGGGCCATACGCCGGGCCATAGCTTTTACCAGTTAAGCAGCAAGGGAGAAAAGATCCTGTTCTGGGGCGATATTATGCATTCAGCAGCAGTGCAGTTTGCAGATCCCGCGGTAACGATTGTATTTGATGTAGATCCTGTGGCCGCTGCGCAATCAAGGAAGAAGGCATATGAAGAGGCGGCAAAACAGGGTTACTGGATAGCTGCGGATCATATTTCCTTTCCCGGCATTGGCCACATACGTAAAGCCGGAAATGGGTATCGCTGGTACCCGATTAATTATACTACAAGTGGTGTAGGCCAATAGTAAATGATGGGCAAGAATTATCTGGTAATACTGCTCTTGTTCATAGGCGCACCGCTATTTGCACAGCAGGATTCAATATTGATCAGGAAGCTTTACAGCGAAACACTGCAGCAGGATGTGATGGATATAAATCTTAAATACCTGACATCAAAGATCGGCGCCCGGATTGCAGGATCTGTGCAGGCAAAGCAAACGGTAGAATGGGCAGCTGGCATCCTGGCGCAGTTTCACCCGGACAGCCTTTATCTTCAACCTGTGATGGTGCCACATTGGGTAAGAGGAGAGCAGGAGTTTGCCGGCATGATCAGTAAAGGAATTTCGGCCAGCCTGGATGTATGTGCGCTGGGTGGTTCTGTTGGCACGAATGGTACGCTGACGGCGCAGGTAGTAGAAGTTAGATCCTGGAATGAGTTGTCAGCACTCGATGATAGTAAGGTGAAAGGGAAAATAGTATTTTTCAACAGGGCGATGGATGCCCGTGAACCGGAGACATTTAATGCTTATCTATCGGCAGTGGATCAACGCTCGCTGGGTGCGATAGCTGCGTCAAAAAAAGGGGCAGTTGGAGCTATGATCCGATCGCTGACCCTGGCGAAGGACGATTACCCGCATACCGGTGCCCTGAGTTATGAGGAAGCAGTCAGGAAAATACCGGTAGCGGCATTAAGTACAAATAGTGCAGATAATTTGAGTAAGGCGCTCAAAGCAGATCCTTTCTTGCAGGTATCGCTGGAGATGAATTGTGTGCAATTGCCGGACGAGTTATCGTACAATGTGATTGCTGAATTGAAGGGGCATAAATACCCGCAGGAAATTGTTTCAGTGGGCGCGCATCTTGATTCCTGGGATTTGGGTGAGGGGGCCAGTGATGATGGAACCGGCATCGTGCAGGCGATGGAGGTACTAAGGTTGTTCACAAAGATAGGTATAACGCCGGAGCGGACATTGAGGATCATATTGTACATGAACGAAGAAGCTGGTGCACATGGTGGAAAGCAATATGCATCGCAGGTGAGGGAAGCGAACGAGGTACATGTGGCAGCGATTGAGTCGGATGCCGGTGGATTTATTCCCAGGGGTTTTAGAATAGAAGCTTCGCCAGCTGTTATTGCAAAGGTGAGAGGATGGTCGCAGTTATTAGTGCCTTATCATGCTGGCGATATCCGCCTGCAACAGCGGGGAGTTGACCTGGTACCTATGAAAGGGATCGCCAAAGCATTGCTTAGTCTTGACTGTGATGATAGCCGGTTGTTTTACATTCATCATTCAGCCCTGGATACTTATGACCAGGTCAACCCCAGGGAGGTGCAGCTGGGAGCTGGTGCCATGGCAGCAATGGCTTTTTTGTTTTGTAAATATGGATTATAAACACATGAAAAGGATTTTAATATTGTGTAGTATGCTATTAGTAGCAGGCCTGGTTACAAAAGGGCAGGTAAAGCTGTTTAGCAACTATACTGAAAGCAGGGGAATGGTATTTGTATCAGGGCAGATAGGAACAGGTGGTGAGAGGGATCTGAGTTTTGAAGCAGAGGCAGAAGCCGCATTAAAGAATGTGGGTACTGTTTTAAACCAGTCAGGAACGAAGATGAATAAGGTAGTGAGTGTAACGGTGTACCTGCAGGATCTGCGTTTGTTCGGGGAATTCAATAGCGTATATGCGCGGTATTTTAAAGCGCCGTACCCGGCCAGGACCTGTGTGGTGGTAAAGGAGCTGGTACAAAATGCCAGGGTGGAAGTGAGTGTGATTGCGGAAAAGTGATATTGAAAGAGGTTGTATCCAGGGTAAGTTGAAGTCATTGAGTGTTTCATAAACACTAAACATGCTTCGCCGGGGTGCCGGGTAACTTTTCCTTTGATACAACCTCTTTTCTCTTAAAATGGTTTTCATGCCCGTTGGTGAATTCCCACTTTCATGAATGTTTTATTTTGAAGGCGGTCTTACCTGGGTGCCCCAGGTACCTGCTTTATCTCCCATTTCCAGCACCAGTTCACCCCCATTTACAATATCCTGGTGCTCCAGCCATGATTTATCATAATTCAGCCCGTTCAGCTTCACAGACCTGATATAAGTATTCTTCTTAGAAAGATTATGTGCGATGATACTAAAATCCTTCCCGTTTTCCTGGTGGATCACCGTCCTGGTAAAATAAGGTGCAGTGATGAGGTAATAAGACTGTCCTGCATTTGGAAATAAGCCCATCATATGAAAATCCAGCCAGGAAGACATTGCACCGGAATCATCGTTGCCGGGTAAACCAGCTGCAGATGTATTGTAACTGCTGTCTATGATCAGGTGAATCCTCGTAGAACTCAGGTCTGGTCTGCCTATCCAGTGATACAGGTTCGGCGTGAGGAAGGAAGGCTCATTGCTTACATTGTAGTATTTGTTATTAAAGAAGATGTCCAGCCTTTTTTTGAAAGCTTCTTCACCACCACTTTTACTGATCAGTGTTTTTACATCATGTGGTACGTACAGGGAATACTCCCATGAACTGGCCTCGTAAAAGAAGGCACACCACCAGCATACGCAATTCGGGTAGTCTACTGCCAGGGGGTTATATTGAATCTGTTTATAAGGTGCATTCAGTACATTACAGTCAATGGTATCCACCCATCTGCCGTTTTGATCCTTTGGCAATATGAATCCATTGGCACCATTGTTTTCATAGGGCCGCCATAAGTTCTGCCAGTTATCGGACTGTTTCAGGAATCGTTCGTACAGCCGATCCTGTTGCAGGCCTTTTGCCACGGTGGCGATGCAATAATCGTTATATGCATATTCTACGGTACGTGTACCTGCTCTTGGAAAGCGGGTGGATACGTAGCCGAGCGTGTTATAATCTGGCAGTCCGCCACGACCTTCTTTTTCTTCATTATCCCCGGGGGGCACATCTGCGTTTTTCAGCATTGCCTGCAGGCCCTTGTTGTAATCAATGCCCTGTAATCCTTTTACATAGGCATCTGCAATCAATACATCTGCATTGGAGCCACCCTGTGTACGGCCATTGCAATTACCACTGCGGGCATCGGGCATATAGTTATCCCTGTGATAGATGTTCAGCAGGGAATTGATAATGTCAACTTCCCTGGAAGGACTAACAAGGGTAATGAGCGGATTGGAAGAACGGAAAGTATCCCATATGGCATAGAAATCATCATAGTAAGGTTCATTAGAGATCCACAGCGGATTTTCCCCGGTTCTGTCCACTGGCATGAGCATCGTATGATACAGCCCGGTATAAAACATGATTCGTTGTTCCTTCGTTGCAGAATGATCAATTTCGATCCTGTTTAACAATTTCTCCCATTTCTGTTGTGTGGTAGCCAGCACCCTGTTAAACTGCCAGTCAGGTATTTCCTGGTCAAGGTTATAGCTGGCTTTTTCTTCGCTGATAAATGAGATACCGATCTTTACCTGGATCGTATCTCCGCTGGCGGCATCAAAATAGGCAATGGCGCCAGTCTTTTCTCCTGAATCAAACTGTACCTGTTTCCCTGGGAATAACTGTTGATCTTTCCAGGTAGAGAAATTGCTAAACGGATGGTCAAATACTGCACTGAAGTATACAGTATAGGCGGCTCCGTTATTGAACCCTCCCCTGATGCGGGTATATCCTCTTATTTCATTACTACCAGTTACGCTTACTTCTGATCCTACAAACTGTTGTGCTTCGCGTGCATCGGGGTCTGGCGTAGTGGGTTCTCCGAGGAAGAAACCTGCATCCAGTTTTATAGCCTTTTTCCCTTTCTGACCGAATATAAAACGATAAAAGGTGGCTCTGTCGGCAGTGGTGAGCGCTGCTTTGATCTTCCATTTTTCCAGCAGAACGCTGTAATAGGCTGTTTGCGCGATTTCTTCACCCCTGGCAGATTCCTGGTAGATAGCATCAAAATCGCCGGAGAAAGGCATGATCTGGATATTCCCATACTTGGGGCCACCACCGGTACCGCTTACATGTGTCTGGCTAAATCCCAGTAGGGGCACCTGTTTATCCACATTGTACCCGCTGTTGCTATGCCCTTTGCAATCGGGGCCTGGTTTGGCCATCCCGAAAGGGGCAGCGGGGCCTACGAAAATATGCCCCTCGCCACCAGCGCCAATGAATGGATCTACGGAGGCATATAAAGGTGCCTGCGCGGCTGCGTATTGGGCTAATAGCGCAAGGACAGTGATAGAAATGATTCGTTTCATAACGTCTGTTTTTTGCCTGGAAAGGGTGTAAGAATTATGTTCGGCCTTTCCGGGAAGGAACTGATTTACAATATATGGCGGTCTTTTCTTTTTTTCATCGCGGGCTGGGATAAATTTCCTTTTTTTCGGCTGTTCGGCCTGTTTTAAATCGGGTACCGGGCATACCAAAATCTGCTTCCGGGCTGACGGTAAGCATATTTATTTTCATTATTAAGCGTTAAGTTGGTCGCTTATAAACATCAAAGAACTATGAAATTATTCTATTATTTATCCCTGTCCATGTTATGTTTTACTGCCTGTAACAGCACTCAGAGCAAAACAGCTGTTAAAAAAGATGGTCTTGTCATCACTGACAAACTTTTAGGAACGACTTCCCTGTGCAGTATGGGGGAAGTGATTAAAACACTTGCTCCGGCAAGGGTTGATACCAGCAGCACAGATTATGAGAAAGGGAAATGGTATTATGTAAAAGCAGTATTTAAAGATAGTTCTTATTTGCTGATGGAGACTTCTGATATTAAGGCAGGTAAGGTACTGCGTATATCCACCAATTCACCAAAGATAATTACTACGACAGGTTATGCTATTGGCACTACGATAGGAGATCTGTTTGAGAAGAATGAGGAAGTGGTGGTGAAGAAAGAGTATAGCAAGATCTTTTTCAAAATAAAGAAGGATAATGTGTCTTTACAGGCTGATGAAAGGTTCTTCCAGGATTTGCCTGCTGAACTGACCTTTGAGGCGTTTAAGAAATATAGGCAGGTACCTTTGACATTGTTGGTGGTGACACCGGTTTGTCAATAAAGATATCCGCTAAATTATATTGATGTCCGCTCAAAAGGCGGACATTTTTTTTTATTTTAGCGGACAATAAACCCCACATCATGCGTAAACTTATTTATGGCAGTAATATCAGTATGGATGGTTGCTGCGATCATACCAAAATCGGTGGCAAAGAAGATATTCTCAACTATTTCAGGGAGTTATTTGAAGAGGTAGACCTGATCATTTACGGTCGGCAAACGTATGAACTGATGTATCCTTTCTGGCCTGAAGTTGCGCAGAAGGGATCTGACAATGCGGCTGAATATGCTTTTGCGAAAGTGTTTTCAGCTATTGATAATATTGTTGTGTCCAGCTCCCTGGAAAGTGTGGAGAATGAGCGAACAAGCATTCTCAGCGATAATATAAAGGAAGAGATCCTCCGGCTGAAACAACAACCGGGTAAGGCGATATCCACGGGTGGGGTAACACTGCCTGCGCAGCTGATAGAATGGGACCTGGTGGATGAATTTCATATAGTGGTACACCCGGTGATTGTTGGTGAGGGGCGCCGTTTATTTTCAGAGATGTCATTGCCGGAAAACAGGAACTTAAAACTGGTCAGCACAACAACGCTGAGCAGTGGTTGCGTGGCCCTGCGTTATGAAAGAGATTAGGCATTTAACCGCAAAGGATTGATGGCTGTTAATTCTCTCAGGGCATCGGCGGCTATCCATTTAGCAGCTTTGCTGTCCTGCAGTAAAATGCGTTCAGCACATGCTATGGCAAGGGGCAGCAGTATTTGGTTGCGCTTACCAATTTGTCGTAAAGCCCAGTTCACTGCTTTTTTTACAAAGTTGCGATTATCCCAGGCTTCGCGTTCTATAATAGGGAAGAACCGGGAGAAATGACTGTTGGCTGATTTTTTATCGTGTATAGCTAATTCGGCCATCAGTACAAAGCCGCAGCGTTTAACAAATTCTGCTTCGTGTTTGCTATACTCCAGTGCTTTTTCCACGGCGTAGGGAGTACGGTCAAAGAGGTTGCCACATGCCTGGTCGCAGAGATCCCAGCTGCTAAAGTCCTTTGTCCAATTGTCAATTAATTGTGGTGTCACCTGTTTGGGATCTGCTATTAAAGTGGCAAGGATGCGGGCTTCATGTATGTTTGTATCCCATAGCAAGAGGGCCAGTTCATGGTTCTTTTTAATTATTTTGGCTAGTTTCCTGACTTCGGGGATTTTAACACCCAATGCTTTTTCATTATCAATTCCGAAGCGTAGCATACCTGCGTGATACTTTGCATCAGCTTTTTCTTTTAGAAGGTCTATAATTTCGGTGACAGGCATTTGCTTAGTTTTTGTGAAGGTATTTATAAATTTAACACATGGGATTAGATAACAAGTCAATAGATTATTCGCTTAAATTGTCGCATATTGCAGGCCGAACTTAAACCGCCTTTGGCATTTAATAATACAAGGTATTTAATGAAAGATAAAAAATTATTATCCCTCCTCGTGACAGTGGCGCTGATAGTATTTGTAGCTTTTGTAAGGCTACGCGATTCATCAGCAAACAAAACGCCGGATAAACCTAAGAAAACCAGTACAACAAGGTCTTCACACAATAAAAAGAAGTCTTCTCACCATAGTGATTACACGCCACAGGCAACGACTGCTTCCCGGACGATTGTAACTTCATCATCTGACGATTGTAATACACATATAAAGAACACCAGCGATAACAATCACCTGTTATTAGGCAATCCATCTGATGCACAGCCTTGCAGGATGCTTGTCAATAATTACCTGATAGACAGAACTTATTATGTGGCGTCTTACAATAGTGAGCGTGGTACGCCTAACTGGGTAAGCTGGCACCTGGATGCCAGTGATCTTGGCAGTACTTACAGAACTGATGATTTCAGGGCAGATCCTGAATTACCGGGTAGTTTTTATCATGTGGAAGGCAGCGACTATGTGAGTTCCGGTTTTGACCGTGGGCATAATTGTCCATCAGGGGATCGTACGAATAACACTGACGCGAACGAATCTACTTTCTTGATGAGCAATATGATTCCACAGGCACCGAAGAATAATAAGCGTACATGGGCGGGTTTTGAGGAGTATACAAGGAATACGCTGGTGAGCGCGGGTAATGAGTGTTATATTATTATGGGTAGTTATGGTACTGGTGGTACAGGTTCTAAAGGCAGGGTGAAAACGATTGATGAGGGGAAGGTGACAGTGCCTTCACGCGTCTGGAAAGTGGTGGTGGTGATTCCTGCGGGTGATAATGACCTGGAGCGGTTGAGTAGTGGGGATGTAAAGGTGGTAGCGATCGATACGCCGAATAACAACAATACGATTGATAACAGCTGGAGGAAATATATAACATCGGTGAAAGCGATTGAGGATTCAACGGGTTATCACCTGTTAACGAATTTGCCGAAAAGGGTGCAGATGGCGCTGAAGGCGAAGGTATATGTGCCGTAAGTAATGCAATTATTATTGGAGAGGTCCTGGGTCAATAGATCCGGGGCCTTTTTTTTGGTGTTTTATTCCCGTGGGGAAGTTTTTCTTTAGAGTATGTTTTATTGAAATGGTGCTCATCCCATTGGAGAAAGTTCCCCTTTTATGAAGGTTTAATTAAAATGGTTTCATCCCAGTTAGTGGAGTTTCTCCTTAAAGTATGTTTTATTGAAATGGTTGTCATCCCCGTGGAGGAAGTTCCCCTTTTATGGAGGTTTTATTAAAATGGTTTTATCCCAGTTAACGGAGTTTCTCCTTAAAGTATGTTTTATTGAAATGGTTCTCACTCCAGTGGAGGAAGTTCCCCTTTTATGAAGTTTTATTTTAATGATAGTTATTCCTTTGGAGAAGGTTGTCTTTTATAAATGTTTATTGTGTTGATAACTAGTTGTTTGTGATTTTGTTCCCTAAATTATATTGGCTGATAAGTACATTATCCCTAACTTAGTAGTCACGACTACTAAATTTAAAATAATGACAAATCCAACGCAACTTAGTTTTGTTTCGCTTCAGGTATCGGATCTTGAAGTCTCGGGGAAATTTTATACTGACATTCTGGGTTTTAAGCCAGTTTTGAAATCGCCGCCTGATGCGATCGTATTTGAGCAGAAGAACGGGGCCGCTTTTGCCATCAGGAAGCCAATGATTGAATTGACTAAAGCCAATCTGCTGGGTTGGGGAGTGGCGGTATGGTTTGGCATAGGGAACCTGGATACATTCCTGGAAAAGAACAGGGATAAAATATCTATTGTTAAGGATATTCATCCAACGCCGTTTGGAAGGATCCTGGTGATTGCTGATCCTGATGGTTATTCAATTACCTTACAGGAAACAAAGGAAGACTGATAGAGGGGAGATACCAGGTGGTGGTCACTTCGCGTGATCACCACCCTGAAGGGGCAGGGAAGGGGTGGTGCGGGAACGTTCAGGAGGTGGAAATCAGGCCATTGATAGATTGCCTGGAATTTATTGTGAATAAAGATAAATGGGGTTATATATTTAGAATGTTTTTTTTGAGATCAACCCGGATGATGTTGATTTGATCGGATCACAAACGCAAAAATAAGATGGATACAAAAGATCAGGTATTCTCCTATATAGAACCGGAGGAAAATAGCGGGTACCTGCTTTGGCAGGTGACGATGCAATGGCAGTTGGACATGAACAGGGCACTTAGCAGGGTGGGGCTTACGCTTACGCAGTTTTCATTGATGGCGGGGCTATATTGGTTGAGTCAGAAGAAGGAGGGGGTTACCCAGCAGCAACTGGCGGATTACGCGAATACTGATAAGATGATGACGTCCAAAGTATTGGCGGTGTTGGAGACAAAAGGAATAGTAGAAAGGGTAAAGGATCCGGGGGATAGTCGTGCGAAGCAGCTGAGAATTACAGATAATGGGGTAGCGGCATTAAGAGAGGCGTATCGTATCGTTAAGCAGGTGGATGATGTGTTTTTTAAGGAAGTGGAGAAGGATAAGGCAAGTTTTGATGAGTTATTGATGAGGTTAATAAAGCGGTGAGTGCTAACTGCTGCAGCTAACTCATTCAAAAAGTCTTTGCACATTTAGCCCCTAATGAACGCAATATGTTTACAGTATACAACATTGAAGATTTCCCTTCTGATCGCGTGGTGAAAGGGCAGTTCATGATGGAGCGTTTTGAGGATTTACAACGGCCGCCAAATTTGAAGTGGCCGCACAAGCATAATTTCTACGAGATCTTATGGCTCACATCGGGTAAATCAACTAATGTGATTGATTATCACCAAACGATCGTACAGCCTTATACGTTATTTTTTATCTCACCGGGGCAACTACACCTGATGTCCCGGGCTGATAAAGTAAAGGGATATAGCATCACCTTTACGGAAGAATTTTTGCTGCTTACAGCTAATAATAAGGAGAGATTACTGGCACTTAGTTTTCTCGATAACAGTTATACCGCACCGTACTTAAAATTGAATGCTACTACCCGCGGTGAATTAGAAGGGGTATTGCAAATGCTGGAAGCGGAAGTGTTGCTTGCAGAAAAATCAGCTGTCATTATTGGGCATTTGTTGTTCACTTTGCTGAATAAAATACAGAGGATAATTGATGGGAAGAAGACAACTACCGATCATTCAAACATTATCCGGTTTAAGAAATTTAGACACCTTATAGAGGAAAACTATAAGACGGAGAAAACCCTGGCATTCTATGCTGGGCATTTGGCGTTTACGCCTCATCGCTTGAATGAAATCTGTAAAGAGGTATCTGGCAATACTGCCGGTGAAATAATCAGGGAGCGATTATTGCTGGAAGCAAAGCGCTTACTAATACACAGTGACCTAACTGTTGGAGAAATTGCTAACGAACTGGGTTATGAAGACATTTCATATTTTTCACGTCAGTTCAGGGAAAAGGAGTCGGTAACGCCTTCACAGTATAGAAAATCGATGTATCAAAAGTACCAAAATCTATAAATATTCTCCTAACAGCGATGGCATTATTGTGCTGAAATTTGTGTTTCTTAAAATGGAAATTATGGAACAAAAGCCTTTAGCACAAAAAGTTGCATTGGTAACCGGGGCATCGGGCGGGCTTGGGAGAGCAATTGCTTTTCAGCTGGCAGATGCTGGTGCAACCCTTATTGTCAATTATAACAGTAATAAAACGTTAGCAGATGAGGTAGTTCAAAGAATTGCCACAAAAGGTGGGTCGGCTTATGCGATTCAGGGAGATGTATCACGGGAGGAGCAGGTAAAAGCCTTGTTTGAAAAGATCAATGAGCGGGTGGGAACGGTAGATATTTTGGTAAATAATGCGGGGATTAATCCGCCTAAGACTTTACAGGAAATCACCTTGCAGGATTTTCAGCAGTCATTGGATGTGAACCTGACATCGTCATTTTTGACGACGCAGCAGGCAATACCGGGTATGATAGCAAAGCAGTATGGGCGTATCATCAATATTTCTTCAGTAGCAGCGCAGTTAGGAGGTGTAATAGGGCCACACTATGCGGCTGCTAAGGCGGGGATGTTGGGCCTGACACATTCTTATGCTGCACTGCTGGCTAAGTATACCAATATTACGGCAAATGCAATTGCGCCGGCATTGATTGAAACGGATATGCTTAGGGATAACCCTAATATCCGACCAACGTTAATACCTATTGGCAGATTTGGGCAGCCTGATGAAGTGGCTGCAGTGGTATTGTTGCTTGCGCAAAATGGTTATATCACCGGGCAGACTATTAATGTGAATGGTGGTTGGTATATGAGTTGATTAGAAAAGACGTTTATTAGGTATACACATACAGATGCTTCGCGGGGTAGGAGAGTACATGCCGGTAAGTGCTTGCGGATGTGCACCTACTGTATTTATTCCGGGACAGAAATTACAGATGCCTTTTTTAAATTGGAGTTGATAATCAGATAGTTTGTTCAGTGTGCTGCTTTATCTGGTTTTTATTGGAACAAGCTGGTGTGCAGGCTGTTAAGCAAATCCTGGTACGGGAGTTTGTAAAACTAAGCGGGAGTTGGTATTTTTACAACTTCGGGGATTAAATGAATAGCAAAAGTAAAACACCAGCCGCTACTATTTAGTCTGCCTGCAAAGCACTTGTTTAATTCCTTTTAACTAAATCTTATGAAGATGTACAAACTATTATGTGGATTCTTACTGCTTTTCTGTCTGCAGACGAAAGCACAATCCAAAGATTCATTGAGTGTAAAGATGGCAGCGGCCAAAAATGAGGTATTGGCGAATGTTGTGATAAACGAAAATGCAAATAAGGGATTTGATTTCCTGGCGCAAAAAGCTGCGGAGGCGTACAAGCAGGATGGATCCGGTAAGAACCTGGCTAAGATCCTTGAACGCTACCGTGCATTGTTAGTTGAAATCAAAGGTGCACAGACGCCTAAGGTGAACAATTCAGAAGAGTTTGAGGTGAGCTATGAATCTATTAAGAAAGCAAAGTTGAAACTTTGTCCTTTGTATCCGTTTTGCGATTAAGCTGACAATCTATAGTAGAAGGGGATGTATCATTCGTAAAATGAAGCCCCTGAGAATCGCTTAAGAAAATTTTTTCTCCATCAGGGAACCGAATAAAAATGGGCTGTCTCAAAACTTGAGACAGCCCATTTAGTGCCTGGTAGTGGGCAGTTTCCGGATAAGAAGGTATCCGAATAAAAAATGATTACAGGAAAATGAGATCAGTTTGCGGGCAATAAGGAGGGCATGCCAATGTACTATCTCCGGCTGGAAAATCAATGAAAAGTTTACCTGCGTTTGTTGTTAGCTGGCAATTTAAAATAGGTTGGTGCAAAGCATCTACAGGGATTATTACAATTTTTTGATCTCCATCAGCATAAGCATTGAAGAAACGAAGTCCATCACAACCCGGGGCGCTCAGTAGTGTTTCAATAAGTTCACGGCCACATAAATTTGATTTAGTGGTACCGGGATGAAGTTCCTGGTATGCTTTGATCATGTCAACGGCATCTGTAGTACTGATTAATTCACCTGTCTGGCAAATTGCAGAGCGGTTTGTTTCCCATGGATGATAATAAGGACTGATGCCGCCTTTCCCTGCTACGAGCGTGGTAATATTTTTGTTGAAGCGGTCTACGGCTACCAGCAATGGAGTGTGTACTTCTTCAGAAATAGCATTTACTATGCGGATACCTACACAGCCCGGAACACTGAGTAATTTATTAATCAGTTCTTTGCTATACAAAACGGCACCTGTTCCATTAGGTACCTGTCTTTGATAAGTTGAGATCATTTCGAGAGCCTGTGTGGGGGTAATGAGCTGACCGATTTTTCCAATGTTGGAAAGCAGGAGTTTTCTTTTTTGTGTGATCATAATGAGGTGATTTGGGAGGGTTAAAAAATGATTGACATCTTCTTTGTGCTTCTTTTATTCCGTGGGAACGGCTAATGTTCTTTATAAGGTACTTAAATTCCGTTTTTGTTTTAGGTGCCGGGGGAATTGTGTTTTTCGATCCCTGTTTTATGAATCAATAATGCTTAATTGGGGAGATCCGGGAGAGTGAATTTTGAGAAGGCTTATATCCAGGCTGGTACTTATTTGCAGGCTTCAGAATATTGTCTTGGTTACGAGGTGATTCATGGCAGCGAAGAACCGAATCATTACATTGTCATTATCTATTGGACATCTGAGCAGGATCATTTAAATGGGTTCAGGAAAAGTACCGATTTCAGGGCCTTTTTTAACCTGGTCAAACCATTTTATAATTACCTTGAAGAAATGAAGCATTATAAACTTACGAATAATAAATGGACGAGGAAATAATAAACATTCCCACATTGTACGATTGGGCTGGAGGCATGCCTGCATTTGAAAAGCTGATGACAGTTTTTTACCAGAAGGTATTGCATGATGAGCTGCTGGCTCCGGTTTTTAAGCACATGTCAGCTGATCATCAGTTACATGTGGCGCACTTTATTGCAGAAGTATTTGGCGGCCCTAAGATGTATAGTGGTGAGGGCGGTTCTCATTTTAAAATGATTCAAAACATCTGGGTAAACATCTTACAGAAACGCATAGAAAGCGTTGGGTTGAATTATTGATTGTAAGTGCAGATGAGATGAGTTTTCCGGATGATCCTGAGTTTCGCTCGGCTTTTGTAGCTTATATAGAGTGGGGTACGCGGATAGCAGTGATAAATTCGCAGAATGAGGAAAATGATGAAGATAAAGATATTCCTATGCCTAAGTGGGGGTGGGGAGAGGTTAAAGGTCCGTACATTCCATGACTAGATTTAGGTGATTTTTAAACAATAATTTTGCCACTATTCTTTTGGTATCTATTCATACCTGGAATTGTTTACCCGAAAATCATAAGAACATTATTGGGATTGATACTTAAAAAGCTATTAACCGGGGTGATATTTATCCATGAACAAGTGTGGAAGATGCGGAGAATTATTTTCGTTTGTTCGTTACAGATAAGGAAGATGGATTAAGAGCGATAATCCGGCATAAAAGGAAGTTTGCAGGTATGTAAGCTGCTCAATAATGCTTTGGCATTTCCTTAACATAAGGTATCGTATCTTCACTGCATCACTTTACAGCGCTTGCGTATAATATTTCCATCTATCATAAGCATATTTGAGATTTATCCCTGGCCTTATAAATCTTTATATGGTTATTCTTATTTTTTTCATTTCCATTTGGTATTTATCGTTGTTTTCCCAGACTTTTTTTCAGCATAGGTATGCGGCGCATGGCGCTTTTACTATGAATAAGAGTTGGGAAAAGTTTTTCTTTATCGTAACGTATGTAACGCAGGGTTCATCCTATATGAGTCCAAAGGCATATGGTATAATGCACAGACTGCACCATGCTCATACTGATACACCACTTGATCCTCACTCGCCGTCAAACTCGTCCAATATATTCACTATGATGTGGCATACAAGGACTGTATATCAGCATATTCTTCATCAAAAAATGGAGGTGGATGAACGATATAGTAAAAACCTTCCTGTGTGGGATGGTTTTGACCGGTTTGCAAATGGCGCGTTTTCAAGACTTTTATGGGTTGGGCTTTATATCTTGTTTTTTGTAGTATTTGCGACAAGTCCGTGGCAGTATTTATTATTGCCCATTATTATATCAACGGGTGCATTCCATGGGGCAATTGTCAACTGGTTTGCGCACAAGTATGGTTATATTAATTTTAAATTGAAGAACACGTCTATGAATTTATTGTTTGTGGACGTACTGATGTTAGGAGAATCTTATCATAATAATCACCATAAGCACCCGGCTTCTATAAATTTTGGTCGTCGTTGGTTTGAGATTGATCCGGTATATTATATAATCCGTTTTCTATTGTATTTGAATGTTATTAAGAGCGTGAATAGTAGCAGTGTATAAGTTGAATCTAAGGGTCATTTAGGTCGTGGGGAGAGTCGCTTAAGGGGGATTAAAGATCGTTAAGATCTCGGGGAATGGGAATGGATTTTAAGAGAATTAAAGGACGTTAAGTGTGTAGCTTGAGGGTATAAGTTGTTATCCGGGGATCGTTAAGGTCTTGGGCGGCGGGAGTGGATCTTAAGGGAAATTAAAGAGCGTTAATGTATTAGGCAGTGGGGCTTAGGGGTATAAGTTATATCAAGGGATCATTAAGATCGCAGGCTGTAAGGAAGTATAACTTATAGTCAGTCTATAGGGCTGGGATGATAGGTGCTTTAATCTTCATTAAAGCATTAGGCGTATCGTACCATTTGTGAAAACTCCTGCAGATGCAGCTGGATCATATATAACATTCTTTTTTGAAACCAGTCGGGTGTTGGAATATTCCTGTTGTTGGAGATATATTCGAGTGCTTTGCTATCCAGTCTTTGTTTGAGCCTGTCCATATATTTTCTTACCCACAGTTGGACTGTATTCTCATCTTTTAGTCTATCCACGTTTTTAATCGAAATGAGGAATTCATTATATACTGAGTTGACAGCGACTAATGCAGTTTCATCAAAATTAAACAGAAGGATTTCAATGTTATTACGCATAGACTGGATTTTATGTGTAAGGAATTTATTCGTGGAATAGGGGATCAATAGGAGATGCTATCTGGTTGGGGAGGTTCGTCAGTTATTCTTTATTCCAGTTCCCATAATGGAACATTGTTGATGGCGCTATAAAACCTGATGTTTTCTTCGTTCATTTCAAGACGAAACAAACTTTCATTTGCTATTTGCTTATATGCCTGCATGAAAAAAATGCCATCCAGCATATGTATTTCAATTGGGATATTAGCCCGACGGTCAATAATAAGAGATTTATTCAAAAATCTGAACTTGTATTGTTCCGTTTTATCATAATAAGTTCGACTATATAGTCTTGTATATATATCGTTTACTGTCATAATTGAAGGAGATATTAATTACGGGAAAGGAAGTTGTCCTGTTCCCGTAAATATTTATAGTTACCAGCGGTTATTGTAAGATGACCTGGCTGGTTTATCTTCTCTTGGTTTTGCTTTATTAGCTGAAATGGTTTTTCCATCAATTAAAGAACCATCCAATTCCTTTATCGCTTTTTCAGCCTCAGTATCATCTGGAATGGTAACAAAGCCAAATCCTCTGCTACGGTTTGTGAATTTGTCCATAATGATATTCGCTGAGGTTACTGTTCCGTATTTGGAAAAATGATTCTTCAAGTCCTCGTTAGTAATAAAAGGACTCAGGTTGGACACATATATATCCATTGTGATAAATTTTATGTTTAGAAAAATATTTGAATGAGGTAACGCCGAGGTAAAAAAGAAGGCTTTTAAGGAAACTAGCTTACAATGCCGGAAACTCAAACTTTGTACTGAGTAAAGGTATGGTATATATATTCCCCTACCTAATTTATTTATGCCTGATTTTTATTGATTGGTAAATATTTAGGTGCTTAGAAGTATAGATGCTTTTTTATTCTTATGTTTAATATGGGCATTATTGAGGCAGCAGGTGGTGTTTGCGGTTACCTATGAAGCGAATTTCGAGGCACTGTTCTTCATGTATTACGAAGGTTAATAGGGCTGTCCAGAGCGAATCTTAGTGCCATAAAACAAGATAAGGCCGGAGATATCTCCGACTTTATTGCCAGGCACCTGGTAGTGCTAAGTTTATTCTTTGTTTAATGAATAGTTAGGGTGCTTTTGAACCCGGTTTTCCTAATATTTATGCTGACCGGGTGCATAAGGTTTTGCTGACTTTGCTCCGGTTGCTTTTTTCATTTGACCAGGAGGCACTTTGCCGCTGTTACCAGCGGTTCTTGTGGTGTAGCAGGAGGAGAATGAGATAACGGCACACAATGTCAGTATTAAGTTGAAAGTTCTCATGAGGTTGGTTTATTGGAATTCGTACTAAATGTGTGCCAGTTTGAGTTTTTAGGAGTGTACAATGCAGGAAGGGCGGAGATGGTTTCTTTATTTGTTGGGATAATTCGGTAGATGGAGGATGTTTTGCTGGCTTAGAACGGGAGTTGAGTTAGCGTACAGGCAATTTCCTGTTGTTCAATATCTTTTCCAGGGTTTATTAGCAGCTGGTCTATAAGCAAATTCTCCTGGTAACTATGAACAGGGCCGAAAGGTTTTGAAAATTGCTAAATCAGTCGTTCTTCCAGCATAAACTTCCAGGTGATGAAGCCTTTCTGTTCATTGCTATAATCATGAACAATATACAGGGAGGGCTATTATACACCCTTCCCTGTGTAGTGAATTAAACTGCTTTCTTAGCCGCTTCAATCATCAGTGATAATCTCTCTACAGCCGCGTCATCCCCTTCATCAAATCCGATTACACGATAGCGTATGGTCCCGTTCCTGTCAATGATAATCTTATTTGGAATGCCTTTAACCCCGTACCTGTCAGGTATATTTGTATCGGTACCCATCAATACATGAAAAGGATATTCATGGTCTGACAGGAACTTGCTAATCTGTTCATGAACATTCTTTGTCTTTTCCATGCAGTCTATGAACAGGAATACGACATCCTGGTCCTGCACATACCTGTTAATGGCCTTCTTCATAGCCGGAAAAGAGCGTTTACATGGTCCGCACCAGGTAGCCCAGAAATCGAGTATGACGATTTTTCCCTTTAGCTTATCCAGGGAAACGGTATCTCCTTCCAATCCCTGTAACGTGAATAATGGTGCCTTTTCATTCAGCATTTCCAGTTGCGTGTCCTTTACAAGCTTTGCCTTCATGACGGAATCGATGCGCTGTACATATTCATTATAGCCATCCTGCGTGCCTTTTGCCTGGGTATATGCCTCTTTTAAGCTGGCCTTCATCATGTCATCCCCCTGCCCATCTTTCAACAATGTGGCCAGGATATCCAGTGCGTCTCCTCCCCGTTTATTAGCCACTAATATCGTTGCATAAAGTTGTTGCAGTTTGACTGATCTTTCAGCCGAGCTGTCATATACCTCTTTTATAATCTTCAGCGATTGTGGATATGATTTGAGTTTGAATAAGAATTCAGCATAGTTCATGAGTACGGAAATTTCATAACCTTTATACATACCCCGGTTTGCCGTCACTGTCAACATCCTTTTAATTCCCTTATCCATCATTGCCCTTGCTGTAAGGGTATCTCCCTGCTCCAACAGCCATTCTGCCGACTGTATTTCAGTATTACTAAGGGTTAAAGTATCCTTAATAACAGACAACCAGTTGTTCAGGGCTATTGTATCCTTTTCTTTCAGGTACGCTGACGCGATATGTGCTCTTGTCCTGTTATGCAGATCAGAAGAAAGCTCATTTTCAGGAAAACGTTTGGCAGTCTGCTGATAAGCTGTTACGAGATCCTGTGCTTTCACATCCTTGCGTAGGATCGTGCTAAATGCTACCGTCATTGCAGCTTCACCACGGGGATATTTTTTAGCCGCTACCATAAATATAGAATCACTCTGTACCGGCAACCCCATATAATAGCATACGTTGGCTGCAGCCATTAAACTTGCTTCATCTCAATGGCGCACAAATTGCTTCACCTCCGCCAAAATGGCCTGCTTCCTCTTGGGGTTCTCCAATGTTGAAAGTTCCATACACCTGGCTATAAAAAGGCTATCGGCCTTTTTTACCTGTGACTTTGCCGTTACTGTTAGTAAAATTAATCCCAGTGTTAATCCTGTTAAATATCTCATTGCAATTGGTTTAAAGACATGAAAAAATTGAACTTCCGCCCCGCCAGGGCTGGAAGTTCTTAGGTTGGTATAGGATATGTAAAACAGATCAGGGATTATTGATCAATCCCGGGCTTTGTTGCATAATTTTAGCAGGGAATTGTAAAACAAATCTTTCCGGTCTGAGGGTGAAAGTAGACGATGTGCCATCAGCGTTATATAATGTATGGCTATAGGTAATACTACTAAATAGTGGGTCAACCGACAACCTTCTCATATCAAACCACCTGTAACCCATCACTGCAAACTCCCTGTTACGCTCATCGAGGATAAATTTTAACAGGTTGATCTTTTCGGCAGTAATACTATCAGGAACCAGTGCATCGGTAGCATTCATTCTTTTGGAACGCAACAGTTCCACATCTGCTTTGGCTGCTTCCTGGTTACCAAGTCTGCATGCACACTCTGCCCGCAACAGGTAGAGATCAGGTACCACTACACCGAACTGGAACGCAGAGAAACTTTTCTTTCTTAACACGCCTGGAATTGGATAATCGACATTACCAGCAGTCTTGCTTGTATAAAATTTCAGCCGGAAATCTGCCGTTCCATATAATGCTGCAGTGGCAGGACTTAACACCAGCTCATTACTGGTAAATGACCAAAAGCTGGTCGATTGTTTTACCAGCAGTTGCTCTATGTTTTCAGTCATAGCAGGAACTCTGCCGGATGCATATACACCTCCCGCGGCGGTTTCTTTCGCAAGATCATATAAGCCTACCGAAATTTTTGAATCGCTCATATCGCTGATAGCTGTATTCAGCCAGGTCATCCCTTTTCCGTAGTCTCCCATGAACACGTACACCTTTCCCAATATGCCGGCTGCGGCTGCCCTGGACATATGTAAACGGGAAGTGGTCCGTGCAGGCAGATCAGGGATAGCAGCCGTCAGATCTTCGATAATAAAATCGTACATCTCTTTTACTGTGGATCTGACAAATTTTGTTTGTGATATATCAGCTTCCCTGATGATCGGAAATCCGGGGTCAGTTGTAGCAGCAGCATTATATGGAAGTCCGAAGTAATTAATAAGCAAAAAATTGCTCCAGGCCCTTCCTGCCCTGGCTTCCGCTTTCAGCGAAGCTTTCTGGCTGAGGGTACCGTCAGTGGCCTTGTCGATCTCGTTGATGATCTTATTGAACTCATAGATACTTCTCATCGTCTGGGTAAATTCAGGTGCATCTTCATTATTTTGATAGATCACATCATTCCAGCGGAAAAGCCGTTGTGTGCGGTAATTGGCTTGCGAGAAATAGGGTTCTACAGCAACCAGTTCATCACCCATGGGCACCTGTGTATTGCTGTTGATATATACTACGTAAAGGTTGTTCAGCAGCAGATCATAATCACTGACAGACTGCGCGATCAAAGAGCCTTTGGGTTTTACCTCCAGGAACTGATTGGAGCACGCGGTGAGTAAGTTGGAGATGATGACCAATACTGCTAAAGATTTATATATACTGAATTTCATGATACACGTTTTTAGAATTTTGCATTAATGCCAACAGTAAAAGCTTTCTGGCCTACAGGCATAGTTTGCAGACCATTGTTAGCATCCTGGAATTCAGGATCTATACCATATTTATTGGCTTTCCATAGCATAATATTGGAAACCTGTGTACGCAACTGAATCTGGCTGGCATGCAACTTCTTCAGTATAAAAGCCGGGAGAGAATAACTCAGGGAAATATCTCTCAGCTTTGCATATGCAGCGCTGATGACATTGACATCTCCATAGATATAGTAATTGACGTCGCGGCGGCTATAGCTGGTATAGGTATCTGAGACATATCCCGGAATATTCGTGCGTTGTTCATCGCCGGGCTGCTTCCAGCGGTTGGCAAACTCCTGGTGGAAATTGCCGGTTAACACACCATGTAAAGGATTGCCGGTAAACAGCTGGTTCACCTCTCTTCTCATCACATGGCCCAGGCTGAAGACAGCGTTGGCACTCAGGGTCCATGATCTGAAGGTGAATACATTGGTAAGGCCACCATTGATCACGGGCTGGGTGGTGCCTTTATACGGTATGTCATCAGTAGCTGCCGTATACGAAGTTTTGGTAGTGGTACCATCCTTCAGTCCTATCCGGGGATCTCCTTCTTCATCCAGCCCCATATATTTATAAGCGAATACGCTATATGCGGCGTAACCTTTTACATAAGACTGATATATGCGTACATCTCCCAGGGTGGTATTGATAGCAGAAGTCACATTGGTCAGTTTATTTTTATTGTAGGATGCATTCAGCAGGGTAGTCCAGCTAAATTGTTTTCCTTTGATATTAGCGGTTGTCAATGTCAACTCTATACCTTTATTTTCCAGGCTTCCAACGTTGCCCGTTACACTGGTATAACCGGTCAGTGCGCTCACAGGCATATATCCCAGCAGGTTATCCGTAGACTTTTTATATACATCAATATTAGAGTTGGTAAGCAGGCCCATCGCGGGCTCAGAAGAAGACAAAAAAGGAAGGTCGGAGATTTCCGACCTTTCCACTAGTGTGCCCTGTAGCAATAAGCTCTCGAACCAAATAAATTTGATTAATAAAAATTTATGTTGAGTTCGACGAGGATGTTGCAAATATTCATTATTGGGAGAAAAATCAGCTGGAACGATTTATACGGGCAGGTAAAATGAGGGGAAGTATTACTGCTGCTCCAGTATGTTTTCTTTAGCCCATTGCTCAATGCCCTTTGTTAAAATCCCATTTTGAGCATTGAATGTAGTTGACATCGGCCAGGTGACGCCTGGTTGGGTGAACACCAAACGATAGCGGTTAAAGATATTGTCAGGTTCTTTTTCCAGATTTTCTTTTAGTACTGGAATGCTCAAGAGAACACGGTGAAATTTAGTATTATACAATGTATCCATCTTGTCTGCTATTTCTTCAAATGTAACGGTGTCACCAGCTACAAAAACAACCTGATCTAATAGCTCAGGTGTTCGAAATAAGATCGCCACAGTCAATGCTCCAATATCTTCACAGGAAGTCAGCGTGAGAGAATGTTTCCAGTCACCCAGCGCGCTAACGATTTTATTTTTAAGATTAATTACACCAAAATCTTCTCTGAATAGAAAACTTGTAATCATGCCGGTAGATACTATAATCCAGTGTGTACTGTTTTGTGAACGTAGTAAATGACGAACATCTAATTGTTCATCGAATACCGGTTGAGCACTCCCTTTTCCTATTTTATCATAGTCGACCCCAAATTGCCAGGGAATGTATCTTCTTACTCCTGCTTCCAGCACCGCTTCAGTAATTTTTACCTGCATACCTGCACCTATTGAAAAACCGCTGCAACAAATTACTGAATCATAATTTCGAAATATATCGGCCAGAGATGTGCGACTATCGGCTACTAAATCAGCGGTTTCAATTTTAATATTTTTATACTTTTCATTTTGACTTATTTCGTCCATTCCAATTCTTGATCTTTGTATTAAAACTCCAATTTTAAAGGCGTGAGTTTGCTGAAAGGTCAATAAACTATTCAGCATTGCTAATCCCACTTCTCCGGTTCCAATAACTAAAAATGATTTTTCCATTTGTATTAATTTAGACTGGAGCAAAGCTAGACTGAACAAACTGTTTGATTGGTGCAAAATAACGTCGAAAAGGTGCAAAAAACACTATTTGCCTCTATAGGTTAAGGGTGTCATACTGGTATTTTTCTTATAGAAATTAAGAAAATGAGAGGTTTCCTGAAAATTTAGGCTCCAGGCAATTTCTTTCATAGAATAAGATGAATATCGAAGCATAATGTTTGCTTCTGATATAACTCGTTCATGAATGAGTTCTTGTGTTGTTTTGCCAGTAGTTCTCTTCAAAATTAAATTTAATTTATCACCAGTTACATTCAATAAATCTGCAAAATAGGAAGGCGATTTTCCCCGTAACTGATTAGACGGACTTATATCAGAAAATTCAGATGTTAATAGGGCTAAGAAGCGGTCGCTCATGCTATTTTCAGCTATATTGCCAGAATATGTATTCATCTCCAGCTTCTGGACATAATGAATAATATCTAAAATCCTATTTAAGACCAATTGCTCTTTGAAAGGATAAAGAGAATGGTATTCATTTTCTATTTCGTTAACAATTTTATGAATGTCCTGGTATTCATTATTGTTCAATTTTTTTACGTGGATGTCATATCCGCTAAAAACCGGCCAGTTATAATAAGATAATCGGTTAATTCCTCGTAAAAAACTCTCGGAGAAAACACAGTATTCCCCATAAAATTCAGGGTCATGCGTTGAAAAACTACACCTTGTCATGGAGTTGATAAACACTATATTCGTACCAGTAACCTGAAATATATGATCATTTGAGCCATAGGTTGCTTCTCCTGTAATGAGGGCTATTTTGTAAAGAGGTTTTCGCTGAAGCTTTTTACAGGAATTGGGATCTTTCTTCAGATCCTGCCATTTTAGGATATCAAAATGTCCCAGAAAATCGCTTGTTTCTAAAACTTTGTTATCAACATATTTGTCGTAAAATGTTTGGATTTTTATGTTTTGCATACTGAAGGTTACACTTTTTAAGGATAAAAAGGAAGTTCCAGGAATTAAGGATTTTTGTTTTGGCAAATAAAAACGAATAATTCTGGGACTCATAGACGAAGGTAAGGTACGAGATTGGATTTTGCCACATTTAAGCAAAGGCAAAAGAGGCTTTAAGGCCAAGATAGATTTAGTAAAAGTGGTTCTGTTGATTTTAAAGCGAATGAAAACAGGCTGCCAGTGGCGAGAGTTGTGTATTTGCGAATATTTTGATAAAGGAACGACCTCGTGGCAAAATATTCACAGGTATTTTTTAAAATGGAGTGAAGACGGTTCATTCAAGATGGCTTGGATCAATCTTTTATCTTGTAATAAGAAACTGCTGGCTCTGTCAAGCGCCCAGTTAGATGGTAGCCATATACCTGTCAAACGTGGCGGCCAGGCGGTAGGTTATCAAGGCAGAAAAGCTTCAAAGACCAGTAATAGTTTGTTCTTATGTGACAACAGAGGTCAGATGCTGACCGTATCAGTGGCGCAAAGTGGAGAGCATAATGACTTATACGATATAGTGGAGCTCTTTAAAGAAATGATCGGGGTTCTGGAACAATCCGATATCAATTGCAATGGAATATTTGTAAATGCCGATCCGGGATTTGACAGTGAAGATTTAAAACAAGTATGCATTGACTACGAGATTGAATTAAATGTAAAACCCAACTTGCGAAATCAAAAGAAGCAAAGTGATGAATACCGATATTTTGATGATTAACTTTACAAAAGACGAACAAAAATTGAACATGCCAATGCCTGGATGCTTTTAAAGCATTGCTTGTCAGGTATGAAAAACTTGTTGAAACATGGATGGCATTGCAATGGCTGGCTATTATAACCCTCTTTTGTAGAAAGTTGAAAGTATAAACAACTTCACTTATTCAAAGTTACACATTGTAGTGTTACAGAAATTATAACTTAATTGAATCTTATCCCAGTAAGAAATCCTGGATATTATCAGGGGAGATCACAAAAGTCTTTAAAATTATTCTTTCCATAAATACCGAACGCATTTAAGGCATATACAGATAGAGACGGTGCGTATTGAGTAAAATTGTCAAGTTTAACTTTCCTAAAATGTTGCGCTCTCAACTCCTTTCTTATACTGGTATTTACATCTTTCAAAGCAGCGCTTGCAAGGCCAACAACGCCATATTATATACTCCCCATTTATTAGACAGCAATAGGTGAATTATTAATTAGGGTCTGCTGAATAAGTTCCCGATCTGTTATTTTTCATTTTTACACCGAATCGATTTACCCTTCTTAATGTCTCAGATACCGGGATATAAATTGTGTATCGGATCTATTCCCCATTGTGGTCAAATAGCCCTCCTTTACCAGCCAGTAATAGATCTGCAGTACTGACAACAAAGAACCTGCTGCCAGTTTAAGCAGATTCATAACAAAGTATATAGACATCACCCAACTCTCAGCTGTATCCTTGAGGCGGGCCTTGATTTTGCCCAGTCCATATGCATTTTTCCCCTGTCCAAACTTCCCTTCGATCGCATTTCGTTCCGGCATCTCCTTTTGCAATAATCGCTTTTGCTCCTTACTATTTGATGAGGGCCGACCCAATGGCTTGCCCACATAACGGATCCCTTTTCCACTCATGAATCGTCTGTTTTCACGTGTGCCGAACAACTGATCTCCCAATACACGCTCTGGATAGCACCCAAACAAGCGTTTATATGTTTCAAGGCTTTCGGTCAACAATGAACCTTCATTGTAATTATCCCAGCTCAGTTTTTCTATATGGGTGTAGCCATCTTTCAACATCACCAGTTGTTTGCTGCCAAACTCAGTTGATACACGGTCTTTACCTCTCGGTATTGGACGTACATGCGGTTGATAGATACTTACAATCCGATCCGATATTTTATGCTCTCTATTCTTATACATCTCTGCCTGCTGACGATACATTTCCTGGATCACCCGTATTAACCTCCAGTCTTTCATTTTCAGCACCCCCTTGAAATTAGCTTCTGATTCTATCAGCCAGTTGATGTACTTTAAATCTCGTTTAACATATTGTAATTGCTGTCGGATACCTCTGCGTATATCTCGTTTGCTTTTGTTCTTTTTTTTGGCAATGTTCAAATATTGCTTCCTCGCTATTCTCCGATACATGCGCGGCATCACCAGTTCTGCTACCTGACATCCCCGCTCTATCATCCTTTCCAATTGACGGCGACCCTCATTTAATAATTTGATATCTGTTGGATATTCGATCTGTTGCTCTGACACTGTCGCATCTAACATGACTGTTCCTGATAGCCCATCAGATGACTTTCCTTTTACGCTCTCTGTATGCTCATTCAAGACATTGTTATTACTCTTTCCACCATTCCCATCCTGATCATCCTCACTGCGGGTATCCGCTGTTTTCTCTTCATTCGCTTTGATTAGTCCGGCTTCCTGCAAAATAATCTCATTCAATCTGGACATCACATCTATGCCTAATCTTTTTCTAATACTGACCATCAATGATGCATCAAAGGGAGCCTCCTGTTGAAAACTGCTTAAGCCTACAAAATATTGCAGATATATATTTTCCGTGATCTGCTCTACTACCTCCCGATCATCTATGTTAAGTATATGTTTGATGATCACTGCACCTATTACCATCCGGGCACTCAATGTTGGAGCACCGAAATCTGCCCGCATTTTTTTATAATACACGTCCGCCAGTTTGTCCCACGGAATCTTTGCAGCTAGTATAACCCATCGGTTTGTAGTGGATAATTGCTGCGAAAAAGGAGTTGAAAATCCTTCTAAGGTTAACTGTTTTGCAGGAGTGTAACGTATCATTGCTGCATGATTTTGAAGATGAATCTTTCAATATACAAACACTTCTACAGCAAAAAACAAGCCACATCATATTGATTAACAATGTTTTATTACTATATCAGCAGACCCTAATTAAAGAATCAAATCTATTACTACTATTATAAACTTTCTCTTTTTTTGGTTCTTTTTTTCTCTTTGTTGATATCTGTGGATATGTGGATAACTTATCAGCTGCTCCATAAATCTCAGCAGGAGTCTTATATTCCAGGCCTTGATGTTTTCGTTCCCAGTTGTAGAATTCCACATACCTGTGAATTCCCTTGTATAAATCCAATGTACTATCATAAGCATTGAGATAGATATTCTCATACTTGATGCTACGCCAAAATCTTTCGATTGCGATATTGTCAGTGGCTCGTCCTACTCCATCCATGCTTAGGCGAATTTCAGCACCTAATACAGCTGTTGTAAAGTCTTCACTGGTAAACTGGCTGCCCTGATCCGTATTTAAGATCTCTGGTGCTCCATAAATAGAAATGGCCTTTTCAAGCGCTTCCAGACAAAATTCCACTGTCATGGTATTGCTGAGTGTCCAGGATAACAGATAGCGGCTATTCCAGTCTATAATCGCACACAGGTACATAAAACCCTTCGGCATTGGAATATAAGTTATATCCATACTCCAAACCATATTATTCCGGTCTATTTTCAGGTTCCGAAGCAGGTATGGATATGTTTTGTGCCACTTACATGCCTCACTTGTATTAGGGGCGGGATATATGGCCGAAATATCCATTTTCCGCATCAATCGCCTTATCCGCTTCACATTAACATGTAGCTCTGGTGTACTCAGATGTTTTGCCATGCGCTCTGCCCCAAAATAGGGATGTTCCAAATGCATACGGTCTATCTGCTCCATCAGCTCCAGGTTTAATTTGCTTTCTCCTTTGGGCTCATGGTAATGGCTGCTACGAGATACTTCCAGCAATTGACACTGACGTACAATACTGAGCTCATTGTCCTCCTTATTTACTAAAGCCATCTTTCCAGTTCTTCCCAAATGCCTGCTCAGATTTTTTTTTCAACCAGTCGACCTCTACCTTGAGTTGACCGATTTGCTTATATAGTTCGTCTTTTTCTTCCTGATGATCTGAGGCATCGCTACCTGCCTTCTTTCCCTGGTCAAACACATCCTCTGACCCTGATAGCAGTTGCTTCTTCCACTCTGTTATCTGAGTAGGATGTATATCATACTTCTCGGCCAGCTCTGCTAAGGTCAGCTGTTCCTTTAAGGCCTCGATAGCTACTTTCGCTTTAAACGCTGCATTGAACTTTCTTCTTCCCTTGTTCATATTGTAAATTTAAGATGTTTTTCCACTTAAACTTACTGTCCGTTTTTAGGGGAGTATTATAATATCCGATCAAAACAATTGGAATGATGAGCGATCTGTAATTGAATCGGATGTCGCCTATGTGATCTGTTGAGTCAATTGAAGCGTTCTGTCCATTAACCCTTAAGACGGAAAAGAATAGGGAAAGGACAATTATTATCTTACTCATTTTTTACCCAATTGCACATAGCATACTATGTCGCTAAGCATTATGATATTGCTGAACTTGTTCTAATTATTGAGTGAGCGAAGTTTCGATCGGGTAGATGCCCTGTGACCGTTACTCCGCTCACTAAACCTGGTTATTTGATCGTATAGCTTTTAGTAGCTACTTCTGCCAGCCTGAAGTATCCAAAAGCGTAATTTTTGCTATTGGTCTGATTGATAATATTTCCGCGAACGGCACTTGGTATAGTAGGGAAAGGATTACCATCATTACCCGAAGCCACTATCAATTTGAACATGTAGTTATAATAGTTTTTCGAAATCCCGTACAGTTTAATGTCTACCCGGTCCCCTGTCTTTAATTTTTCATGCGAATACGATTCCTGATTTAAATTACCGTTGGTGTGTTCATCGTCTTCAACTTCCAGTTCGGGAAACACTGAATGAGGCTGGTTAATGCTGTTCAGATAAGAATTCTTCTGATTGGCATCATCCTGATAGTAAAATGTTATCTCGATCTCATCACCGGCCTCGCCTCCCTTGTTATTCTGATCAATGTTATCCTCGATCTTAGAAACTGGGGTAAAGGTTTCTGAGGCGGTGTAGGTTTCTCCGTTCAAAACGATCTTTAAGTTATAGGTCTGGCCGATAACAGGAATAAAATTGCTGCAAATGTATTGCCCTGTTCCGGGCGTTTCTACAAAGTTAAAAACAGTATTTGTCGTGTTGGTTACCGTAATCACTGCTCCCGAAACACTCGGGAATTCGGAGTTGTAATAACCAGCTGTTGTCGACAATACGATCTTCTGTTCATTGCCGGTGGTACTTTTCACCCAGTCAATAGAGGCATCCACAACCAGTCTTGGCGCTGCTGTTTTAAGATCCGCAGTAATAACCTTTTCGCATCCTGTTACAAGCAATGATACAAATGGTACGAGCATTATTTTAAGTAGTTTCATGGTGTATCGTTTTTAAAGTTGGATGGTTGTTTTAAAGTTTCACGTTGTAGGTTACGCTTGGAACAATGCCGAAAATGGATATTCTTCTTGTCTCGTTTCTTCCGGTTTCTTCGTTCTGTCTGAAAGAGTAGGATGCCGCGTTGTTCCTGTTGTAAAGATTGTAGATGCTGAAATTCCACTCTCCCTGCCACCCTTTTTTCTTATTGGGCTTAGGTGTGTAGGTCGCAGAGACATCTAAACGGTGGTAAGCAGATAAAGAATTCTCATTTCTTGCGCCGTAACTCGCAACAGTAACACTCTGGTATAAATATTTTCCATTGGGGAATGTCGCTGCTTTTCCGGTTTGGAAAGTGAGAATAGCTCCAAAAGACCATTTCGGACTTACTGAATAAGCGCCTGTAACAGATAGATTATGCAATTTGTCATAATTCGCCCTGTACCATTCTCCGTTGTTGATACCCGGTTCATCTGCATTTCTGCCCGGTGTTCTTTGTTGCGCTTTAGAAAGTGTATAGGAAACCCAGCCGGTCAGCTTACCTGTATTTTTTTTCAACATCAGTTCCAGGCCATAAGCCCTTGCTTCGCCATTCAAAAGCACTCTTTCTATAGCATCGATCCCTAACAGATCTGCGCCGTCGATATAATCTGCTTTATTCTTTATTTTTTTATAGAATGTTTCAGCTTCCAGAGAATACTTGTCGTCTTTGAAATTGTGGAAGTAGCCCAGTGCTACCTGGTCTAGAATTTCTGGTTTAAGGTATTTGTCAGAAGGGGCCCATATATCAAGTGGGCTTGCAGATGCGGTATTGGAGATCAAGTGAACATACTGGCTCATTCTATTGTAGCTCGCCTTTATAGAATTATCATTGTTTAGCGAGTAGGCAATGGCGACCCTTGGTTCCAGGTTGCCGAAGCTGGCTATTTTTTTATTTTTTTTATAGTTGATCGTTCCGGTTGGATCAGCCTCTTCATAAATATGAAATTCCTTATTGTAAATGACCGGCTGATCATTGGCATAGGTGTAGACTTCCTGCGCGCCTACTCTTTGAAAGTTGCTGTAACGGAGTCCATAATTCACGGATAATTTATCGCTGAGGCGTTGGTCGGCACTAATATATGCTGCATTTTCATAAGCGTACTTTTTGGCTAACTGGTCCGGATTGATCGCTGAACTCACTCCATACGGCTTGATCGTTCCGGGATTGAAATCGTGATAAATTGAGTTAATACCGTAGTTTAAAGTGAGGTTATTCGAAACATAATGTTTGAAATCATATTTGAAATTATAATTTTTTACCTCTGCTTTCCAGTCCATACCGATGGTCTTGATCTTGATCTGGTAGTCATAGTCACTGTAAATTGCAGATGCATTGGCAAATATTTTATTGGAGAATATATGGTTCCATCTGAGATTGAAAAGTCTGTTACCATAGGTGTTGATAAAACTGTTATTGAAATTCAGGTTGTCAGTGCCAAAGTATCCTGAAACAAATACGTTGTTCTTATCATTGAATTTGTAATTGAACTTGGTGTTCAGATCGTAGAAATAGGCTGAATTGGGTTCATTGGCCATTTTTAAAAAAAGATGGGCATACGATCCTCTTCCCGCGACAACAAAAGAGCTTTTACCCTTAGCGATGGGACCCTCAACAAGCAATCGGCTGGAAACTAATCCGATCCCGCCGTTAACATGGAACTCCTGGTTGTTTCCTTCTTTTTGATAAATATCCAGTACCGATGATATACGTCCTCCGAAATTAGCGGGTATACCGCCCTTGTATAGTTTCAGGTCTTTGATCACATCAGCGTTGAAGACAGAAAAGAAACCGAATAGATGCGAGGTATTATAAACAACGGCTTCATCAAGCAATACCAGGTTTCCATCAACAGATCCTCCTCTTACGTTAAATCCCGTCGCACCTTCCTGGGCATTGGTTACCCCGGGAAGCTGTAAGATCGATTTCAGGACATCTACCTCTCCCAAAACGGCCGGCATCTTTTTGATCGTGGCGATGGATAGTTTATTGGTACTCATTTCAGGTTTGCGGATGTTCACTTGCGGCGTATTGGTTTTAATTAAAACTTCATCCAGCGTCTTACTGTTTTCCGTCATTCCGAAGTTCCGTTTTGTGTTTTCGGTCAGCGTGATCTTTTCCTCCTGGCGATCATAACCCACATGGCTTATGATAATGGTGTAAGTTCCTTTAGGCAATGTTGTGGAATAAAATCCGTAGGAATTGGTCATAATACCTACTTTCGCTTCCGGAATGTAAATGCTTACGCCGATGAGTGTTTCGGTATTGGACTTGTTAGTGATCGTGCCGCTGAGGGTGACTTTTTCCTGCGAATAGGCATGGAATACCGAGGCAAAAACGAATACCAGCATGGATAGGATTCTGCTTTTCATTTATAAGAGTTTAGAATTAAATGCTATATTTTCGGCTAAACTATATTTTTACAGAACCCGCAATTTTTATATATACGAAACGTATTTCTTTATATAGAAAAGCAGCTTTTACGTATAGTAAAATAAATACGACTTGAGATTTCAGCAAAGAAGCGATACAGAAGGTCCTCCATGGTAATAGAATACTTCAGGTCGTGTTGCAGCAAGTCTAAAGGTCAGGGAAACAGCCGGCCCGATATATCCACACGCAAGGGATGATGGGCTGTAAGTCATTATTCAAACCCTAAAGGCAGTATACCTCCTGTAAACCTTACTTTCGTATATTATTAAGGCGCTTTCGTATAGTAAGTTTTTTTATTTCTGCGGTATCACTTGATTTGCTCTAAATTTCGCCTTATGTATAAACCTTTACATAAAAAAACAATGGATGCCAATTGGATGCTTCAGTTAGTTATTTTGGAAAAATACCGGTTTCAAAGGCATCTGTCGCTGATTGCCTTTTGCATTTTGGTTTTGTATTATAGCCCGGCAGACTATGTAGAACCTTTCGAGACCTACAATCGACTGGTTATTTTTTTCGAGATAATTCTGTTAGCCTACGGTAACATGTATTTTTTCGTTCCTAAATTCTTGTTTAGAAACAAATACCTGAGCTATGGCCTCTTCTTGCTTTCAGGCATGGTCCTTTCGTATTACGTTCACGAAGTTTTTGCTGATTCGTTTGAACGAGATCTATTACCTAACGAGGATGATAACATTAATTTTTTTACCTTTTCCTTTATGACATTAGTGCTTATTGTAGCATCAGCCGCAGTTAAGTTTTTTCAGCGGTGGATATCTGATACGCGACTGATCCATGATCTGGAACTGGCAAATGCCAATAGTGAACTGGAGCAGCTCAAGAATCAAATCAATCCACACTTTCTTTTTAATATGCTTAATAATGCTAACGTGTTAATCGAAGATGATCCTAAAAAAGCTTCTCAGGTTTTGGTGAAACTAAGTGACCTCCTTCGTTATCAGCTTTATGACAGCTCTAGAGAAAAGGTTCTACTCACTTCAGAGATCCATTTCTTAGAAGACTTTCTGAACCTGGAAAAGGTCAGACGGGATAATTTCAATTTTTTAATATCAAAGGAAGGCGAATTAAGCGGTGTTCAGGTTCCTCCCTTATTATTTATTTCATTTGTCGAAAATGCTGTAAAGCATAATAACGACTCTGCGAAATTATCCTACTTGAATTTGTATTTTGATGTATGCCATGATGAGCTTTTTTTCAAATGCGTAAACTCGAAACCAGCGTTGAAAGCAGTAAATAAATCAGGAGGATTAGGTCTGGCCAATATTAAACGACGACTAGAACTGCTGTTCCCATCTTTACATGATTTGATAATAGAAGACAATTCGGAAACGTACTGCGTCACCTTAACTTTAAAACTATAAAATGAACTGCATAATAGTAGATGACGAGCCATTAGCAAGAAAGGCGATCCAAAAACTGGTTCATCAGACAGAAAATCTGGAAGTTATCGCATCATTTAACGGAGCAGAAGCTACTAAGGATTTTTTGGCAACAAATGCCGTCGACCTGGTGTTTCTGGACATTCAAATGCCGGGAGTGAATGGGATCGAATTTGCCAGAACCATTCCCAAAAACACCTTAGTGGTATTTACCACAGCTTATCATGAATTTGCTGCTGAGAGCTATGAGGTCGATGCTATTGACTACCTGATCAAACCTGTAAAACTGGAGCGCTTTCAAAAGGCGGTCGAAAAAGCAAACACGTATTGTAAATTATTCCGTACTGATCATACCAACAGCAATATAGAAAACATAACCACTGATTATATTTTTGTAAGATCAGAACGCAGAATATTCAAAATACATTTCAGCGATATACTTTATATTGAAGGCTTAAAAGATTATGTGATCGTTTACTTAGAGAATCAAAAAGTGATCACGCTTATGAATATTAAAACTATTCATGAATTGCTTCCAAAAAATTTTTTTGTCAGGGTCAGTAAATCTTACATCATTAATGTAGACAACATAGATTCTGTAGATAACAATACAGTTTACATAGGGAAGAACGAAATTCCGATCGGTAATATTTACCGGGATTACTTCTTTAGTGAATTTGTAACCAGAAAAATTTTAAGTAAGTGATAAATTTATAAAGAAGTATGTCGATGGGAAAGATAATAAGCATGCTGTATGGAATCCCTTATTTCTTATAGGAAAGATTATCACCTGATATTCCGTAATTATTACAGTATGGGGCTGTGGGGAGCGGGGAGGCAACGAATCGCTTTACCCCGGATCAATTGTGTATGGTGATCTATGTAAGCCAGCAATTACAAATGTTTTATTACGATGACTTAATCATAGAATTTGAACATTTCATTGAGGAATATTTAGACGCAATGATAAGATTACTTTTTTTATAATTATGCACTAGTGTTAGGTTAATTATTAATTGACGGATACAATCTTTTTAACTTCACTCTTGCTTCTTTGTTTGTGAATTGCCAGTTTATTTGGCTGTTCTTATTGTTTCGATGAATTTGCCATTCAGTGACCTCTTCTTTTACCTTCTCGATTGTAGATATATGCCTGTTCAGGCACTGTCCATTCAATACGTGCAATTCTATTTCGGCCATATTTAACCAGCTTCCATGTTTTGGGGTATAGATGAATTCAAATCTGTCACACAGCCTTTTTGCTTCTTTGGGTTCAAAGGTCTCATAAAATGCAGCACCCGTGTGCGTTTTTAAATTATCCATCACCAGGGTTATCTTTTTCGCTTTGGGATATTTCTTATCTGCGATTTCTTTAATAAACATTGCCCAATCCTTTCTGGCTTTGAATGCAGTTACCTCCACAAAACGCTTCCCTTTCAATGGTTCATTTGCTATAAATATATTTACCATGCCATGTCTAACGTACTTGTAATCTACTCTTCTTTCCTGACCAGGCTTCATGGCAACTGATTGTCTCACTTCATCGACTAACTGTTTTGGCGACTCGTCCATGCAAATAACAGGATAATCAGCATTATAAGGCCTTTTATATACATCTAACACATTCTCCATCTTTGCCACAAATTCGCTATTACAATGCGGTGGGATTACCCACCCTTTTGATTTCCAAGGCTTAAGTTCATTTTTTTTAAGACCTTTCTTACTGTTACATGAGAGATCTTTTCTACATACTTTAATTCAACCATCTTGTCTGCCAGGAGCCGTAACGACCATCTAGCAAATCCCTTAGGTGGCTCACTACAGCATAATGTGACTAACTTCGCTTCTATATCTCCATCCACTTTAGACTCGTAAATACGATTTGAAGGCCGTCTTTCTAATACCCCTTCAAAGCCTTCTTCAATAAATTTCTTCTTAACCCGATCTATTGTGCGCATCCCAACTTTCAAAACTTTACTTATTTGCTCGTTGGTCACTTTTTCCGAGTATTTTCCATCATCACAATTTAATAGAATATAAGCCATACGAAAGGTTTGAGAAGTATGTGAACCTTTATTTATTATGCTGTGTAATTCTTCAACTTCACTTTTTGTTAATTTAACGGTATAGCGTATCATCTCCGGAAATATTTCATCGAATATACATTATATTTACGTCATTTGATATTTAACATAACACTAGTGTTAGGTTAATTATTAATTGACGGATACAATCTTTTTAACTTCACTCTTGCTTCTTTGTTTGTGAATTGCCAGTTTATTTGGCTGTTCTTATTGTTTCGATGAATTTGCCATTCAGTGACCTCTTCTTTTACCTTCTCGATTGTAGATATATGCCTGTTCAGGCACTGTCCATTCAACACGTTGTGATCGGTAAATAAGGATGTCCTAAAAATGGCAATTAGTATTGTACAACTATGGTAAATAAGGATGCTCAGTTTCGGTAAATAGCACTGTACATCTTCGGTAAATAAGAATGTACAGTTTTGGTAAATAAGGATGTACAATTGCGAGTATAGGGGTACATGATCAACTTTTAAATTCCCAGTTTTGCTCTACATCAAAGAGGGTAAAATGGATAAAAAGACAATGAGTAATTGGATCATGTATCATGAAATTCATAGATTGGCAAGGGAGGGGCTAAGTAATTTAGCCATAGCAAAGTACGCAGTATGCGATAGACGCACCATAGCCCGGTATTTAGCAATGAGTGAATCGGAGTACGAAGAGTTCCTGATAAAACAGAATAGCCGCCCGAAAGTTCTGGACAAATACGAAGACTTTGTAAAAGGAAGACTGATAGCAGCTCCTGGAGCCAGTGCTGCGCAAATGTTAGACTGGCTTAAAGAACACTATAAGGATCTGCCACGGTTGAATCCCAAGACAGTTTACAACTATGTAATGGGTATCCGGCAGAAGTACAACATTCCGTTAGAAACCATCGAGAGGGAATACTTTGTAGTAGAGGAGTTACCCTATGGTCAACAGGCACAAGCCGACTTTGGAGAGTATTATCTTCGGAACAGTGAGGCAAAAAAGAAGAAAGTGCATTTCTTCACCATGATGTTATCCCGCTCCCGGATGAAATATGTCTACTTCTCATCCATTCCTTTTACAACAGACACCACTATCAATGCCCATGAAGCTGCATTCCAGTATTTTAATGGGATTACAGCTGAATTGGTTTATGACCAGGATAAACTATTGTTGTCTAATGAGCAAATAGGTGATTTGTTGCTTACTTCAAAATTTAAAGCTTATGTACGTGAACAGGCTCTGGGCCTTCATTTTTGCCGAAAAAGTGATCCGGAAAGTAAGGGCAAAATAGAAAATGTCGTGAAATATGTAAAAGGAAACTTCTTATATGGCAGGGTCTATTATGACATAGAAACCCTTCAGCAGCAGGTCTTAGGGTGGTTGACGCGAACCGGAAATGGGGTAGCACATTCCACCACAAGAAAAGTGCCTTTTGCCGAATGGGACATCGAACAGGGTTATTTAAAGCCATGGATGCCGGTAAAAAACAAGCCAGCTTATATTTTACGGTACTTAAGGAAAGATAATACATTTTCGCTTGAGGGTAATTTTTATTCAGTGCCCCAGGGAACCTACAAGAAGGATGTCGAGGTCAAAATCTATCGCAAAGAAAATGAATTGCATGTCTATAGCCAGCAGGACGAGTTTTTGTGTAAACATAGTATCGCAAATAGTAAAGGCAACAAAATCATCAATAGCGATCATAAAAGAGATAAATCTCAAAAGCTGAATGTTTTGATGGAAGAGGTTGCGGCAATGTTTACCGATAGGTCTCTGGCTATCAAATTTTTTGAAATGATCCGGGAACAAAAAGCCAGATATCTGAGAGATCAGTTATTAGCTATCAGGGAGGCCATTCTGGAGCATGATCAAAAAACCTATGATAAGGTATTGGAGAAATGTGTTAGGGAGAAGTATGCCAGTGCTATTGTCTTCAGAGATCTTTTAAAGATGCATGAGCAGGAGAATAAGGAAGAATATGCCCAGACAGGGAAAATTATTCTTTTAGATCCTAATAGCACCAGAAAGGCGGCTATACAGCCAGACAAAAGGGATCTGGGTGATTATGAAAAGATTTTTAACAGTTAAACCGGTGAGGGTAGAGTGAGCATGCATGCTCACTCTACCCTTATTTATATTTAATAATCAAAAGCATATGAAATCAAAAGAAAAGATTAGCGGGCATTGCAGACAACTTAGGCTGGGCGCAATAGGGTCTCAGGTTGAGTCAATAGCAGATAACGCTTCTGCTGAAGGAATTAGTTATCTGGAATTTGCTGAAAAGCTATTGGACATTGAGATCCAACACAGAAATCTAAAAGATATGGAACGTAAAACAAAAGAGGCCCGTCTGCCTATCACCCATAATCTTCAGGAATATGATTGCTCACTGGTAGAAGGAATGCCTGCTTCCCGACTTGAACAACTGAAAGAATTGACCTGGCTGGATCAGAAATTTAATCTAATTGTCCTCGGTCCAAACGGCATCGGGAAATCATTCCTGTCTGCGGGGCTATGCCATCATGCCCTCAAAAATGGCTATAGGGCCTATTTTAGAGCTATGGATGAAATTATGACCATGCTCAGAACAAGAGACATCTCTAAACCCGCCATGGCTGACTATAAACGCCTGCAAAAGGCCCACCTGGTCGTTATCGACGATATCATGATGATCGATATTGCCAGGAATGAAGCGAATGCATTCTTTCATTTTATCAATATGCTCCATGAGAAAACATCCTTCATCATCACTACTAATAAATCGCCAAAAGAGTGGGCTGAAACGATTGGAGATGAAGTTATTACGACAGCTATCCTTGATAGAATTTTATATAGATGTGAAATATTGAAATTGAACGGGGAGAGCTTTAGGTTGAAAAACAGAAAGACAATCTTCTCATCAATCGATTAAATCAGTTAGTTTTGCCTTCCAAAATGTACCCCTATCTGGCAATTTTTATTGTACATCCTTAATTGCCAAAAACTGTACACTGTCCAATACCGACTACACACGTGCAATTCTATTTCGGCCATATTTAACCAGCTTCCATGTTTTGGGGTATAGATGAATTCAAATCTGTCACACAGCCTTTTTGCTTCTTTGGGTTCAAAGGTCTCATAAAATGCAGCACCCGTGTGCGTTTTTAAATTATCCATCACCAGGGTTATCTTTTTCGCTTTGGGATATTTCTTATCTGCGATTTCTTTAATAAACATTGCCCAATCCTTTCTGGCTTTGAATGCAGTTACCTCCACAAAACGCTTCCCTTTCAATGGTTCATTTGCTATAAATATATTTACCATGCCATGTCTAACGTACTCGTAATCTACTCTTCTTTCCTGACCAGGCTTCATGGCAACTGATTGTCTCGTTTCATCGACTAACTGTTTTGGCGACTCGTCCATGCAAATAACAGGATAATCAGCATTATAAGGCCTTTTATATACATCTAACACATTCTCCATCTTTGCCACAAATTCGCTATTACAATGCGGTGGGATTACCCACCCTTTTGATTTCCAGGGCTTAAGTTCATTTTTTTTAAGACCTTTCTTACTGTTACATGAGAGATCTTTTCTACATACTTTAATTCAACCATCTTGTCTGCCAGGAGCCGTAACGACCATCTAGCAAATCCCTTAGGTGGCTCACTACAGCATAATGTGACTAACTTCGCTTCTATATCTCCATCCACTTTAGACTCGTAAATACGATTTGAAGGCCGTCTTTCTAATACCCCTTCAAAGCCTTCTTCAATAAATTTCTTCTTAACCCGATCTATTGTGCGCATCCCAACTTTCAAAACTTTACTTATTTGCTCGTTGGTCACTTTTTCCGAGTATTTTCCATCATCACAATTTAATAGAATATAAGCCATACGAAAGGTTTGAGAAGTATGTGAACCTTTATTTATTATGCTGTGTAATTCTTCAACTTCACTTTTTGTTAATTTAACGGTATAGCGTATCATCTCCGGAAATATTTCATCGAATATACATTATATTTACGTCATTTGATATTTAACATAACACTAGTAGAGGAATTGTCCTCATTGGGAGAGGACGCAATATATCGGCTTGAATCGGTTCGGAAAAGAGATAAAAGTATTCCAAAAACGTTGTTTGTAAGAAAGAGATTTATGCCGAAGGATTAGGTTCCACATATAAACTTATTCAACTAGAACCAATTCCAGAGGTGACTTTGGAGAGCAGTGGAGAATCCGGAATCGAACCCACAGGAGCATGATTGTAAATGACTTATAAAATGGCTATAAATACGGTAAAACAGAAAATCCGCTACTAGAGCGGATTTTCTGTTTTTGTGCCCAGTAGCGGAGTGTTATCGAACCAAATTAAATCGATATTAAATAAGTTATGTGGAGAAAAGATTTAATCTTCTTGTTAATACGGCTATTATATTGGAACCTACCGATTGTGCAGACTGTTACTATTACTTAAATCCTAAAATTTGAAATTTGATCTGGCAAGGCAGTTTTAAAAACTTCATGGTAGTGAACTATCTGATCTTTGCCAAAATAGGATCGCATCTCTTTAAAATGCAATATCTTATCTAATTCCAGCAACATTATTTGACTACTTGGCCCTGGATTTTATTGGAGAGTATTATAATAATAAGAGACCAGAAGGCGGACAAAAAATGGAGGGCAGGCCAACGTAATTGCCTTAATAGGCGATATTAATTCCACCTCAATCATCTTTTTTTAAAAATCCGGTAACAATTTGATAGTGGCTGCATCTAATAAGAAACAATAAAATCTTCAATATGAAATTCAGATCCCTCATTTTAAGTTTATTATTTATTTTGTGTTCCTTCAAGGGACAGGCGCAGTCAGCTTTTAATGTAAAGGTTGTAGGAACAGGAAGTCCCATCCTGTTATTCCCCGGTTTTGGCTGCACGGGTGAAGTATGGCAGGGAATTACCGGCGAATTATCCAAACATTATGAGTGCCACATTTTCACCTTTGCAGGCTTTGGAGATGTTCCCCCTATCGGTAGGCCTTGGTTGTCAACTATTAAAGAAGCAGTGATTCAATATGTGAACAGTCATAAAATTCGGAGCGCCACTATCATTGGGCACAGCCTGGGCGGTACACTGGGATTGTGGCTGGCAGAAACTGAGCCAACAATGTTCAAAAAAATCATAGTAGTGGATGCCTTACCATGTACAGGAGCTTTGATGATGCCTAACTTTAAGCCGGAAAATATAGGATATGATAATCCATATAACCAAAGGATACGGGAAATGGATAGTACAACATTTCGCGAAATGGCCAAACAACAGGTAGCGTATATGATGTTGAATAAGGAGAAGAGAAGTAAGGTCGTTGAATGGTTTTTGGAAGCAGATAGATCCACTTACGTAGACGGGTATGTTGACTTACTGAAGCTAGACCTCAGAAACGCTCTTATAAAAATACCGGTTGTTATCCTGGCAGCCACTTACCCCAATAAAGCGGTGATTGAAAAAAACTACAACGAACAATATGCAAATGTTAATGAGAAAACAATTTACTACGCCGACAATGCTGCTCATTTTATCATGTATGATCAACCAGAATGGTTCTTATCTAAAATAACCGAAAGCCTGAAATAACGTGAGTAAAAAAGAACAGTTTGCCACCATCTACGAACAACATCAGGCCAAGGTATTCAGGATGTGCAAAGGGTATTTCAAGGGAGAGGAACAAACCGCCAACGATACAGTTCAGGAGATATTTATTAAAATATGGCAACACCTGGAAAGCTTCCGCAATGATTCCCAGATAAGCACCTGGATATACCGGATCACTGTTAATTGTTGTTTGCAGCATACAAGAAAGTCAGCTATAAAAAGAGAAATTCCGATGCAGGAACTTCCAGATGCAGTACAGGTAGATTACGACCCAATCGTGGAAGAGCAATTGAAAAAAATGTATTCCTGTATTGGGCAGTTGGAGGCCACAGACAGATTAATTATTACCATGATTTTAGAAGCAATGGATTACGACGAAATTGCTAAAATAATAGGTATATCCGCTGATACTTTGCGGGTGAGAGTGCATCGTATTAAAAAGAAACTAACTAATTGTGTACAATTATGACATCATTTCACAATATTCAGCACCTCTGGAACCAGCCCGGCAATACAATTAGAACGTCTTACCCACTGGAAGATCTGATTGAGCTGGCAGAGAAAAATACGCGTAAAATTAAAACCAGGCAATATTGGAATATTGGTATAATGGGAATAACTATCCTGTTCCTGATTGGTTATATATCTGTTTTCACCGGACTAAAAGCAAACTGGTTTCATACAGGCATATTCCTCATGATGCTATCGCTGGCATTACGGGTGGTAATTGAAACGTGGAGCCTTGTAATCCTGAACCGGATAGATATACGTAGCGATTTCAGAAATTACACCAGCCATATCACTAGTTTTTATAGAAGCCGGAAAATAATTCATTATGTGGCCACACCTTTGATCTTTGCAGCCTATACTACAGGCTTTGGTTTACTGCTACCGGTTTTTATGAAATCTTTTTCAACAGCATTTTTCATGTATATCGTTATTTCAGGAAGCACCTTTCTTGTTGTTTTTGCAACCTTTATGATCCGGGAAATAAAAAAAGAAATAAAGATACTGACTGATCTGCGTGAAATTAATATCTAATGGATGAATGTGGGTAATTTAATAAAAAACACGAAACCGGATTGTATTACTAAAATTGCATATTGAATTTCTACATGCCCGATTTTAAACCGTCGAACTCTCTTACATTAGTAAAGCTGATAGCACGCCTGAGAGAAGCTAAACACTCTAAAACAAGAAAGCCGGAGATCTCTCTCCGGCTTTCGCCCAGTGCCCAGAACAGGAATATTATCTGTCTGGTTATTAATATCTTACAGTCGCGGAATGTCAAATTGCAGTCGCTGCTTTTTAGACCGCCTAAAGTGTGTCTATTGTTCACACTTTTTAACTCTTTTCACCTGTCGAGATAAAGGTAAGAATATTATAATAAATGTATCAAATTGATATTTTTTCACGGTGCTTGTTGGTGAGACTATGGTTTTCACATCAACATACATAATTCTACACAGATATAGTAAATATCATTCTTTAAAACTACAAAAGTTAATATCCTTCTAAAGGAAGATTGTGTTTCTGTCATTTTACACTACTCCTATGAAATATAAAAATTGAAATCATAATTTTCTTAATTGTATATCAATTGCACCTTCGTTTGCTTTAATGAAATATTTCATTTCTATTTGACCAAAGACATTTATGTTGTCATGTCCTGTTATGTAGCTATTTTCCTGAATGTAATCTTTTTGGTTAAAAATTATTTTCTCAAATTCCTCCGATTTTCTTACCACCGGAACTTCAAAATTCCTCTCATAAGATGTAATTATCGAATTTATGAATGGGTTATTTCGGATCGCCTCAAACGGATGAAGAATTATTAAATAGTCCTTAGCTCGGCTAATAGCTACATTATAAATATACTCTTTAGATAATAGACTTTTGGCATGCCCGGTGTAGTAATAGTTATTAGGGTTGGAAACAAAGAAAACTATATCACATTCATCTCCCTGAAAACCATGAACCGTATCTGAATAAATTTTTAATTTATCTGAGATGCCATACGAAGTAATTAGCTTATTAAGCAGTATAGCTTGTGCTTTATAAGGCGCAATTAATCCTATTGTCCAACTTTCACTATCAGCTAAAAGAGAATCAAAATATTTTATCAATTCTGCGACAAATACTGCACTGTAAGTGTGATAGGAGCTATACAAAAGCCTATTAATTCTAAATATTGAATTCTCCGCATTTAGCGGAAAATCAATAAAGGTTACATTCTGATTAATGAGTTCCTTGAATGCTTCAGGAAGTGGCTTCGCGTTCTCCTTTTTCTCCTCCCTATCATGTTGCAGTAAATTATTGTATGATAAATCGCTAAACAATTGGCCTACTTTCTTTATGCTTCTGTATTGCCTGTCAAGATTTTTAATTGTATCTCCTTTCCTTAAATTTTGTTCGGAACTTCTAAAACTATTAATGCCCATCATTGTATAAACATTTTCATCCTGAATATCCAATTCTTCAAGATCTTTATCATTAACATCCACTACCGGAGGTATTTGTTTCGGATCGCCAGCAATAATGAATTTTGCTTTGGGATTAACCTTGTATATAGCCAAAATTGAGAACACTAAATAAGGCAAGTTAGTCATTGATGCTTCGTCAAAAACTATATAATCCCAATAGTCATTTAATTTGAAAAGTTTTACATATCTTCCATCTTCTTCATCAATTACCTCAAAATAAGGAATACGATGTATTGTTGAAGCTAGAATATTGGTATAATTTAATCGTTGCATGGTTAATGAATCCTGATAAATATCTTCATCTAATTCTTCCAACTCTGGATCGGTAGGCTTACCAACTCTGGTGATGGTTATTGATTTTCCCAAAGTATTAAGCTCATTCAACTTGCTACTGATAATGTCTGATGAAAGACCAGAAGTATTTACTAACTTTTTACATAATACGTCCGCTGCTTTATTGGTAGGTGTTAATAGTAAATACTTTGCATTGTAGTTTTCCTTTATTTCATCTAAAATCATACTGCAAAGGGTTGTGGTTTTGCCAGTACCTGGAGGACCATAAATAAATTGCAGATTAGGGAGTATGTCATTTATTTCGATCCATTCATCCATATTATCCCTATTGACAAAAGCTTTGTACAGCCTTTCTAACAGATCGATAACAGGTGAAAAACTTATCCTGACCTGTATGACATCAGGAAACGTATTAATAATTGTCTGGGGAATGGGTTCCCTACAATAAATCAATAAGTCTTGCCCCTTTTTTGAAACTCCTTCTACTTTAATGTTTTCATTCTGACGATTTTTGACAACCAATGTAATTTTAAAATCTTCGAAATCCTCTATGCTTAAAGGAATGAGAGAATTTGCACCACAAAGCAAAAAGTATTTATTAGAAATTTCGTCATTAATAATAAATCTTTTAATTTCCTGAAATGAAATGCTTTTCTGAGTAGTAGTGTCTTGCTTGCTTTCATAGGTCAACAGAAGTTTCAGATAGGATTCGAACCAAATATATGAGTAATCACTATTTGCTTTTATACTTTCAATTAATTCTTTCCTTTCCTGTTTTAAGTTTTCCTCTTTAAATGCTGATTCAAGTGCTTCTAGATGTGAACTTTTGACTTCACTCTTTCCGGCAGAGTTTAATGTGTTGTAAATACTGGTTAGCATTATATTCCTTCTTCTTATAAGATCATTAACAGCTTCAGCAATAGTGTCATGTTCTAAAGAAAGAGCGTCACTCAACTCTTCTAAGGAAGCCTTTTTAGTGTAAAAAATTTCCTGAAATCCTTCCGCCTCGTTATCGATATAAAACATTCCTTCTGATATCTTACCTATGGAAGCTGTTTCCCCATTAATGTCAATTGATATATCATAATTCAGTTCAGCTTCTCTAAATAGCCTAATACCATTTTCGGCTTTCCAATTATGATAGAAAGGCTCATCATGCTCGGATTGCAGTTCACTCGGAACAAATGTTTTCTTAAATTTTAGTTCATCACAATTTTCTATGATGCTATTATTTAACAGAGTTGATCGTTTTAAAATATTATACCATTTGTATAACAGGTTTAAATTATTGCCATTAGCTGCCTTTAATTTATCGTGCAAGATTGCATCTATTACGTTAACAGACAATTCCTCGGACTTCAAAACTTTAAATGAATCAGTAGTGTTGTAAATAACTGTAGGGGTTTTTTCTAATCCTTTGCTGGCTAAGTGATTAATTATTTTTTCAATAAATGAAAGTTGAGAATGGTGCTTATTTTCATTGTAAATGGTCGCTTCATTATTCAGGTTTGTAAAGCTTCCTGCAAGCCCATTAATTGAATTTAAAAGCAATGTTTCATTAAACCTCTCTATTTCAATATCTACAGGTAATTCTTTGATTTTACCTGTCAGATACTTTCTTACTTTTTCAATTGGACTATCTCCAACATAAACACCAATAGCCTTAAAAAATTCCTCTTTCTTTTTATCAAATTTGCACCAGCTAATGAAATCATTAGGTAGGATTTCTTCTTGTACTTGAATGCCATTTAGAACAAACTGATTGGGGGAAATATTCAAATATGTATCCCAAGCCTGGTTGCGTTTGTAATCTCTAAGAACGGAAGAGAGATTTAGCCAGCCCTTGTATAAGTAATCGAGCTTATCACTTATCTGTTCTGTACTTTCTAAAACATCTGTAGTGCAACCTTTTACAAATAAGAAATGCGAAACGATAATATCATCTTCTGCATCATTGTAATTGAAAGCTTCTAAATCACTCAATTGTAATAATGATTGCAGCCCGTTATATCTTTCATTTAGTAAAAAGGAGGGTTTTATATATTTTTCGTTTTCTTCTGAATAAATAATTAACTGTCCTTCTAACTTATACCATTCTCCATCCTTTGATTTGAGGGAATACTCGTTAATATTCTCCTTGTTGAATTTTCCTGATAGCCAAACAAATAATAACTGATGTGCATTTTCAAGATGTTTACTTTCTAAATTTCCATTAAATATCGCCACCAATTCATCAGTGATGCCAACATTTGAAATTTTAAACAAACTATCCGCAACAGTTTGGGTTAGTAAATCTCTTTTCTTGGCTTCATCATGAAAGGCCTGAACGAGCTTGATATTACCGGCATTGTCAAGATTCAGTATTTGGGATTGTGATAAAGTAATTTTTCTATCACCCCTTTGTACTTCAATAGAATCATGGGCACTATCAATATCACCTATAATAATTGTTTGATCATCCTTTTTGATGGATATTTTCTTATGTAACGCAGATAGTTCATCCGGTGTTACATTTCCCTCTACTACTTCCTTTAATAGTTTTACGTACAATTCATTTTTCCTTTCCGCCGACCAGGTTGCATCTAGTTGGATGAATGTGAGCTTCTCTAACAGAGCCTTTTTGTCATCATAACGTTCTGGCAAAACCACTTCAATTAAATCCAGCTCTTGAACATCACTCTTTTCATCAAAAAGTGTGATTAGATATTCAATCAATATGTTATCTGATAGCGCTATTTTTGATCTATATGTACTGAATATTTCCGGTATGAGTATATATTTATTTGGATAGTAGGTATTAATGTATTTTACAATGGATGGATTAGTAGTCGCTATTTGTTTTATTTCTGAAGTGGAATTTATGTAATAGATCCCATCTGTCAGCATAACGCAATTGGATGAAAAGAAATCAATGTTGCAAACTTTTGAGAATAACAGTAAATCGTTGATATGCTCTACGCTGCTTGCTGTATCTTCTATTGTTGGCTCTATGGTTATCGATGTAATAGAAAAAGGCGGCTTATCCAAATAGGGAAGTAAAAACTTATCAGGTATATGAACATCGTAATATTTCAATGCGGTTACCTGAATCCTCTTGTAAACTTCATTAGAGAGTTCTGTCAGTTCATTATTAAAGTAGACTTCTTCCGATTCAATTACCTCCGATTTAAAAATAATCTGTTCCCAATTACGAAGTAAGTTTTTCCCTTTTTCTTGCCAATTACTTTTTTCATAAGCACTTACTATATCATCCAGCACCTCCTTCGATTTTTCTGGATTAGAGGCTATGTGATTGGCGATTTGCACCCAAAATGGATAGATGATGCCCTGATACAATTCCTCCGGCTTGTCTAAGAGATAGTTTTTATAGGCAGAGTTGTCCTCTGAATTACTTATGCAATATTTACTTAACCAAGCAACAGAGGAACTTGAATAAAGGTTCTTAAAGCAAACGTGGTTGTTATTGTTGTTTTTAAACAATTTAAGTTCCCCCATTCTTTCTCCTGGACTTTCATTGAAAGTTCGGAATGCCTCAAATATTCTATATTTCTCTGATTTGTTAAGAGTATTAAGCTTTTCATCTACAACCACCTTACTGAATAACCTTGTAAGGATGGTGTAATTTCTGACATGCGAATCATTTGCAAAGAGGTTAAAGTACTTTGGATTGAAACTAAAATCGTCAAAGTTTTCCTTCGTATATTTTAAGTCTAATTTTTGTAGTAAATCTTTTATATCATTCAATCTATTGAAAATAATAAAATAGCCATCCTTCTCTTTCTCCTGAAATTCATTTATACTTAATAGTTCCTCATTATTGAATTTTAGCAGCTTTGTATTGAACAGATTATTTTTGAAAGTTACAGCTTTAACTACTTCTGTATCTAACAGTGCAATTTCAGAAAGGATACTTGTTATTTTGCTTTCATCATTACCTATCCAGTTATTAAGATTAGCGCTAATGGTTTCTTTTATAGATAGCAAGTTGTTTATCGCAAAGTCTTTTATTCCCAACTTTGCAAATGCTGACAATCGAATACTTAATTCTGTATCATCAATCCAATAAAACCAGTTTACGTTTTGTAATCCCCAAGCCTGTGTATCAATTTCTATTGTTGTTTTCTTGACGTATACATTTTCCGGGTTGCTGGTTGTTGTAAAGTCATCTGAATTTAGGGAGCGACGAACTGGAATGTACTTTTTAAGCAATAGATTGATGCGATTGATGTATGGTTCCTCTATCCAAAGCCTATCTTGATTGGTGCTTTTTGTAGATGTTAATAAAGCTGCGTAGAAATGCAGGAACAATTGTCTGTCTTTTTGGTCTGAGGATGCTGAAAGTCGGTTTAATTCACTGTCTATTTTGTTTGCAATTGTTTTTAAGAGCCTTTCATTAATACCGTCCTCTTTACTACTGCCTTTATGTAAAAATGTACGAGAACTTCCTTTGTAAAAGGCGTTGGAGTGTAATATATAATTAAAATTGTGTACTTCTTCTGAAAGCGGAAAGTACAAGTACAGGTTTGGAGCGCCCTTGAAGTAATCGCCTATTTCATTGTGCTTTCTAAAACCAAGCAATGATTCAATGTTTGCTTCTTCGGATATTCTCCTTTTCTGTTCTGTTGTAAGTTCATTGTAATTCTCCACACCAAAACGGATATAAGCGTAGGTATCCTGTTCTGCCTCTTTATGTACAGTGATCTTTATGTACTCTAAATCTGGATAAGTAATAGGCTCTTCATTGTTTAACTGTACGGTATGTAGAACTTTTTCCTTTTGGGCTTCAGTATCGGCTGTTTCTTTCAAAATGGCCAAAGCAAATTTCACTCCTTCCTTCAGGTTGATTTCCGATAATTCGGATTCCTTACCAGATCCTAGTTTTATAAAAAACAAGGCTCCTTCGCTGTAGGTGTCTTTGTTTAAAATTCTCTGGTTATTTTTCACCCAACGTGTTAAAACTTCATATTCTGCTTTGCTGAAGGGATTTGTATTGGCTGCTATGCCGTTTGCCATTTTAGGTAATTCTTGAATCAAGTCATTTTCGGGTAAACAGGGAAAGCAAGTAATCAAGATTTTGAATAACCAGGGGTTATCGTCCTCAACATTAAAGTTGCCATTAGTTGATAGCTCGTACTCAATTTTAGATGGTATGATAGGCTCTGATTTTGCAAGACTTTCAAGATCATAATTTTTCCAGCTAAATAGTATCGGGCCTGAATTTTCATTGATTAATTCTTGTAAACCATTGTCTTTACCAACTAAACGATGAGCTAATTTAAAACCAATACCAAACTTTCCAATAGTTTGACTATCTGCTGTTTTGGTAGAGGAACCTACATTAAGAATAGAACGAATGCTGTCCAAATTAAACATTCTTCCATTATTTGCCACTAACAAATAATGGTTTTCATCAATTTCATCTTTACCCCAAACCATCGTGTAATGGGTACTTCCGGCATCGACGGCATTTTGCAAAAACTCATAAACAGCTTGCCCATCCTTCGCCATATCCAGGAAGCTTTGTAAGAAATTTTCTATACCCGCTTCGGCCTTGCCATAACCTTCTTTATCACCATGATATACCTCAAACCATCCAAACTTCTTTTTACCAGTTTTCTTGTCAATTAAAAAATTGCCAATGAAATGTTCATCTCTTGTTGGAAGGTCACGAATTTCATTTTTGTAAAAGCTGCGATATTGTTGAATGTTCTTTATCTTCATATGTAAATTATTCTAATGTAGACGTAATGTAATTGCTTAGTCCATAACATCCTTTTTGGATGGTCCTATAAAGATGTGGACGATTCTAAACAGAAGGCTGATTTATGGTTTCGGGGTCTAACAACGATCCGCAATTCAAGATTGATCTTTATTGCGGACTTAAAAACGTATAAAGTATTTTTGACACATTGGTAGAAGGGGTAGATGGATCAAATACATCTCCGTTAATAAACAATAAATCTATTGGATCACTGATCGGAATTCCTACCAGCCAATTTAAAAATTGTTGATGCTCATAGGTTCGATCATACTCATGGAATAATGGGCTGATATGCCAATCCTCGCAACACTTTCATAGCAGGTTAATTCTTACCAATATACGTTATATTTTGATCAGAGTTACGCGTTCTATATTTTATGCATTTGTGCATCGTTTAGGATTTATGATTTTTTAGGTGTTACCCTTTATATTAGAACAAGGCTACAGTTTATAATGCATAACACTGGAGGTTGTTTTTTACATGGAGATTATTAAGAGGTATCTCACTTAATTTTCGGGCAGTAAGTGACTTGCCAAAATTTGGGGACAAGAAGGTGGACGTCCCATGTTCACCTTCTTGTCTGCTGACTTATAATTGGTTTAGCTCATAGAGGTCATTTTTAAATAAATTTTTTCAGCCGGCTGTGAAGTTTGTTTTATTTGATCGCCCATATGTGGCCCCCTTGACCTATATAACACCTTTTTATTTATCTGCGAGAAAAGTATAGGCAGTGCCTTTTCCTGTTGTTCCTATTCGTACTAAATAGCGTTGTTCATTTTCTATTAGTTATTAATTTAAAACAATAACGAATGATATTTTGAACTTGTGTTTACCTTCATATCCTCATTCGTTAATTATTCCGCAACAGTGTCCCTTATTGTTTTGAAGTTAGCAAGGGCACTTTCTAAATTTTCAATAATATCATTAATTATATTTTCGGCTTCTGGGAGATTATCAAAGTCGATTAAGTCGTTATCTTTAAGCCAGAATATATCAAGGTTTGCCTTGTCTCTTGACATAATCTCTTCATAACTAAATCTTCGCCACCTACCTTCAGGATTTTCCTGGCTCCAACTTTCAACTCTTTTATTTCTATTTTTGGGATTATAGCAATCAACAAAATCTTCTAAATTCTCAAATTGCAAGGTGTTTTTCTTTAAAGTATGATGTATGTTGGTCCTGTAGTCGTAAATCCAAATATCCTTTGTTGCAGGTGTTTTACCTTTTTTCTTTGTTTCAAAAAAAAGGACATTTGCCTTAACTCCTTGCGCATAAAAAATACCGGTAGGCAATCTTAAAATTGTATGTAAATCCACATCATGAATAAGACGTTTTCTAATGGTCTCACCTGCGCCTCCTTCAAACAAGACGTTATCTGGAAGGACTACTGCAGCTTTCCCTTCTTCATTACTCAACATACTAACTATATGTTGAAGAAAAGCCAGTTGTTTGTTACTTGTTGTTGTCCAGATATCTTTTCTATAAAAGTATCCCGCAATTTTGGCCTTCTTTTCATCATTAGTTATAATGTCACTACTAGTCTTACCAAAAGGTGGGTTAGCCAGGACTATATTTACTTTTTCATTCAAAGATTCTTTTAAACTATCTGCAACCTCAATGTCTGGAGTTGTTTTTAAATCACCGATCCCATGCAAAAAAAGGTTCATTAAACATAAACGTGCTGTGGAAGGAACAATTTCCCAGCCATGAAAAGTCTTGAATTTTAAAAAATCTTGTTCCTTTTTAGAAAGCTTATAATTATCTCTGATATAATTTAATGCACCTAAGAAAAAACCACCAGTCCCACATGAAGGATCAGAAATTGTTTCCATTGGTTTAGGTGATATACATTCCACCATTGCCTGGATTATAGGCCTGGGTGTAAAGTATTGCCCAGCACCACTACTTTCTGCATTCTTTTGAAGCAAAGATTCATAAATATCTCCTTTTACATCAACAGATTCTGAAATCCAGTTTTCTTCATTGATAAGTTCAATTAATTTCCGGAGCTTATATTGATCGTGGATTTTATTTTGGGCACCATTAAATATTTTTGAAAGCATTCCACCAGAATCAGAAAGAGTTTTAAGGTTTTTAGCATAAACATTAATTAACTGAGATACATCTATCCCTAATAAACTTTTCCATTCACAATTTTTGGGAATGTTATAATTACTATTGTTATTTAGAGTATGTTCTTCTGCCATCTTGAGGAATAGCAAATATGTTATCTGCTCTAGATAATCTCCATAACTCACTCCATCATCTCTAAGAGTATCACAGAAAGACCAAATTTTTGCAACTAAATTATTCGTCATAATGTTCTTATAAAATCTTTTAACCAATTGTACCCATCGAGTTCTGAATATACAAAAAGACAAGCTTTTCTTACGCACGTATAGGGACGATCATTTTCTTTTACTAACCTTCTTAATCCTTTAAAACATTTGGCCATCATCAACGACTTGGCGGCTATATTAGGGGACTCATCTATTGCTTTTTTTGCATCGTTAATTTCCACTACACAGTCATCCCACGCTATCTTTCTTTCTATATTCAATTGGTCGAGGTCAAGGTGATAGTATAATATTGACAGAGTAACACGGTTAACTTCATATTGATCTTGACTAGCAGGAATGGGTTCTCCTTTTTCATCAAATGAAAGTAAGGTTACATCATATTCATTAGTAGGATCCAATAGTAGTGGCACTTCACAACCTATAGGAGATTCATCCTCTGCTATTGCTCCATTTATTAGATCCAGAGGGAAATAGGTTCCCTTCCCTTTAACTTCGGCATTTTCCTTTAAACGATCTCTTCTCCGTTTATTTGCGAGAGCTCCTGTTAGCCGATAATTATCCCAGTCATATGCTTTCCACCAATAGCCGTTTTCCTTTATAATCGCTTTGTCATGATTTTTAGCATGGTTTTTAGGTCTGAAGTGGTCGACCTCAAAGTCACTATTTCCAATTTGACTTTCAGAATACCAACATTTGTTATGGGAAAGGGACAACATTGCCGCCTGAAATTGATTCCAATCTGGATGATTATTAATATATTCTTTTCTGTCCTTTTCAGACATACCCTGCATTGCTAAAAGATGAGCACCTCGAATACTGTCCCAGTTTATTTCTATTGCCTTCTCTCTCAATTTAGTTATGTCAATATATCTCATTCAACACCTCCTTCTTTTTCTTCCTTGATAATTTGCTCTAAAACTTCTCTTGCTATTTCATCAAGCTGTTTCTCCTCTTCTTTTGTATACTTCCTATTCACAAATTCCTGCTTTTCGCTAGTTAATTGAAGAAATCTATTATATCTCGAATCAACTGTATCGTCATTAAAACCAATCCTGTCAAAATATCTTTTTAAACGCTCAAAAATTTTTCTCTCTTCTTCATCTAGGGGCCCTTTAGTTATTTTGGCCTGTAAGAAACGTTTTTCATTAAGCAAGTCTTCAAGTTTTTTACTCATTAACGACGGAATACCAAAAAGCTCACTAGTAAGAATTTTAGAAAAACTCATTTCTCGTGGACTTACATTCGGATTATATGCAGTAGTCTTTCCTTTTGGATCTTTCTGGAATATCTGGACCTGATTCTTTTTAAGATTACCTATAACTAATGGGTCGTGAGTACAGAATATTATTTGTGTTGTTTCAGGGCGTTTTACAACTTTATCTAAATACTCTAAAAACTTCCATTTCCACATAGGATTTAGGTGCGTATCTGGTTCATCTAAGAGAATAAGAGATTCCTCGTCCTTCGTGAATTTAAGCATACCTAGAACAGTAAGCAGCTGTTTTTCTCCTTCACTTAATTCGCTCATCCCTAATTCGCCGTTAACGTTTTCTTTTGCAACCTTAATTTTTACATCATATAATAAGTCTGAAATTTCAATGCTATTTAAAGCATTGAATAAGGGTATTTTATCTGAATACATTTTTGTATCGACTAAATCTTGAAAGGTTTTGCGATCTTTTATATATAAATAAAGGCGGCTTTGAGTTTCACTTTTCTTATAAGTTGTAGCTACTCTTTCTTCGTGATATATTGGTGCAGTTGAAAACCGATATAAATCCTCTAAGAATCTCCGCACTAAACCGCCTGCATTCCAAAACCTATCATGTTCTTTTCTTGACTTTGACCACTCAGGTTGCTTCAGTATAAACAATGCAGAACCAAAGTCTTCAATTTTTAACTCCTCTTTCAAAAATTGAATGGTCTCCTTTTCCTGATCTTTGAACATGTAAAATGCAATCAATGCGAAACTAGAATGAATATTTTGAACTAAAAATATCCTAGGAATTGAGTCAAAACGTGTATGCTTTGCTTCTTTTCTAATTATTTGTTCATAATATTTTTTTGTATGATCATAATAAAGATCCTTGAGCCTTTCGCTAATTCCAGAGTAATATATAAATACGTGCTTAGGAAGAAATGAATCTTTATTCTTATAAAACCCTGTTTTACTTAACTTGATACCGTTTGTTATAAAAGTATATCCATCTTTTGTGGAATAGTCTATTTCGATATCATTTCCACGGCATTGATATTTTATATAGTATTCAAAAGGATCTTTTGATTTTGAGATTTGTGGGGGGCGGTCTAAATCTAGGTCTCTGAAAATAACTACAAGTGCTTCCATTAGATTAGATTTACCTGTTGCATTCAATCCAATGAGCACTGTTTCCATAGAATTCTCATCTATATCAATCTTAAAATCCTCCAGGTTTTTGAATCTCGAACGGATATGTATTATATCAATTCTCATGACGCAGTGATAATAGTGATTCTGTATCTTTTTTCGTTTCTATAATTTTATTCTGAATTTCTCTTAATTCAGAATAAAATGATTCAATGTCATCCTTGTGTTTAGATCTTAACCAGACATCTTTTGCTGGGAGGGGACCCGATGCAGCTTCTAGCACTTGCAAAATAGTTTTCTTTTCTTCCATAGATTTGGGTTTAATTTTTCTTGAATTTTGAAGCTCTCTTTGAGAGTGGGAGAATTCATCTATAGTCTTTTTTATTTCACTTAATAATTCAGCGACATCAGAATCTATTAAATGAGTAGTCATTTTACCAGCAAAAGCATTGTTTAATACTACTTCTCTTAGTGTTTTACTCATGTTTTCATTCCTACGTATTGCAGCTTTTAAGTTATCTATAAGGGCGAATCTGTATTCAATTTCTTCTACGATCTGTTCTTGTTCAGGTAACGGAGGAATGCTTAATGTGAATTCCTTTATGTCTTTCTGAAATAAATGAGGGATTGCACTGCCAGAAATTCGTTCATTTACTAGCTGTTGCAGTCGTGGACCTTTAAATAGATAATACAAAAAATCTGGCTTAAAAACACCTTCCGCCCTTATGACAAGTAATGAGGAGTTAACTGTAGCTTCAGAAGGCAAATGTTTGATTATGGCTACTTTTCCGATACCTGCACCATCTTTACACAATAAGATATCATCCAATTTAAGCATTATTTCAGGGCTCTCGTTGTATCTATACTCTGAGATATGGTTAGCTTCGTCAAACTTTACAATCTTACCATAATTTAAAGAATGTACGGAAAGCAACAAGGGACCTTCTTGAGTATACTCTTCTTTTTTCAGGCCTTTCCATCCAACACGTGCTGATATTTTTATTAGCTTATCGAGCTTTGCGGTCGCCCATGATGAGATGGCGAAATTAGGAGCGAATTCAAAATCATAACTAAATTTCTTAGCTTCATGAAAATTCCCTTCTCCCGTTAACCTGTCATAAGTCTCTTTTCGGAATTTGGCTACTTGTGTTAGAAAATCATAAGCGGACTCAACATTATTTGTTTTTCTCCAATTACCACTTAACTTACCATCAAAGGCGTCTTTTAATGTTACGTATTCATATATTGAACAAAGTCTGGATGCATGTCGCAATGACATGTCTGCTTCATTCAATTCATCCAATAAGGTGCTTATTTTATCAACGATCTGATTTTGAACTTCTAAAGATGGTAAAGGTATTTTTTGATCTAAAACCACCTTATTTGTCACAGAAGGATAACTCGTTCCTTTGGAAAACTGATTAATTGACTCAATAAAATGTTGGCTTGTAACATAATAATAAATGAAAAGTGGATTGACAAGACAGGTTCTTATGACGCAAAAGCCAGAAGAAGCTATCGAGTTATCATATCTATCGTTAACTAGACTTATATTTTTTAAATACGGGCGAACAGTTGCAAACAAAATATCATTAGTTTTTACAATCTGCTGTGCACGAGAAGGGGCGTTTCTCCATGTTAAAATTTTAGCATTTTGAATTTCCTGAACGGAATTATTTATTGAATCGATATCAATGTATGTAAATTCTGTATTAGCATCTTCATAAAGCTTGTTAACTCTAGAAACTGGTAATGTGATTTCTGAAAGTTTGACCCAATGCCATCCTTCAGGTAAAACATTTATTTCTGTCTTTTCGTTCATTTTATTTTTTTCAGCAATTCCTTTTTGACAATTTTGTAAAATTCCAGCTTGTATACTGGAGTCCAATCTTACATATTATCAATTTATTATTAATAGATTATTTCACTCATTCGCTGATGGGAATTTTTATTAAGAAATTTATATTTTAAATTAATAAAATATGAATTTCTTGTGAAATTGGTACTAGTTATTAAAATAGTACTCGGAAATTAATTAGAAACCTAGTCATAAAAAAAGCCACCTATACAATGTAAGTGGCTTCAATAAAAAAAGATACTTCTTTATTTTTTCTTCTCCGCCAGCATTTTTTCCAGCAAAGCAATCTTCTCATCTTTTTCCTTCAATAAAGCAGCAGAAAGTTTTTTATTCTCATCCAACGCTTCTAGCCATTTGTCTATTGGATTGAAATTATACGTGCCGTAATTACCTATTACATGACTAACGCTATTGTCATGAAAGGTGTTAATGTAATTAACAGCGGCATCTTCATTAAAATTCTTAATTGCATCTACCGGTACCTTCAACGTCTTTGCAATCAACTCCAACTGCTCCGGCTCAATGGTTTCTTTGGTTTCCAATAAGGAAACACTCTGCTGGCTGATATTGAGGGCATCAGCCAATACATCCTGTTTAACATGCAGGATTTCTCTAAGGCGTTTTACCGCGCGTCCTTGGTGTACTTTTTCAGGCATACTGGTAATTGTCATAGTCACAAAGATATTGAAAACTAATAATTTGGTATCCTACTTCGTCCGGGTTGGTGAGATACCAAGGGTTATTCCCGGTTAACTATCCGGTAAAATACAACTAATTTTTGTTAATGCACAGGCTCGCTTAGTGGGGTACGGTTACCGGGGATGGTAATTTACCACTTGAATCAGGTATCCAACAGCCGCCAGTGGTGCAATACGCTACCGGAGCTGTTATGGATAACCATCTCCCTTAACACCATTAAACTAGCCAGTTATGCCAATCTCATTTGAAAACAACACTGTTACCCCATTACCACCGGCTGCTTTAGCTCAAAAAAGCGCCCCACAGACTATAGAACTGTTCCTCGGTATGTTTGCCCATGAACTACGCACACAGGTAGCCGGCACTGTCCAGGTTTGCCGGTATATCCGCGAAGGCAGCAAGTCGGAGGCCTTCTTTCAGGCGTTGGAAGCCACAACCCTGGATACCTTGCATATATTGGACAATATGCTCGCTACCGTAAAATTCCATAATGGTAAACTGGATATTACACCTGTCTACTGCCAGATTGATTTCCAGTTATGGATAACACCGGTCGTTCGCCAACAGGAAAGGACTGCGGCCCTGCAACAAAAGGATATTTGCCTTATACTGCATCCCTCGCTGGAAAATATACAGGTTACCACAGACCCTGTGAAACTTGGGCAGATACTGCAAAACCTGCTGTCTAACGCTCTTAAATACAGCCACCCCGGCACTGTTATTACCGTAAAGTGCCGCCTGGAAAATAATGTAATCTGCCTACAGGTTATCAATCAGGGCATGGAAATCCCACCGGATAAAGCCTCCCGTTTATTTATGCCATACGAGAGGTTAGACAATGGCCTGGCAGGCACCGGGTTAGGGCTGTTTCTTAGCGCGCATTATACACAGGCTTTGGGCGGTGCTCTTGCTGTGCAAAGCGAGCGGGGAAATACCGTTTTTACTGTAACCCTTCCCGTTTATCGCTAAACCGTCCTCTAAACAACCTAAAAAAGTACTTATGCGTGCACATTTACCCCATCTGTCCAAACAGCAGGTCATACAACTGGCAAAGCTAATAGAGAAAATTCTGCTTGTTCTCCAACCGGAACTGATCTGGTGCTTGGGCACCCGTACTACCATTATGCAGGATTGGAGTTGCTTCTGGCCGGGTGAAGGTTACCGGGAAACGATATTCCCGACAACGTTCGACTTGATGATCCTAACCACAGATGCAGAAAAACGACCGGAATATGAACTTATCCAGTTAATAGAGCAGCAAGCGGCATCGTTACCCTGTGAAATTACCTGTATGGTGCAGAAGTATTCAGCATTTATGGAAGGGCTGCCTGCCGGTTATCGTTTCGATACTACCGTTTACCGTCAAGCGGTACCTGTTTACAGCAATGTATACCTATTCACAGCAGAACTGCCCGTTGAACCGACGAAAGAAGAGATTAAAAACAGGATTACCACTCAATGGAACCGGTGTTTCACTACTGCCCAACGGTTTTTCAAGACAGCCACTGATTGCCAGCAGGACAACTGGCCGGAGCAGGCAGTATTTAACCTCCATCAGGCAGCACAGCATACTTGCATGGCTTTATTAAGGGGCATCACTGGCTACCGGTCAACTACCCATAACCTTTCCCGCTTACTGACCCTGATAGACAACTTTAGCATGGAGCTATCCGTTATTTTTCCCCGATTGACAAGGGAAGAAACGGAACTATTCAACCTGTTAAACAAAGCCTATTCGGATGCGCGCTATAAAGAAGATTATACCGTACCTGCTGAAAAGGCTGCTATCCTCATAGACAGGATAAAGGAATTAATGTCCGTAGCCGCATCCCTTTACCAGGCAAAACTGCAAGAGCTGGATAGGGAACAACCAATTGTATTCCCTATAACAACCACACATGAGACAACAGCCTAACCGCCCCTCTGGAAATCCCGATAGATCAGGGCCAAACATGACAATAGAAGTATTCCTGCCAGCAACATTCCAAATGGCTTGTAAGCAACTGGGAGTGGATGAGCAGGAAGCTATCCAGTTCTGGATAGATCATATCCTGATAGTCTCCTATTTATTAAACGAGGAAGAAGATATTTACTCTTTAGCTACATCGGTGTTTGCCGCCTATACGCATACAATTCACATTACAGCGATACCGGATAAGGTTAAAAGAGAAATATGCATATACTATACCCAGCAGACAATCGCGCTGGTAAGCGAGGCCGATCATACAAAGAGCTATACACCCCTGATCAAGGAATGGTATCAGCAACTGGACAAGCACAATAACCGGTAATAAATAATAACCCTATGAAAAAGCAACTTACCCTGCGTCACACGCACGACAGCTATATTCTTACGGAAATTACCCAGTGTACCTTGCAGGCATTGGTACAGTTTTACGTTAACCACGTATCGGTAAACGATTTTCTGCATACCAATGATGCTGTAATTGTAAAATCCACAAAGGTGTTCTTGTCCTTCACAAAGGAGGAAGAGCGGAACAAGCCGGGATAAGCTACCCGTCAAATAAGGGAGGGGGAATTATTACCGGTTTTTATTATATTAGTAGTATGCCTACGAAAGAAACTCCCTTAAACCCACCCCGCAACCATGTTGCCGCTCTATTGGTACAAAAATTCCAGCATGACTACGAGGAAATAATGCAGCACTACACCTTATTGCAACAACTGGAAATTACCGAACACCTGCTAAGTCTTGTACAATTGGCCCGGCAGGAGAGTGCTCATAGCGATCAATTCTGGCATCAGTACAAAGCAAAGGATTTAGCGTTACTCAAACGCTATGGCAAAACGCTTAAGCCTTATGTGAGTAAGAGCTTTCATGCTTATTTTTATTATGATACAGTATTGACAGAAAAAGAAATTTATTCCTGCGAGATATACAACAGCTTACCTGGAGCTGAACAATCCTTATCCGCAGATGAAATCAGTCAATTTCTCCAACTCAGTCAAAACGTGCTGGATTGGGCCATTCATTTCCTTTACCTGCAAAAGGAGCCGGAGGGGCTTGACGTAGAAACTGTAACTGCACCTGCTATAGAAGAACCAGACAAAGAGGCAACCCGCTACCGGCAATTGCTGACCTTGTATTACCTGCTCAAAGCAGGCTTCCAGACAGAACACCGGGATAATGGTAATATCAGTGATGTAGTAAGGCTGGCTCACCTGTTGACAGGGGTAAAGTTTACCACCCTGCAAAATTCAGACATCTATAAGAAATACGCGAAAATACCCGATCACAAAGCAGGCGCACAGTTGCTGGCAGACCTTCAATACATCCGCCCTTATTTTACGAATCTTCACCTGGACAGTGCTGTTGCCCTTATTGATGAAGATATCCGGCAGCATGCCCAACGGACTAGGAAATAATAGCTACCGCTTACCGTTAATACAAACAGTTTATCGTTAAACAGTATCCTCACTTGAAGTCTACCAACTATTTTTAAAACATAGGTATCCCTATAGGGGGATACCAGCCCTCTTTCTATTCTCATCTTTGAATACAGAACGGTAAACGTAAAAAATCACTTCCGTTTACCGGTAAACCCAACCTGTATGTCAACAATAACACCTGATTCAAAACAAGCATCACCTGATCCAGCAGCGGCAAGGGAGAATGCCCCCAAAACGCCTATAGCTCCGCAGGACCTGTTAAACCGCCTATCTGGTGTGTTACCCAAAGAAAAGGAGGGATTACAACAATGGTATAAGTTATTGGCTCATCCGCTGATCATTGTGGCGGGTCTCTGCCTGCTGGCTTATTGGTTATATACACAAAAGCACCCGGCACCGCCAGCCCAAGCCCCTGAAAAAGAAAGGCTGAAAAAACAGGTAAAGAAGTGGAAGAAGCTGTACAAGCAAAACCATAACAAAGCCATAAGCGATAACCATCATACTGTAACCGGTATCTCGCTAATGGATTAAGAACTTAAAAAACACATCATCATGCAAAGTGCTAACAAACCGGCCACAACCAGTTCTCACACGATCCCGATGGATGTATTACTGGACATCATTCGCATCCTGTTCAATAACAGCCTCCACTGGCAGGTAGAAGGCATTAATGAGCAGGAAGGCACCATGCTGGTGCAAATCACCCACCACCAGGGTAATCCTAAACACCAGAAAGCCTTACAAAACATCATTGGCATCTTGGGTGATTATAATTATTACGTTAAAGGCACTCCACAGAACGAAGCCATCGACTATTAAGATCGTTTACCGTTAAACTGAAATCAATGACAACTACCTGTCAATACTGCGGCACACCCATGCAAGCCTTACGAAGTACCCGTAAATATTGCAGTGATACCTGCAAGCAGTTGGCATTTTATAAACGGAACGGATTGGCATTGGCAGATGCAGATACCAATACCTTACCCGGTAATGAGCCAGCAGTTTTGCTGGAAGAAGCAAAACCAGATGTAGATAAATCGGATTATATGGTAAGGCAACAAGACCGGCCCTACCAGCGGGTATATTCCCGGTTGCTGGAAGCGGTACAGGAATGCCTGGATAGTAATAACTACACATTTGTATTTGAAAACCCGGATCAATATTGGGGAACCTATGCCATACAGCCTGTAAAATGGGTAAGCCTTCGATTGCGCTGCCTGTTGGAAAACATGCTTCGTTTAAGCAATATGCCTTCTATACCCAACGAGATATTAGTTCTTTTGCGGGATTCGTTTGCTGATATGGTGGCGGCACGTCCTTACCGGCAACTACCTGCTGATTATCCATACACCGTGCTGGTAAAAGACATTATACATAACCTTGACCGCATTGTTCATAACGTTAAGCCGAAAGGTGATACCCGCTTTCGTTTAACGCTTAACCGTAAAGCATCCCTTATTGCCTGTCGTTTTACGCTGGCAGCTATGGTGCCGCTGGTAAAGTTCCGTGAACTCAACTTTTCAGAATAATTATTCATAACCTTAAAGTCTATCTATTTTATGCAAACAGTTATTACAAAACGTGAATTACAGGTGCCTGTAGCTGTGCTGATTCGGGTAGCCGATGTACTACTGGAAAACGATATCACCAATAGGATTACAGGCACGGATGAGGAAGATGGTTACATCACTATTGAAGTGGAGTACGAAAAAGAACAGCGGGATGCCATCCATGAAGCCGAAGACATTATCTCTGATTACCATGATAATGAGGAAGAAGAGGATGACGAAGAAGACGAGGATGAAGATTAACACTAGTTTTACCACCACCGCAGGATTACCTGTAGTGGTGGTTCTCTTTACCCAATAACTTAACCCTTACTCTTACAGAAAGGTAAAATTTCAACACTAAATTATAATGTATGATAAAACGTGACGATCTGCTAATCATGCGGGCCATAGCACTCTGTTTTAAACCATTCCTAAAACCAGAAGAAGCGCTGATCTATTGTAACCTTGGCCGAACGCAATTTGCTAAGAACTGCGAAGAATATGGGGTTTACAAAACCAATAGTGGTTATTACAGGAAAGAAGATATAGACAAGATGTTATCTGGTGAAATGGCGGCAATGCAGGCTGCAACCCCACAGGTCAAATTAAGAGCTGCATAGTAAAACAGGGCTATTCGATTTTGAATAGCCCTGTTGCTTTAGCCTAAAGGAAACCCGCAATATTAAAAGAAGGTAAGTGACTGATTGCCTCTGACTGATCTTTGGGTTTATGCCTTTTGTAAGTCTGCTGCACCTGTCTGGTAGTTGTATGCCCCATCAGATAAGCAATAGTGACATCATCCACGTTCTTATCCTTTAATAGTATGGAAAAACTTAATCTTGCACAGGACCATGTTACGTATTTATTGACACCAGCCCGCTTAATCCATTCTCCCAACACTTTATTAGCTCCATTAGCTGTAGGCAAGCTGAATACTTTATTGGTAGAAGTTGCCTTACCTAGCTGCAATTGTTTAATTTCTTCCAAAATAGCAAGGGCTATAGGGTGCAGGGTAAGCACCACCGGCTTGCCGGTTTTCTGCTGTATGATCCTTGTAATTAATGTGCCACCTTGTAAATCCTGCCATTCCAGTCTTTTCACATCCACCCATCTCAGCCCGGTATAACAACTAAACAAGAAAGCCAGCTTCACCTGCTGATTAAAACAGGGAGTATTGAGTAACGCAACATATTCCTCTGATTCCAGGTGTTCCTTCAACGCAGCGCTTGGATTGCGTACTGCCGGGATGTCCTCTGTCGGGTTACTCCTGAAGTATCCATCCTTAGTGGCAGCTTTCAACACCCATTTGAAACGTGCATAATAGTTGGCCGGAGTTTCGCCAGTCAATGTATCCAGCAAATGCCGCCGGAACCTTTTACAAAAGTTCTCCGTAATATCTACCGGTGAGATAAAATCACTTTTGATATAAGCCTTAAACTTGGTAAGACAGCAGGCCAGATGCCGGTTGCCTTCTCGTTTATTTAATTTGATATAATCCTCAAAATACTCAACAAAGTTTGCCTTGAACTTATGAGCCGGGATAACCGGTGTACCCACCGCCTGCTGTTCGATAGTTAACTGGCTCTTTTTAGTCTCCAGTATCTTCAATGCTTCTTTGTTGAAGTTCTTTTGGATTTGGTTTTGCGGGTTGGCATAAATAAATACTCCGGTAGAAGGTCGCTGTCCGGGGCCACGACCTAAATCATAAAAGAAATAAATCTTATCTCCTTTCTTATTGAGCTTTTCTCCAATGTTCATAGGGTTTCATTTTTAAAGGTTACGGGAGAGAAGCCCAATGAATATGCCATGCCAACAATAAAAACAGGGTAGCTAAAGTCAGCTACCATCCGGTGAAAGTTTGTGAAAGAAAGCGGGAACAACAACCTTGAAAATAATTCTGAAAACCATCCTCTGCAAAATGGCAGAACTGCCATATAGGCTTGGGTTTCACTGCCAACGGCGAGTGTCATTGTGAGTGTCAAACCGGGTGTCAAATAAGCCTTTTTAACCCGATTTTGATAAAAAAATCTAAAGGTGTGATTCCGGTTGTGTTCCGGTGGAGTGCCTGCAATTTTGAGTGTCATTGCGAGTGTCATTTGAGTGTCGTAAATAGTGGGAAAAAGGGCTAAAAAGCGTAAAAAACCGACACTCCCGAAAATAAAAAAGCCTTACAAATCAATGACTTGTAAGGCTATCAAGTGCCCAGAACTGGATTCGAACCAGCACACCCTTGCGAGCGCTGCGACCTGAACACAGTGCGTCTACCAATTTCGCCATCTGGGCAACTGATTTTGTGTTTCAGGACGGCGAATGTCGAACCTTTTTCTATATCTACCAAATTTTACTTCAAATATTTTCCGGAATCAACAACCCAACAGGAAACCTTTTTAACACCAAACCCACATCCACAGCGCCCTCAATCGCTATACGCTCTCCCGAAAAAATATCCTTCCACCTTACCGGTGCCCCCTTTGGTAAAAGAACAGAAGCCGTAACCGGCCGCTCATCAGGTAAAGGAATCACCACCACCGCCCATTCCTGCTTATACACCCGCGCAAACGCCAGCACATTACCAGCACTGGTTTGCAGGGGCAAATAATCCCCCTCCAAAAACAAATTCGGAAAACGCTTCCTGCAATGCAACACCTTCCATATCAGGTACAGTTTTTCTGCCCCCTCCTTCCGGTGAGTAGCCAGGTAGTCAAAGAGCGCGGACCCGGAAAGGGCAGAGATCTTGTTCAAAAAAGAAGAACGAACAGCATAATCCACCGGCCTCCGGTTATCAGGGTCTACATAGCTGTAATCCCAAATCTCCGTGCCCTGGTAAGTATCCGGAATTCCCGGAGCTGTCATTTTTACAAGCACCTGCGCTAATGATGCCACATAAGCATAGCTATCCAGTTTTTCAATAAAGGGAAGCAGCGTATCCAGGAATGATTTAGACTGCAATACCCGGGAGATGAAGTCTGTCGCCTTCTTTTCATATTCCTCATCAGGAGATGACCAGCTCGAATTCACCTTGCTTTCCCGAAGCGCCTTGATAATGTATTGCTGCAATCGCTCAATGAATTCCGGAGAAGACTCAAAATAACCACTAACAATACTCTGATAAATGAAATACTCGTCATTCAACAATGGCCCAGGTTGATTCATTGCCCGCCATTGCCCAATCAACTCCTTCCACTCCCGCGCAAACAAAGTCAACATATTCAACCTCATCCTTCCGTCTTCCCCTCTCTTCGTATCATGCGTTGCCGTCGTATTCAGCGCATGAGGTGTCTGCTGCTGGCGAATAATCATCAACTGGTGAAAATTAACCGGAACAGTAGCCGGACTATCACCTACTTCATTATGAGACAATAAAGCATTGTATACATAAAACGTCGTGTCTTCAACACCTTTTGCCGTTAACGGCCCCGTAAACTGCATTAACCGCATCAAAAACGGCAATTTATGCTGCTCCCACCACTGCTCCAATAGCAATATAGCCGACTCCGCAGACCTGTTCATTGACCGCATATGCGCAAATGTAGCAGCCACCAGTTCATTGGAACCAACATCCCCAGGCCCCGGGTACAACCTATACACCGGCAAACAAATCATAAACAACCCAATCGCCTCCTTCAATAAATCCCTGTTAACCCTCGCATCCGCCAATTTAAGCGTATAACACAACCTCACCAGGTTATCCCACTCACCCCCCATATACCGCTCTAAAATCAGCCTCTTTTTCTCCAATACAAGATCCTCATAAACAGATGGTACCAGCGTATTATAATATTCCCGCAATTCCACTACCCCCTGCTGATTACTCAACAAATGATTTACAAACGCCAAAAACTCATATCCACTCGTTCCCTGCAAATCCCAACTATACTGCAAACTCTCCTGCGCCTCCAGGATCTTCTCCGCTATGATATAACAACTCCCCCCAAACAACTGCCGCAACCTCGCTATATACGTCTCCGGATCCTGCAAGCCATCTATATGATCAATCCGCAGGCCCTGCACCAGGTTCTCCCTATATAAACTATGCAAAAAGGTATGGTATTCGTTAAACACCTCAGGCGTTTCCATCTTCAAAGTGATCAACTCATTCACCGTAAAAAACCTCCTGTAATTAATCGCCCGATCCGCATCACTCCAGCAAGCTAACCGGTAATCCTGCTTCGCCAATATTTTAGTCATCAACGCAGCATTGTTATTCACCTTATCCACCAATGCCTGCAACATCCCCAGATCTTTTACCTCCGCCATCAGCTCCCGCTTCGAACTGCTCCATTCATCCAGCGAGGTGCCTGCCGTAGCCCGCTGGTACAGGGCCGAAAACAATTTCTTTAGCGGCAATGCATCGCTATCTGCCAACTGATCGCTGATCAAGTCATAGGCCGTCACCGACAATGGAAACACCTGCTGGTAATAATTCAGTGTAAACCCATCAGGCCTTATCCCCAGTTTTATTTCATGATCACTGATGCACGCCTCCACAGGCCTGCCTAATACCGGTGCCATCAGCTTCCCCGCAAAATCAGGATGATGCCAGTCAATATCAAAGTAATGGTAATACGGCGACAACGGCCCCCGTTCCATCACATCATACAAGCGCGTATTCTCCGCATGAAATGCCATATGATTCGGCACGATATCCTGCAACCAGGTCATGTCATGCTGTTGTAATAACTGGTGAATCTCCCGTAGCTCATCAATCGTTCCTATCTCAGGATTGATCATATGAGGGTCTGTCACATCATACCCATGCTGACTTCCCGGTGTTGCCCTGAAGACCGGCGATGCATAAATAGTAGAGATCCCCAATGCATGCAGGTAAGGTATGATCTCTTTCAGTTGCTTAAATGTAAACCCCGCATGAAACTGTATGCGATATGTAGCGGTAGGCGGATTATACGATCTCATAAATAATAGCTGAGTATGGTTGTAATTTTATAGCGGTACCCTCTGCAACTTCATCCGGCGCTGTTGGGCCAGGGCCCTGCCAGATAGCTACTGATGAATCAAACTTTTTATGTAACAAATGAGGACGGTTATGCACAAACACCGCCTGCTGATCACTGCAGTTAAACAAGAGCAACAATCGATCATCATTGCCTGCACGTTCTACCGATAGAATAACATCTTCCGGTTGTGGCATGTTCACCCAGATATTATCTCGCTCCGTATTTAACAACGCTCTTCTCGTTTTCCGCAAGGCTATCAGGTAACGGTAATATTCCAGCAAAGGGCCCGGTACAGGCCAGGAAAGCATGGACTGTTCATATGTTTTGTCCATTTGCGGATCCGGTACATCCCCCGCCCAGGAAAATGCTTTAAATTCATTTCTACGACCCTCACTCACCGCCCTGGACAGCTCTTCATCACCATGACTTGTGAAATAAAGAAACGGCCGCGTCTCCCCATATTCCTCTCCCATAAACAACATTGGCGTGTGCGGAGATAATAACAACATCGCCGCTGCCAGCTTATTCGCCTCCATTGGCAACTGGGCTGCCAGCCGGTCTCCCAGCATCCGGTTGCCTACCTGATCATGGTTTTGGGTGAACACGATGAATTTATCATAGGACAAATCATGCGGTACCACTCCAAACTTCCGCTTCCTGTGCGGAGAATACTGTCCCGTATACACGTAACTATCCCTCCACGCCTTCGCCAGCGAAGGCAAGCCATCGAAATCCTCATAATACCCTTCCTTCTCCTTCGTCAGCACCACATGCAGGGCATGATGAAACTCGTCCACCCATTGTCCATGCATGCCATATCCACCTTTTTCCGGCGCTTTGATATACCTTGGATTGTTGAAATCTATTTCTGCTAAGAGGATTTTTTTCCTGCCTGTGGCATGCGATAATGAATTCACCGCCTCAGCCAGTTCTTCTGTAAAATGCTTTGCACTGCTATCCCAGATCGCATGCACTGCATCCAGCCGCAAACCGTCTATATGACATTCTTCCAGCCACATCAATGCATTCCGGATAAAATATGCCCTCACCGCATCAGCATGCGCATCATCAAAATTGATGGCCGCTCCCCATGGTGTCCTGTACTTATCTGTATACCATGGACCAAAGTCTGCAAAATATGCACCCTCCGGGCCCAGGTGATTATATACTACATCAAGTATTACTGCAATCCCATATTGATGTGCTGCGTTCACCAGTGCTTTTAATTCATTCACTGTACCATAAGAATTATGCACTGCGTAAGGATATACACCATCATATCCCCAGTTGCGGTGACCGGGGAACTGAGCAATGGGCATGATCTCTATCGCATTAATCCCCAGTGAACGCAGGTAATTGAGCTTGGATATAATCCCTTTGAAATTCTGCAATGGGGTAAATGTGCCCGTGTGAATCTCATAGATGATCATCTCGTTCAGATCAAGTCCTTTCCAGCCCTCATCCGACCATTTGAAATTATTTGCTATCAAGGCAGACGGACCATGCACTCCCTCCGGTTGATAACGTGATGCTGGATCAGGACGCTCTAGCTGCCCATCCAGCAAATAGTTGTAAGTCATACCCGGTGCAGCATCCGGTATACTTACCTGCCAATAACCTTCTTCATTTTTCTGCATGGGAATAGTAGCAGGCTCCGGTGTTTTTACCAGCAATGAAACTGATTCTCTAAAGGGTGCCCAAACACTAAATAACCCGGTTCCATTTTCAAGAATGGTGGACCCGGTGAATGTATATACTGTTCTCAATTAATTCAGTTTTAACATTTCACCGAGAATATTATGCCAGCGGGTTTACGATGTTATATTTCTACAGTATGACCGGCTTAAAAATTGCTTTCCTAATGAAAAATTTATTGCTATGTGGTGGAAAGAAAGTATCATTTATCAAATATATCCCCGCAGTTTCAAAGACAGCAATGGAGATGGAATCGGTGATCTGTTGGGTATTATATCGAAACTGGATTACCTCGAAAGCCTGGGTATTGACACCGTATGGCTCAACCCGATCTTTAGCTCTCCCAATGATGACAATGGATATGATATCAGTAACTACTACGATATCATGAAGGAGTATGGCACGATGAAAGAATTTGAAATCTTATTAAAAGGGTTGCATCAAAGAAAGATAAAACTGCTGCTGGACCTGGTCGTGAATCATACCAGTGATGAACATCCCTGGTTCAAAGAAGCGCGTCAGTCAAGGGAGAACGCCTACTACAATTATTACCACTGGTGGCCTGCCGAAAAGGGTCAACCTCCTTTCCGGTTTAGTCACTTCGACCCATCCGGCCAGGCATGGACCTACAATAAAGCCACTGACAGTTATTACCTGCATTACTTCTCTTCCAAAATGCCTGACCTGAACTGGGAAAATCCACAGGTGCGAAAAGAAGTATACGATATTATGCGGTTCTGGATCAACAAAGGGGTAGACGGCTTCCGGCTGGATGCCATCTGTTATATCAGCAAAGATACCACCTGGCCGGAAATTGAAACACATGACTGGGGAGCCTTCTACGCACATGGGCCACATCTGCATGATTATTTACAGGAGATGAACAGGGAAGTGCTCGAAAATACTGACATCACTACGCTTGCTGAAGCAGCTGGTATCACCATCGATGAGGCATTGCACTTCGTGGAAGAAAACAGGAAGGAACTCCACATGCTCTACCATTTTGAAGGCATGCATCTCGGCTATCTCAAAGATGCCTACAAACGCCCGGACCCAAAGGGCATCGATCTGGTGGAACTAAAACGTCTTTACACCGCCTGGGATCAGATCTACGAAACCGGGGGCTGGGGCACCATTTACCTCACTAACCATGATCAACCCAGGATGGTGAGCCGCTGGGGCAGTGACATTGAAACTTACCGGGAAACCTCCGCTAAAATGCTGATTACTTTTTTACTCACCATGAGGGCAACGCCCATCTTTTACAATGGTGATGAAATTGGCATGACGAATATCAGGTTTGAAAATATTGATGACTACAAAGACATCGATACGATCAATATGTACAAATACCTGGAAAACAAAGGGGAGGATACCAGCCGTTTTTTACTGGACCAGCAAATGGCTGCCAGGGATAACAGCCGCACACCTTTTCAGTGGGATGCTGCTACCCATGCCGGTTTTACAGATGGCACTCCCTGGATCAGGGTAAATGATAACCATACTTTCATCAATGAAGCGGCGCAGGAAAAAGACGAACGATCGATATTACAGTTTTTCAGACAAGCAGTATTATTGCGCAAACACCAGCCGGCCCTGGTGTATGGTAAGTACCAGTTATATGATGCGGCACATCCACAGGTATACACGTATACGCGCACACTGAATGAAACCATGTTCCTGGTGGTGCTGAATTTTTCAAAAGAAACCATTGAATACAAACTGCCATTCCTGCTGGAGCGGGATATAGAACCGCTTGTGAATAACATGCTGACTTTTGAGCTGGAAGGAGAGTATCTGCACCTGGCCCCTTATCAGGCCCTGATATTCGGACCTTTGCCACCTGTAATGCCGATTGCCGCTGCTGCTGAAGCGAAGGCAGAAGTATTGCCACTGGAAGAGGAAACTATTTAAACAGGCACATGGGTTGATCGATGCCAACAAGCATGACATTGTCAGAGAACTTCATTCCTAATTTTCCCAAAAGCGCCACTGAATGTTTGTTATCTGCCCGTGCAATGGCCACGATACGCGGCAGGTGAAGGGTCTTGTATCCATAGTCCAGCACAGCTTTTGCGGCCTCGTACGCGTATCCCTGCCCGGTATATGCCGGCAGCAGTGCGAAGCCTACATCCACGTGTTCCAGGCCATCCCGTTTGATCAATCCACTCATCCCAATGGGAATGTTCGTATCTTTTAATGCCACGAGGTAAAGACCAAATCCCCGCATTGCATAACTAGCCAGTGGGCCATTGCTCAGGTAAAGCTGCGCATCTTCCTCAGTATGAATATTCCTGTCACCCAGAAACTCAATCCAGGTAGGGGAGTTGAGTAAGGTCATAATAAATGGGGCATCGTCAAGTGTGAACTTGCGCAGAATCAGTCTTTCAGTTTCGCAGATTAACATAGTAGAGCTGGGTTTTGCTAATTATTTCCTTACTTTTGGCAATAGTCATGTTTTGAATGCTAATTGCCAACTTATTTTATAAACAGGTCTAAATTTATGTGAATTGAAGAAGAATTGCACATTTTCAACGTTATTTTCAACTATTATACTGGCATCCTGCCTGTTGACACAGACTGGTCACGCACAGGATAAATCTCTTACCGGGTTCGTTAATCCGTACATCGGTTCGCAGGGCCATGGGCACGTATTCGTAGGTGCTAATGTACCTTATGGTGCAGTGCAGCTCGGCCCAAGTCAGACCATGCAGAGCTGGGATCAGTTCAATGGATGGGACTGGTGTAGCGGGTACAATTATATCAGTAATGATATTCTTGGTTTTACGCATACACACCTGAGTGGTACTGGTATCGGGGATCTGAATGATCTGATGATCGTACCAGCCAGCGGTCACCTGGAATTACAGCCTGCGCAAAAACTGGATATGAGCACCGGTTATGGTTCCAATTTTAAAAGAGCAAATGAAGTAGTAAAACCTGGTTATTACGCTACTTACCTCGACAAGTACAAGGTAAGGGTAGAACTGACTGCCACTACCAGGGTGGGTTTTCATCATTACCATTTCGATAATGCGGATAGCGCTCACCTGTTAATAGACCTGGAATTCAGCATGTGTTGGGATTCCCCGGTTGAGACGACTATTAAAAAGATAAATGATACCACGTTTATAGGTTACCGTTTTTCCAAAGGATGGGCCAATGATCAGCGCCTGTTTTTTGCAATTAAAACATCACAGCCAATCACGCAACTGAACCTCTTCAACGGCAATGACGCTGTACCAGGTACGACAGCAAAAGGTAAAGGTGTAAAAGCAGCAATGTACTTCAATGCTGCGTCCAATCCGGACCTTTATCTGAAAGTAGGGATCTCTCCTGTGAGTGAAGAAAATGCACTGGGCAATATTGCTGCTGAAGTACCAGGATGGAATTTCGAACAGGTGAAAACAGCTGCTGACCTGGCGTGGAATAAAGATCTGAACAAGATCGATTTCGTTGCAGACGATGCTACTAAAACTACTTTCTACACTGCACTCTATCATAGCCATTTCTTCCCTGCAGTATTCAATGATCACAATGGTGATTATCGTGGCACTGACAAGAAAGTATATACCAATCAGAAATTCACGAATTACACTGTAATGTCTCTCTGGGATACCTACCGTGGCCTGCATCCTTTAATGTCAGTGATCGATCCTGTACTGGTAAAGGATATGACGCATTCTATGCTGATGGTTTACAAACAACAGGGCCGCCTGCCGGTATGGCCGCTGGAAGGTTGTGAAACGGATTGTATGATTGGTAACCCTGCTATCCCTGTGATTGCAGATGCCTATATGAAAGGATTGCTGGATCCTGCTGATGTAGCGCTGGCATACGAGGCAGTGAGAAAAACGGCGATGAGAAAAGCAGGTGGTTTGCAGTTTGTGCAGGAGTTAAAATACATTCCTGCCGATAGCATGACCATTGAATCTGTAGCCTGGGGCCTGGAATATGCGATTGCCGATTATGGAGTAGCACAGATGGCTAAGAAACTGGGTAAAACCAAGGATGCTGCTTATTTCACCAGTAGGGCAGCTTTATACAAACAATATTGGGATGCTAACAGGAGTCATTTTGTAGGCAGACTGGCTGATGGTAGTTTTAGAAAAGAATTTGATCCGCTGGAAGCAAAACATCGTTCCAATGACTATTGCGAAGGGAATGGCTGGCAATATACCTGGCTGGTACCGCAGGATGCAAAAGGACTGGTGAACCTGTTTGGCGAAAAGAAATTCCAGACCTCTCTGGATTCCTTCTTTAACATGTCTTCTTCACTTGGTCAGGGTAGTTCTCCTGATATCTCCGGTATGATTGGCCAGTATGCACAAGGTAATGAACCGAGCCATCACGTGGCATACCTGTATGCCGTAATTGGTCAGCCATGGAAGACTGCAGACATCGTAAGAGAAGCCATGGGCAAATACTATACGAATGCCGCTGATGGTTTATGTGGTAATGAAGATGCAGGACAGATGAGTGCATGGTATGTATTGTCTGCAATGGGCTTCTATCCGATGAATCCGATGAACGGTACATTTGTATTCGGTTCTCCGCTGATGGATCAGGCAGTGATCAGGTTATCCGGTAATAAAAAGTTTGCTATTGTAGTGAAAAACAATAGCAAAGAGAATAAGTATATTCAGAAAGTGGTGCTGAATGGCATGGTGTATAATAAATCTTTCTTCCTGTACAAGGATGTGATGAAAGGTGGTAAAATGGAAATTTATATGGGTAACAAGCCTTCCGCAACATTTGGTGTGAAGCAGGCTGACAGACCTATCTGATCATTATATTCCCTGAATTTAAAAGAGGCTGTATCTGGATTATGATACAGCCTCTTTTTATTTGTATCCCTGATGGAGCCGGGTACCCGTTTAAGCAATTCTCAGCCGTTATTTTTATTTATAAGCCAACCTCTTTTATTTTATATTTATCCCATGATAAAATTTAAAGCCACTATTAAGAAATTCGAAAAAATGGGAGAGAAAACCGGGTGGTCGTATATCGAAATCCCCATTGAACTCTCAGAAAAACTGAAACCCGGCTACAAACAATCCTTCCGGGTAAAAGGCAAGCTCGATCAATTCGAAATAACTGGTGTGGCACTGACACCAATGGGTGAGGGCCATTTTATCATGTCGTTGAATGCTGATCTGAGAAAAGGGATCGGCAAGCGTGCAGGCGCTGAATTACAGGTACAGATCCAGGTAGATAATAACCCCAATCCCGTGAGCTCTCCTGAATTTATGGAGTGCCTGGCAGATGAACCGGAGGCACAGGCTTTTTTTAAAACGCTCGCCAAAGGACACCAAAATTATTTCATGAAGTGGATTGAAAGCGCCAAAACAGCCCCTACCAAAACTAAGCGAATAGCCATGGCTGTGACAGCACTTGCCAGGAAAATGGGCTATCCTGAAATGATCCGGGCAAATAAAGACCTTAACTAAGACGGGCCATTTAAAGCCTCAGCTAACTGCACTTACCGGCACCATTTCCGTATTTGCCGCTACCTCTATGGTGTCATGTAGTTTCTGCATTTCCAAAACAGTACCCTTCGCCGTCTCCCTGTACATGGGTACGAATTTATGGTTGAAAATGATCTCATGAAAAGTGTAGGAGGTCCTTTGCTGCACCACGTTTGAATAAATGTCATTGAACCCTTTTATCAATACATACAGTTCCAGGTCCGCTACTTTAATATCTTCTGCCGTTAATCCCAGTAGTGGGCTCTGTTCATCAATCACATGTACAACTGTCCAGTTCATGGGCAGACTTTGAATCTTATGCCTTTCCAGCGGTAACTCATAATAGCGATACGTTTGTTTGCCATCTTCATGCACCTGCATGGCAGCATTTACCTGCACCGTTACATCGGTAAGCGTATGCCCATCCTTGTAACAGGCAAAGCGAAACATAAGGGCATTACCCCCTTTGAAAGGAGTAATAGTGGCGTGATTACTAAAAGCCAGGTGTGCCTTGGGGCGGGCAAAACGGCCATAGATCAGGCCCGTTACCACCGCAAAAGAAAGAAAACCACTCATGGCCTCAATAGAAGCCAGGAAATTTGCCCCGTCACCTACCGGGTTGACACGGCCATAACCTACCGTTGTAAAGGTTTCTGTACTGAAATAATACACTTCCTTAAAAATACCCCAGGCGCTGTGAGCACTGATGCCCTGCAATTCTGCAGACCCGATTGCCAGGTAAATACCCGTGTAAATAAGGTTGACAAGGATAAATGCCCCCACCATGACCAGCACAAAAGCCCAGATAGGCAGGTTGAGCATAATATGGAAAAGAGAGTACCGATCCCAGATGCGATTGCCCTCTTTCCGGAGGTTGAAACTCCCGTCCTTATTGATAAAACGTTCTCCATAGCTACTGATGGTAGCGCTGAAGCCGGTATCTTCATTTGTTTTCGAGAATGGATTGATGTGTTTGAGTAGGGCCATAAACCTGCGTTTGACCACAAATCTACTTACCTTTGTGATTATCCAAATATTATATTACATGTATAAGGTAGGTGAATTTAACCTTTTAAGAGTGAAGAAGGAGAGTGAGTACGGCCTGTTCCTGGACGGTGTGGAGCAGGAAATACTGATGCCAAAACGTTTTGTACCGGAAGGGGCAAAACGGGGGGATGAGCTCAGGGTGTTTATTTATCATGACTCGGAAAATCGCCTGACAGCGACTAACCAGGAACCTTATGGTATAGTTGGGGATATTGTGAACCTGAAATGTACAGGAGTAACCGAACAGGGAGCTTTCCTGGACTGGGGATTAATGAAGGACCTGTTTGTGCCGGCGAGTAAGCAGCTGACTAAAATGGTGCAGGGACAGGATTACCTGGTGAAAATATACCTGGATGAGAGAACAGGCAGGGTAGCGGCTACAGAAAAACTGGATCCATACCTGAGCAATGAGGAGCTGACAGTGAAGGAGCAGGATCCCGTGGAGCTGATTATATACAGAAGAACGGACCTGGGTTTTGTATGTATTGTAAATCAGAAACATACGGGCTTATTGCATTATGGGGATGTATTTGGCACAGTAGACATTGGGGATAAGCTGAAAGGCTTTGTAAAGGCAGTGAAAGATGAGAACAAACTGGATGTATCCGCAGGTGAAATGGGCTATAAAAGAGTAGAAAGTGAAGGGGAGAAGATATTGAGGTTGCTGCGGGAGAATGACGGGTATTTGCCTTACCATGATAAATCTGATCCGGAGGAGATTTACTCATTCTTTAGTATGAGTAAGAAGACGTTTAAGATGACGACAGGGAGTCTTTACAAGGCCAGAAAAATTGAGTTTACCAAAACGGGAATTAAACTCATCGAAGAATAATAAATAAAGAAATTAAAAAAGCCGGGTCAACATATGGCCCGGCTTTTTTGTTATATGGTACTATTTTATCACTCGTACGACTTCTATATGATCTAAACGCTGTACCTTTTTATTCTAAAAAACCATTTAACGAACCCGCTATGAAGATCCACTACGAAAAACGTTTGTACGCGCTAATCCGCCGCGTACAGCATTCCTTTCTCTTTATTGGCTGCCTGTTAGCATGTCTGAAGCTGACACCTGCCAATGCCCAGCTTTCACGTCTCCATGCTGATGGTAAACGCATTGTGAATGCCTCCGGCCAGGAGGTCATCCTGAAAGGTGTAGGCCTCGGTGCCTGGTTACTCCAGGAAGGCTACATGATGAAAGAAGGCGGCGATGGCCCCCAGTGGTCCGTCAAGAAATATCTCTATGACCAGGGGCAGTCTGATGCCCAGGTCGAAGCTTTTTACCAAAGCTGGCGGGATAATTTCATCACCAAAGCCGACATCGACTACATCGCCTCTCTCGGCTTCAACTGTGTGCGGCTCCCCATGCACTATGAACTCTTTCTCACCACTGCCCAGCGGGCAGAAAGGCTGAAAGTGATCCATGCCAATGCCAGCGCCGGTTCCGTATCCACGTACATCAGTGCCCTCACAACCTGGTATAACAACAATACCCTGTTCACTGACACCAACACCGAAGGTTTCCGCCTGGCAGATAGTCTGCTGAAATGGACGGCCGCCAACAACATGTACGTAATTTTAGACCTCCACGCTGCTCCCGGTTCACAGGGGATGGATCACAATATCAACGATGGCTTTGTTGGCAATGACCTGTATAACCAGGCCATCTATGGCAACATGACCCAGCGTTTATGGCAGGCGCTCTCCCGTCATTACATCAACAATGATGGCGTGGCTTTTTATGACCTGGTCAATGAGCCTCACAAGGTGCCGGATAATACCACCGTGCATGACATCTTTGAAAGACTGATCAATACTGTCCGGGCAGAAGGCGATACCCACCTGCTGATGGTAGAAGGAAATGGCTATGGTAACAATTACGGGAGTATGCAACCGTATACCTTTACCAATCCCACTAACCTGGTGTACAATTCACACCGTTACTGGAACTCGACAGATGTCACAGTCGGTAACAGTGACCCTAACCAGATCTCTGACCTCGCCAATATCGTTGCCTGGAGAAATACCTACAATGTACCAGTCTGGGTGGGGGAAACAGGTGAAAATAACAATGACTGGCTTGCTGCCAATATTGCTGCCATGAACAGTATTGGTATAGGCTGGTGCCACTGGACCTACAAACGACTCACCGCAGGTGAAAATGCTGCGTTGCTGCGGCTCACAGGCCCTTCAGTACTGGATGGTGCCGGTAATATGAGTGCTGTGCTCAACAACATCAAATTTGCGAATAATATCAAAAATACAAACACTATTGCCGCTGTAGCTCCCGGTCAACCTGCAAAGGGGCCTGTAGGCAAAACGATCTGGCTGAAAGGCTTTAATGGAAAATATGTGAGTTCCAGGGGAGGCAGCGGGGCGATGTGGTGTGATAGTAATTCCGTAGGTACCTACAATAAATTCTACGTAGTAGATGCGGGTAATGGCAAGATAGCATTGAGGAACAGCGCGCTGTTTGTCTCTTCCGAAAATGGTACGCAGGCCATTACGTGTAACCGCAACGTCTACCAGGGATGGGAAAAGTTCGACTGGATTGTGAATGCAGATGGAACGATCTTTCTGAAAGCCGGCAATGGTCTCTACGTTTCATCTGAAAACGGTACCCAGGCTATGACCTGCAACCGGAGTTCCGGTAGTGGCTGGGAAGCCTTCTCCTGGGGAGAGGTAAGCAGTGCGGCACCAATAGGTCAAACCATCTGGTTGCAGGGGAACAACGGCCAGTATGTAAGTTCAAAAGGCAATGTAAGCCCGATGTATTGCAATGCGGCTGGGGTACAAAGCTGGAATCAGTTTGTAGTAGGAAATGGTGGAAATGGGAAGGTAACACTGAGTAACCAGGGTTTCTTTGTATCATCTGAAAATGGTACAAAGTCAATGAACTGTAACCGGTCAACTGCGCAGGATTGGGAGAAGTTTGACTGGATTGTAAATGACAATGGAACGGTGTCACTGAGAAGTAGTAATGCTTTGTATGTTTCTTCTGAGAATAGTGTGGCGGAAATGACCTGTAGCAGGACTTCCCCGCAGGGATGGGAGCAGTTTAATTTTGGGATTGTGCCGGCTACAGCGGCAAGGAAGGCGGCAGTAGCGGAAGCTATGACGGTGCATACGGAAGATGGCCTGCTGGTATATCCCAACCCGGTCGCAAAAGGAAGTTCGCTGGTAATAGATCTTAATAATTATGACGGAAAATCTCCCCTGCAAATCGAATTAGTGGATGTGAATAAGAAAGTTGTCCTTTATAAAAGAGAAACCACCGCTCATGTTAACGTAGCTACGGGCAACGTAGCTGCAGGTTTTTATGTTATCAGGGTGACAAACGGTAAGAAGACCTATACCCAAAAAGTGCTGATCCAATAAAGCCTCAAACCAGGGAATACGCTAATGCGGGCACCCAGGCGGCTGCATTTGTAACTTTAGAGATCTGCTATCCATGCCAATGGCCGTGTTGCTACCGCAGCTGTAATTGGTGATTATGGCGATGACATTTTTTTAAGTACCTTGTTCCTGGTTGTAGACTGGCTCAACTGACGATAAATGTAGCTGGCCATGACGGAAAAACACCTTTGCAGGTAACGATAAAAGATATCTATCAACGAACTTTAGTTTATAAGAAAGCGGGAATAGCCCGCATTAGTATTTCCACTGGTAACCTGGTTCCCGTAATGTATGTAGTCGTGATCACCTATGGCAATCAACCTTTTATTAGACAGGTCCTGATACTATAAAAAGTATCCTTACAGGACCGGCCATTGCGCATATGGCCGGCCCTGTGTTTCCACGATTTTTTTTTATTACACCCTTATAAACAATAACCATGAAAAGAAAAGTACTGTATGCGCTTTTATTGATGGGCTGCTCAGCCTTTAACCGGGTAGAAGCACAGACGCCACCTGCTACCTGGCAGGAACACTGGTTTGAGCACAATCAATTACTGACACGGAAATTTTATGACAACGATGTCGCTGTTTATTATGACAACGATGTAAGTACTTCCGTTACCTGGCCCTATCAGTACATGGGCGATGTATGGCGGTACACGAAGAAAACCTATGGCTGGTTCGGTGCTGATCCCCATTTGTTTGTTGTAATGCATACCAACAAATACAGCGGTGGCCACCCTTCCGGTTATTTCGATGCCAGTCATGACAACCGCGATGTAGCGGATGTAGGTCCTGGTCCATGGACAAGCGCCAGCGGTGGCGATCATGACCTGCTCACACACGAAGTAGGTCACATTGTAGAAGGTGATTCCAAGAACGCGCATAACTCACCTGCCTTCGGGATCTGGGGAGACAGCAAGTGGGCGGAAATCTACATCTACGACGTGTACAATGGTCTTGGTATGACCAGCGATGCAGCCCGGGTGTACACTACGTTTACCAATACCACTGACAATTTCCCGGTTACCGGTACACATTGGTTCCGCGACTGGTTCTACCCAATTTACAGCCAGTATGGTGGCAGCAAAGTACTGAACAGGTATTTTGTATTATTATCTTCTTATTTTCCCAGGAGTGGCAGCGACTACGCCCGTTCATTGAACATGGGTGAGTTCATTCACTTCTGGAGCGCAGCAGCGGGTGTAAGCCTGAAATCACAGGCAACCACCGCGTTTGGCTGGAATTCCACGTACGAAAGTCAATTCAACCAGGCACAGATTGATTTCCCTATTACATATGCACCAGTTACGATTGCGTCTTATATGTACCAGGACATCAACTATGGTGGTTATGGTATCTCATTGCCTGTTGGTAGCTACAACCTCACTGCTTTAAAAGCATATGGTGCTATCAATGACGACATTACTTCTGTAAAAGTTACTCCTGGTTTCAAGGTGACTTTATATGCAGATGACAATTTCTCCGGAGCCTCCATCGTACTCACTTCCGATGTATCATTGCTGGATGTAAGTACCTGGAATGACAAGGTAAGCTCTGTAAAAGTAGAGGCGGTACCTGCCGCAGCTGCTGAAAAAGAAAGCGCAGATCTGACTGTGTATCCTAATCCTGTATTGAAAGGTGGTATGCTGACTGTAAATGTGGGTAAATACGATGGTAAAGAACCAGTATATGTATCTGTAGTAGATGTGAATAAGAAGGTGGTGGCGGCCAGGAAAGACAATGCAGCACGTATTGCCATGGAAGTCAAAGACTTACCCGCCGGTGTGTATGTGGTGATTGTAACGAATGGCAGAAAGAGCTATACGAAGAAGATTGTGATTCAGTAATTCCTGCTTTACACTTTAAAAAAGGGTATTCCGGTCCTGCCGGGATACCCTTTTTCTATATGGTAGCTATAGGCCGAACATAGTTACATCTCTTCATTATAAGATCATCAAAAGGTCACGATAAGGTCACTTCAATATCGATTGGATATTGAAGTGACCTTATCGTGATGTATTAGTACTCATTTAGTGTAGTTATGTAACTATGTTCGGCCTATAGCTTCCCTCATGAAAAAAGGGCGCCCCGCAATGAGACGCCCTCCTTTTTTGTTGCTTTTCCGGTTTGTTGTTGCTTAAAACCTTGCTATTGATTCCCGATGGTTTCCGTTTATTGATCTTTTTGCCTGTTGAGTACTAATTCCTTTGTAAATATCTTAACCTATCGGATCCTTTCTGATTATTTGCTATCCTTTTGGAATGCTGTTTTCTTAATATCCTGGCCATCCCTGTTTTCTTCAGTCGCTGTTGCCACGATCAGATCACCCACTTTCAGATCGCCGAATACCTCTGTCTTACCATCCACTTCACGACCTGTTGAAACAGGTACATGTACAGCTTTGTTATTTTCTACTTTCACGACAAATACGCCTGTTGTAGAATTTACCACTGCTGATTTAGGCAGGATGAAAGCACTATCCGCCGTATTCATTGGAATGCTTACTTCGGCAATCATGCCAGGCAGCAGTTTCTTATCATTGTTAGTCACATCCATTTCAATACGCTGAGAACGCAGACGGGCATCCAGTGCACCAGCCAGACGATTGACCTTTGCCGTGAACTGTTTACCCTGGTAAGCTTTCACCGTGAAGCTTACATCGCTGTTGCTGCCCAGGTAACTGGTGTATGACTCCGGTACTGAAATCACCAGACGCAGTTTCTGCTGTTCCTGTAGGGTGACGATCGGCAGTTCGGAACCTTTACCTGTAGGACCTACATAGGCACCCGCACTTACATTACGTGCAGTGATGATGCCACTGAAAGGCGCACGGATCTCCAGGTAATTCCTCGTATCAGCGACTTCCCTGTAAGAAGATTTCGCTGCTTCCAGGTTGGCCATGTCAGCGTTCATCTTTGCCTTTGCATTATCCAGGTCGTTTTTAGAAACAGTACCCGGCGTAAGGCTGGTTGTATATAAACGATCGTAGTTTGCTTTACTTGCCAGGTAGATCGCCTCCTGTGATTTGAGCCTGCTCTCAGCAGCATTCAGCTGGGCTGTCAGCTCCGGTGCTTCCATGGTCACCAGCAGGTCGCCGGTCTTTACTTCAGATCCTACGTCCACGTTCAACCTCTTCACAAAGCTGCTTACCTTGGCGTAGATATCTACCTGCTGGAAAGCGATCAGCTCACCCGGCAGTTTCAGGGAAGATGACAACTTCCCTTTTTGTACAGCGATAACCTGTGTAGCCGGCGCTTCAGCAGCAACACTTTCTTTTTCTGACTCACCTTTTGTGTGTCCGCAACTGTTCAGCAGCAGCATAGCGGGTAAGCTGCACAGTAATATTGTATTGGATATTATTCTATTCTTTTTCATATGACTATTCATACAAGGATGGTACATAGTTTTTACTTTCTTTATCTTCCGGGTCCAGTGATACGGATTTGGTGCTTGCCTTACCCTGTGCCCATGAGAATACCAGTGGTAGTAAGAAGAGGGTACTAAAGGTAGAGGCAACCAGGCCACCGATAACCGCACGACCCAGCGGAGAAGTCTGGTCACCGGTTTCACCCAGGCCACTCGCCATGGGGATCATACCAGCCACCATTGCAAGACTCGTCATCAGGATCGGGCGCAGACGCAAGGCCACAGCTTCTTTTGCAGAGAGGATTGCATCGCCATTATGACGGCGCAACTGTTCTGCATTCGTTACCATCAACACCGCGTTGGAGATCGATACACCCACCGACATGATAATACCCATATAAGACTGGAGGTTCAGGGTGGAACCTGTCACTATAAGCAGCGTGAGAGAACCTAACAGTACCGCAGGTACGGAAGCAAGTACCACCGCCGATACCTTGAAGGACTGGAAGTTTGCCGCCAGCATCAGGAAGATCACAATGATCGCTACTACCAGGCCATTCTGTAAGCTTTCCAGTGTATCTGTCAGTGTAGAAGTCAGACCTACCAGTTCCACATTCAAACCACGGGGCATGTCACCCAGTGATTTGATCGCCTTGTTTACTGCTGTCGTTGCCGTACCAAGGTCAATGTTATTGAGGTTGGCAGTTACTGACAGGGTTGGCATCGCACCCAGGTTATCAGCTTCACCCAGTGTGGTATCGGGTGTGATGGTGGCTACATCACCCAGTACCGGACGTGCACTGTTTGGCAATAAAGGTAATTCCTCGATTGAATGAATATCTGTCATTTTATTTTCCGGGATCTCCACCTGTACGTTATAGCTCAGGTTCTGCTTTTCATCTACCCATACGTTTTTCTCCGTATAGCGGGAGGATGAAGTAGAAGCAGTGATTGTACGGGAAATGGTCTGCAAATCAATGCCCAGCTGCGCAGCCCTTAAGCGGTCGATCTCGATCTTCAGCGAAGGATATTTGGTAGATTGTCCTTTCTGTACATCCCGAAGGAAAGGAATCTGCTTCAGCTTCATGATCATCGTGTCTGCATACGCTTCTGCCTGTTTCCTGTTTCGGCCGGAGAACCTTACCTCGATTGGGGTAGGTGAGCCCTGGCTCAGGATCTTTTCAGTCAGTTCTATTGGCTCGAAGGATGGTTTTACATCAGGTTCTGCTTCTTTCAGTTTAGCCCTGATCTTATCTTTCAGTTCATCCATGTTCATCCTGTAGTCTTCTTTCAGGGCTACCTGTATAACTGCTTCCTGCGGACCTGCCATGAACAGGTAGATAGGTGAAGTAGAGAAGAGTCCCGGGTGCTGACCAATATAAGCAGAGGTGATAGATACATTCTCCGGTCCTACCAGTTCTTTGATCGTATTGATCGCTTTCAGTGTTTTTGCTTCAGTTACTTCAGCACGGGTACCATCAGGGGCGCGTAAACGAAGCTGGAACTGACCACCATTACTATGCGGTAATACGTCACGGCCAATGTGGTTCAGTAACAATACTACCAGGCCCATACCACCAATGATATAAATGGTAACAATGAGTTTACGTGCCGGCAGGATGCGATCCATAAAACGCATAAAGCGGTTACGGAATTTATCGAATTTCGTCAGTGGCAGATCATGACCACCATGTGGATGTTCAATGAGTATTTTCTTTTCATCCCATGTATCTTCTTCCAGGCCATCAGGTTGGTAATCCTGTGGGCTGCCATGACCATGTTCTTTCATGAGCCAGTTAGCCATTACAGGTACAAAGGTCTGCGCCAGGAAGTAAGACACGATCATTGCGAAACCAATAGCGAGCGCCAGTGGCAGGAACAATGAACCCGGGATACCGCCCATGGTGAATGCCGGTGCAAACACGGCGAGGATACAGAACAGGATGAGGAGTTTGGGGAAAGCGATTTCCTTACAGGCATCCCAGATGGCGAGGCCCTTGGGCTTGCCCATATCCAGGTGCTGGTGGATGTTTTCAATCGTTACCGTACTCTCATCCACCAGTATCCCGATGGCGAGTGCAAGGCCACTCAGTGTCATAATGTTGATCGTCTGACCTGCCAGTTTAAGGCAGAGTACTGCTGCAATGATAGAGGTCGGGATAGTGAGGATTACAATGAGGGCACCTCTTGGGTCACCCAGGAAGAGTAATACCATCAGACCTGTAAGTATCGCACCAATTGTACCTTCACTGATCAGGCTTTTCACCGCGTTGATTACATATACAGACTGGTCAAATTCAAAAGACAGCTTCACATCTTCCGGCAGCTGTGCCTGGAAGCGGGGGATGGCTGCTTTCAGTTTTTGTACCACATCCCAGGTAGAGGCGTCACCATTCTTTGCTACAGAGAGGTAGATAGAGCGGCGGCCATTTACCAGTGCATAACCGGCAGTGATGTCTGCACCATCTTCAACAGTTGCTACGTCACGGAGGAAGAGTGTTTGTGCACCACCTTTAAAGAGTGGAATATCTTCGAAATCTTTTACGGTATGGATGGTGGTGTTTACGGGTGTGATATAGTTCTTGTCGCCGATACGTACGTTACCGGAAGGGGATACCTGGTTGTTAAGGCGCAGGGCTTCCACTACCTGGTCAGGTGTCAGGTTGTGAGATCTTAATAAGGTAGGATCCACTTTGATCACCACTGTACGGATGTTACCACCAAAAGGAGGGGCAGACAGGAGACCTGGGATCTGTGTAAAGGACGAACGCACATAAGTGTTAGCGAGGTCCAGCAGTTCGTTGTTATTACGCTTGTCGCTGCTCAGTACCAGGTTACCTACAGGCAGGGTAGAGGCATCGAAGCGAAGAATAAACGGCGGTTGAGACCCGGGTGGAAAGATAGCCTGCGCCCGGTTACAGAAGGCTGCAAGCTCCGCCTGTGCCTGTGCCATGTTAGTGCCAGGGTAAAAGCTCACTTTCAGGAGTGAGAGCCCCTGTATATTTTTCGTCTCTATGGTCTTGATACCATTTACATAGAGGAGGATGTTTACATATTGTTTACCAAAGAAGGCTTCCATCTGGGTAGGCGTGTAACCACCGAAGGGATGCGATATATACATCACCGGTAGATCCAGTGACGGGAAGATATCCACCTTGATGGTCCTGACCGCGCCGACACCAAAGAAGAACATGGCGGCCACGATCACCAGGATGGTGATGGGTTTGCGTAGTGCTGATCTTATCAGGTTCATCTAATTAGAATTCATTAATGAAAAGAGAAAAATTACCACTGGCGGCTGCTTTCAGGAGCAATGCCTGCCATACGTTCGTGTACGCGATGTCGCGGTCTGTTTCTGCACGGTTCAGTGTGTATAACACCTGCGTTACGTCCACGATTGTATTCAGTCCGTTTTTGTACAATACAGTGCGCTGGTTGTAAGCATCGGATGCTGCTGTGACCTGGATAGGCGCTTCCCTGTAGTTGTCCAGTGCATTCTTCATTTTGGTGTCAGACAGTTTTAACTGCGCGGTGAGTTGTTGCTTTACAAGGTCGTATTGATCCTGTATTCCTGCTGCAGTAAATTTCTGTGCTGCTACCTGTTTATTGACCCTGAGTATAGAAGTTAGGTTCCATGTGGCACCGATACCCAGCAGATAGTTGCTACGGCTGGGCTTCACACCATCCCAGTAAGCATGTGTATAATCTGACTGATCTGCGGCGTAGCCGGTACCGAACCCGGATCCTCTCGTTTGCATGGTACTAAAGAAGGAGAAGGTTGGGTAATACAGTCTTTGTAAGTACTTCGCCTGTTCCTGGTTTACCCTGAGTTGATTTTCGTAGAACTTCAGGGTAGGGTTGTTTACGATGTCAGCAGAATCTGCCATAGCGGTAGGGATCTGCTTAATGAAGAAGGTATCGAGTACAAAGTCCTGCACCGGAACCCCCATCAGGATGGCCAGGTTGTTGGCCTGCGTTTGTTCGTTGTCCTTTGCATTCGTATATGCGATACGTGCATTGGATACTTCTGCATTGGCAAGAGATGAATCAACGCCGGCGATCAGGCCATTGTTTACACGGGTTACTACCACAGCACGGAAAGTATCGGCCCTGTCCAGGTTATTCTTCCAGCTACCGGTGAGGCGCTGGGCAGCCAATAAATTGAGGTAAGCTGCAGCTACTCTTACTTCATGCTGAAATTTTTCCTGTGCCAGGTCCGCATCATCTCTCTGTACGGTGGCCTGTGCGGTTTTAATCTTTTCCCTGATACGGCCAAAGGAGAAGAAATCCCAGTTGACATTAGCCAGGTACAATCCACCAAAAGCAGCGTTCCAGTTGTTTTGCGCGAAGGTGGGGCCTGATGAGGCTACGGCAAGACCATTCAGGCCGTAAGAAGGACCATAGATCCCATTGATGGTTCCGTAATCCTGCTGTCCGGCCACGTTCACGTTGGGCAGGTATTCCCGCTTCACGGATTGCGCGGTTGACTGAGAGGCCTTTAAGTAATTGGCTTTAGCCTTGATAGTTCCGTAGTTGGCCAGGGCAGTCTGCACTGCATCTTTGAGTGTCAACACCTGTGCGCGTGCCATCTTCACCGGACCGTACAGCAGCAGGAGAAAGAGACAGACGAGTTTTTTTCTTTGCATGATAATTGAACATTAGACCATGATACCTTAATGCAGGAACTCGGGCCGTGGTGTGAGCACGTCGTCGTTGATTCCTGCTTTTAAGGCACCTATTGATTCATCGAAAATAATTTGAATGGTGTGCCATCCATTGGCATAGTCATAGAGGATGGTGAAATGGTTAAGATCGCAGATCTGTTTTACGATTGCGAGACCGATACCGATGGAATCACTTCTTTTGTTGCCTTTTTTGAAGCGGCGGAAGAGCTCACTGGTAGGCACTTCAGGAGGGAGACCGGTATTGGTGATGACAAGTTTTTCCCTGGTGAGGTGGACCTCTATGGTTCCATTAGTGATGTTATGACGAATGGCATTGCTTAGCAGGTTACCGAGGAGAATGTCTGCCAGGGAGGGATGCAGCTGTAGCAAGATGCCTTTATAAATATTGCGGGATAATGAAATGGATTTCATTTCCAGTAATTCTGAGAAACTGTTTAAAGTTTCTGTCAACAGACCGGAGAGTGATATGGTGCGTTTATCATCATATTCATTGTTCTCCATTTTGGCGAGCAGCGTCAGTGAGCTGTTGATCCTGGATAATTTCTCGATGGCATTCTGCATATCACAGATGAGTGACATGACAGTGTCAACGTCTTTTCCATGCAGGTATGATTCTGTGAGCAGTTCCAGCTTACTGCGAAGGATTGCGAGTGGTGTCTGCAATTCATGGGAGGCGTTTTCGGTAAACTCTTTCAGTGCACGATAATCATCCAGCGCCTTGTCGGTCATGTTATTTAAAAAGCTATTGAGGGCTTTCAGCTCTTTGGCATTGGGTACCGGAAGAGAAAGTCTTTGTTTTTGTTTAAGGTTAAAGCGCTGTATTCTTTTCAGCGTTTTGTTGAATGGTGCCAGGATGATACGTGATACGAATCTTGCTGACAAAGCTGTAAGCAGGAACAGGATAGAAAAGATCCAGATAAACGAGCTGGCCAGTCCTGTGAGTATTTCGTTTGCCTTCGTGATATAATTATAAGAGCAGATACTGTAGTAAGTGCCGTTTATATTATAATAGGAGGTAACGGTGAGGCGGCATTCCCTGTGTTTGAGCATGGTATTGTAGAAGGTATGTTCGTACACTTCATACTTGTTCACAGGTATTTCGTTTTGCTTCAATACTTTGATTTCTGCGGGTCTGCCACGGAGGTAGGTATCCGGGCTTACGCCGTTGCGCATAGTCTGGGCCATGAGGTCATTGTAGACTTTGAGGCGGCTTATTTCCGCTTCATCGATCTCTGATTTTACCTTATAATAGGCGATACCGATACCGGCCAGCATTGCTGCCAGCGTGATACAGAGATACCATAAAGTAAATTTGTTGACGAGTTTCATGAGCTGTTCTTATGAAGCAGTTGTATTGAATTTATATCCTAATCCGTACACAGTGTTGATATAATCACCTCCATTGGCTGCATGGATCTTCTTACGTAAGTTTTTCACATGCTGATATACAAAATCAAAATTGGAGAGGTTGTCGGTATAATCGCCCCACAAGTGAGCAGCTATCGATTGCCGGGAGAGCACCCTGTTTTTATTCACGAGGAAATACAATAACAGGTCGAACTCTTTTGGTGTTACATCGAGCGGTGTATTATTTACCAGCGCTTCCAGTGTATCTGTATTCAGCCGGATCTCATTGAAAGTGACAATATTGCTGCCCTGTAGTTTCTTTCTTCTGTATACGGCTCTTAATCTTGCGTGTAGTTCAGGTAAGTGGAACGGCTTTGTCAGGTAGTCGTCGGCACCTCCTTCCAGTCCGGTAATCTTATCCTCCAGTGAGTTCTTTGCGGAGATGATCACAACACAGCTTTCGATCTTTTCCTGATGTATGAGCTGCAATAAGTCAAGACCATTTCCATCCGGCAAAGTGATATCGAGCAGGATGACGTCGTATTGAAATGAGATTAGTTTATTGTGTGCGTCATTACTGGTATAGCTAACCTCACACAGGTATCCTTCTTTTTCAAGATAACTGGTAATGCTTGCGGCCAGTTCTATATTATCTTCAATGAGCAGTACTTTCATACAGCTGCAAAATTTGTTATCAATTTTGAAGCAATCTTGAAGGTTGTAATGAAGCAAAAAGGATCCAGTTTAAAAAAACGTGGATCCTTTTTGCCTATACTTCATTGAAAATTGCAATCATAACGCAAAGGTGCTAAGAATTCCGGCGGGTTTTATTGTGCTATTCAAACAAAAAATTGTAAAATTCAAAGAATTTGGAAATAGTTAAGTCACTTTGTTAAAAACCTGCGACAGTAGCGCCAGAATAAATGTTTCCTTAAAAAGCGCTTAAAATTTTGGGAGGCCTGGGTTGTAAAAAATGAATATATGGGTGGTGGAATGAGGGGATGAGTGGTAGGCGGTTTAAGTGGGCCTGCGGCAGCAGGAAAGATGGCTTTTTCCCGGGGCTGGCGATCTAAAAAAGACTGGGGCCGACTAAAAAGGGTACCCTTTCCCGGGTGATGGAGACGAAATGGCTTTTGCGCAATTCTCAGCGCCTACATTTTACTTTTTAATCGGCCCCAGGTATTTAAATTACAATGTTGCCATATCAATTACGAAGCGGTAACGCACATCGCCTTTCAGCATCCTGTCGTACGCATTCTGAATATAAGGCATCTCAATCAGTTCGATATCAGATACAATGTTGTGCTCGGCGCAATAGTCCAGCATTTCCTGTGTTTCCTGGATACCACCGATCATAGAACCTGCAATGGACTTACGGCCTGCAATCATTGCAAATGCATGCACAGAAGCAGGTGTTGGAGGTGCACCCACACAAATATGTACACCATTCGTCCTCAGCAAACCGAGGTACATCCCATAATCATGTTCAGCAGAAACGGTATCGATAATGAAATCGAACTGACCTCTGGCTGCATTCAACTGTTCCTGGTCGCTGGTAAGCAGGAAGTGATGTGCACCCAGGCGTTCGGCATCTGCTTTCTTATTAGGAGAGGTACTCAGCATAGTCACTTCTGCGCCAAAAGACACGGCAAATTTCACTGCCATGTGGCCGAGACCGCCCAGACCCAGTACACCTACTTTATGGCCTTTACCCACCTTCCAGTGGCGTAATGGTGACCATGTAGTGATACCCGCACATAATAATGGGGCTACTGCTGGCAGGCTCAGTTTCTCAGATACCAGCAGGACGAAGTCTTCGTTCACCACGATCTTGTTGGAATAACCGCCATAGGTTACCGTCTTTTTGTCTTGCTCATAGCTGTTGTATGTGCCGGAAGAACCCTTCAGGCAATATTGTTCCTGACCCTGGGCACAGTTTTCACAGTCACGGCAGGAATCTACCAGGCAGCCAACACCTACGAGGTCGCCGGTTTTAAATTTCTTTACGTGCGCACCTACTGCTGTCACACGGCCTACGATCTCATGGCCTGGTACCATTGGGTAAATGGCATTTCCCCACTCGTTTTTGATCTGATGAAGATCAGAGTGACATACTCCACAGTATAAAATGTCGAATTGTACATCGTGGGGTCCTGGTTCCCTTCTTTCAAAATTGAAAGGTCCTAGCTGCGCCTGGGCGTCAAACGCAGCGTATCCTTTAGCTGGAATCATTTCGTTGTAATTAATAAATGTGAGGAAAATAGTTGTTGCTTCTCTACGAACGCGAAGGTAAGGGCTGTGGTGGGGATTAAAAAGAGCGGGAGGACTATTAAAAAAGATAGGAAAGGGGAACAAACATCACTTTTGCCGAAGGCGGAAGTGATGTTTGTTCGGGGTGATAATTTTCCGGCTGCTGCCGGGAAACTATCGTAACAGGTTGATAGAACCTTTCTTTGTAATAATTGTCTGATCGTTTTGTATTACCCTGATCGTATACATATACACACCAGTAGGCTGTTTCTTCCCATTGTAGGTACCATCCCAGCCGCTGCCTAAGGTCATGCTATGGAAGATCAGTTCTCCCCACTGGTTAAAGACCATCATATCTATGGCCGCAATAGTATTACCCTCTGCTTTAAAGATATCATTCAGTCCATCACCATTGGGTGTAAAGGCATTAGGAACATAAATAGGATCGGCTTTCAGCTTTACAGTAATACTATTCTTATTGTTCTCGCAGGCTAGCGGACCCAGTGCTACTACTGTCAGTGTCACACTATCAATCATCTGTGCATTGACTACATGTGTGGTACCGGTAGTGCCTGAACTGGGGGTCGTATAGGCAGCTCCGTTTACAGATACGAGATAGCCCGTTGCACCAGGTACCGGATCCCAGGTAAAGGTAATTGTACTGCCACTGGTGTTACCTGCTTTTATATGAGGCGTATCTACTTTTTCGAAAGGCGTGACAGTCACTTGTGTACGCCCACTCACACAGGAACCATTCACCGCTTCTACAAAATAAGAGGTTGGTGTCGTGATGCCGGGTGTTGTATAGCTTTTTCCTGATCCCAGGTTTTCACCACCGGAGATCAAAGGATACCAGTTGTAAGTCAGGCTATCGACAGGATTTGTGACCAGCAGGGTGGCAGTACTGTCCGGACATACTGCAGGTGCTGTAGCAGCAGGCGCACCAGGTTGTGAGTTGACGGTAATCTTTACACTATCTTTTATAATACAGCCAAAAGCATCTTCTGCAGTCACTGTGTATTGGGTAGAAGAAGCCGGTGTGATCAGTGTGCTGGAATCCGGAATAGCACCGGGTTCCCAGGTATATTTTATAATCTGCCCACCGGTAGGTACAGCGTATATAGTCGTGGACGCTCCGGCACAAATAGCCGCTGGTCTTGCCTTTGCTGCGATCTGTACAGGAGAGTTCTGCGAAAGTGTGGTGTCAAAATTCGTGATACAGCCATTGCCATCCAGGATGCTTACGGTATAAGCTCCCGCAGCCAGGTTTGTAGCAGTATTGGTAAACTGAACCGGGTTGGTATTCCATGCCAGTGTCAATGGTGCGGTACCTCCACTAACGGATACGGTAATACTACCATTGGCATAACCACAGGTAGCCGGAACGGTGGTGGCAGTAGCGGCAATGGGTGCAAAAGGCACTGCGGAAATAGCCGCTATTACAGCACGTGAATCACCGCCGCCTCCGATTATATAATCAAAGGTAACAGATGATAATAACTGTGACTGTACATTACAGGGAACAGGAATATCTACAGCATACATGCGTGGATCATTGCTGGAAAGCCCCTCCACGGTATAAGGTGCTGAAGTGGTTCTGAGAATACGGCCAATGGCATTGATCATTGGATTGTTGCCACCAAACCAGTCCGCGACAGTAAAGGTACCTGCATTTACATCCGGTGCATTCACAAAGTGCAGGGTAACATTGAAGGTACTGCTTCGCTCGGTAGACCATGCGAGTAAACTGATTTTAGAATATGCAGCAGGGGTGAGCAGCGTGTAAGTACCGGTAGTTGTGGTACCAGCAGCTGCTGCATTGGCAGAGAGAAAGATTGCATTCAGACTATCGTAATTCTTCAGCTGGTAAGTACGTTGCCCGTTTACAATCGTTCCGTTGTCAGGTAAGCCGGCGGCGATATTATTAGTAGCCGCAAAAGTTGCTGAATACAATACCTTTAACTGCAGGTCAAGACCAATGGTGGTCACTGCAGCAGAACTGGTACCTGATTCCGCAACGGCATCAATAGCATATCCTGTAATTGGTACAGGGGTATACGTTTGCCCATAGGATTTGCAAAAGCATATCAGCAGGAGGAGGGAGGCGAAGTAGATTCGTGTCATGGAGAATATATTATTATAATTATGGACTAACATCAACGAAGCAGGGAGACCCATCCGGCATAGGTCTTTTCTCCGGGGGCGGGTTTAATGATATAGTAATAGGTGCCGAATGGCATGAGTTGTCCTTTCCAGGTACCATCCCATGGAGAGAAGCCGATACCTTTGAATACCAGCTGGCCATAGCGGTTGAAGATTTCGGTTGTTGCGTTGGGACGGGCTTTGAGTCCGTCTACTTCCCAGCGGTCATTGATGCCGTCACCATTCGGACTGAAGGCATTGGGTATTTCTAACTGAAGATCGGGGATCACTTTGTAGTATGCACGGCTGATGCTGTCAATACAGCCAATATCATTGGTCACATAGAGGGTTACACGAAAATCACCTGTCACTTCGTACCTGTGCTCAGGCGCAAATTCAGTGGAGCTGGTACCATCCCCAAACTCCCATTCATAGGTTACACCATTCCGGGAATTATTGTTAAAGGTGAAGTTTGCGTTTTTAAATTCAACAGCAATATTCTGCCCCGGGGCTGAACTGAAAAGAGCAATAGGCGGCGGTACAATGTTGATAAGTGATGTTTTGGTAATTGTGCTCACACATTGGCCCTGCGCGGTGGCTGTGAGGGTGACGGTAAATAAACCGGTATTGCTGTAAGTGTGTGAAGGATCTTCCAGTAAGGAGGTCGTACCATCGCCGAAACTCCATTGATAGCTGTCAGCGTAGTTGGATCTGTTATCAAAAGTAACTACCGCAGGAGCGCATCCCTGGGTAATATCAGGTGTAAACCGGGCTATCGGCCGCCTGATCACTTTTACTAAAAGTGGATCAGCGGCCGCGGTGCAGGCCCCATCCGTAACACCCAGCATTACAGAACCGGATGTATCATATTTCACCTGGTAAGGCCCGAAGCCCGTTCCGCTGATCACAGTACCATTGTCAAAATGCCAGGCTGGTACAGCCGCTGTAGTGGCTGTGCCTGTATATGTAATGGTTACGGTATCTCCTGCACAGATAGGTGTTTTACTCACAGCCAGCTGTAATGCCGGTGGTGCAGAAATGGTGACTGCTTGCCTTGTCACAGCTGATGCGCAGCCATCATCTGTCACCTGTAAGCTTAGATTGTAAATACCTGCATGAGGAAATGTAATGATATAAGGTCCTGCATCGCTACCGCTTTGTATCGTGCCTCCATCAAAATTATTCCAGTTGTAGGTAGCTGCGGCAGAAGCGGTGCCGGTGAAGGTAACGGTGTCAGTACTACCCAGGCAAATGATACCGGGGCTGGCAGTAAAGGAGGATGTAGGTGTTGGTTTCACTGCTACGTTTACGGTATCTTTTATGATGCAGCCAAAGACATCTTTTGCCGAGACGATATAGGCAGTTGTATCTGATGGATGGTCCGTTACTGTTTGACCGGTCAGTGTGCCTGGTGACCAGGAGTAATTCGTCAGTGTACCACTGCTGGAAGTAGCCGATAGCGTGACAGGATCTCCTGCACAAACGGCTGTAGCACTGGCACTGGCGGTAATCGTAGCAGACGAAATTAGTGACACCGTTTCATTCACAGTGTATACGCAGCCATTCGCATCGGTCAGGGTGCCTGTATAGGCACCGGCAGGCACATTGATAGCGATAGCTGTTGCCTGTACAGGAGTGGTATTCCACTTAAATGTATAGGGTGTAGAACCATTGGTGGCTGTCAGTGTAAGTGTGCCGTTCGCCCCGCCGCATATAGCATCAGTATGTGTGCTGCTATAAGAAACCGGTGTGTATGCAACACCTGCCAGTGCGAGTATGAGAGCTCTTGAAGTACCGCCGGTAGCGGCCAATTGTGTGAATGTAACAGATGCCAGTGATTTGCCCAGTACTGCACAGGGGATGTTGAAATCAAATCCATAAAAGCGTGGATTAGTAGTCAATCCATCGACGGTCATGGGAGTATTGGTGCGTGTAATACGGCCATAGCCCTGTACTACAGCGGGGGTACCATTGAACCAGTCTTTGATGGTAATGGTACCTGCATTGGAAGTAGTACCGTCCGTGAATGTCAGCAATACGGATACAGTGGCAGTACCTTCAGTGGCGAAAGCGAGCAGGCTTAATTTGCTGTAAACGGCTGGTGTGGCGAGTGTCAGTGTTCCTGTTCCAACAGTATTAGGTACTGCATTTGAAGGCACGGCCATATACAATGCGTTGTTGGCATTGAAAGCGGCCATCTGCCAGGTTTTGGTACCACTTACAAAAGTGCCGGTGGGTGTAATACCTCCGGATAAGCTGTTAGCTGTAGCGAAAGCTGTAGTGTGAATGACGTGATTGCTACCATCAATGACTGTAGACGTAGCTGCCAGAGCGCTGTTGCCGGCTTCTGCAACAATGTCTGCGTTAAAGCCCGAGACACTGATGGGCGAAAAGGTTTGGGCAAACAGGGGCTGCCAACCTGTTAACAGGGTTAACAGTATTAGGGTAAAGAAGTGCTTCATGAATGGTCATTATAGGTTAGCTATAAATGAAAATATGCAACGGTATAGGCCGTAGCAGGAAATAGATATAGTGCGTTGAAATAAATACTGTGGGAGTATCAAAAAGGGTGGGAGCTGATAAATATATTTTTTATTCTAATGATTAACTACGGTTATATCGAACTGTTTTGTATTGAGGGGTGGATTGTGTTTTTCCCATATTCTTTTTTGTTCGAATAAGATAGTGGTCTGACCTGGTGCTTTTGAGTGTACCATAAAAACAACGTCGAGGCTATTGCCTGCTTCCATGCGCATGGTCTCAATGGTATAGTTATAACGGACTACTTCCACGCAGTCGGGATTAGAGACGGTGAAGAACCATTGAAAGCCGGCAGTGCCAAGGCCTGGAAGCACGATGGGGAGGGAGGTACCGAGAGTTAGATGTTTTATTTCAGCGTTCATGGATGATGATTTAGGAAAAAATCGCTTCCGCCTGCAGGCAGAAGCGATTTTATGGGAAGGTATTTTATACATACCATTTGTGGTACATCTGCGAGTCGGTGCCTTCTACGAAGCAATCCAACCTGCCGGCGGCCCAGGAGGAAACGCCCACATCGGAGGAGAGTGCACCACCGAGGTTTTCATCGCCACTCCAGTTGTGGCCATCCCACCATTTGTGCATCATATTGTAGGTTTGGCCGGGATAGAATACATCTATGCGGTTTGGACCCCATGATACGGCAGCAGGACTACCGAACATATTTGATTGCAGGTCTTCCCAGTTGCTCCAGCCTTTGTCGTACCATTTATGCCAGAGGTGGTTGTTCTGTCCGCGGGCAAAGCAATCCAGTCTGCCACTCGCCCATGAAGATACGGCTGGAGCAGAGGTGATCACGCCACCCAGGTCTTCCCATCCGTGCCAGGCACCATCCCACCAGAGATGCCACATAGAGGAGTTCATACCCCGTGCAAATACATCGATACGGTTTGGCCCCCAGCTTACACAGGCAGGTTCTGATGAGAGCATACCACCGAGATCTTCCCAGTTGCTCCAGCCGCCCTGGTACCATTTGTGATACAGGTGATGGTTGAGACCTACGGCAAAGATATCGAGGCGTCCATTGGCCCAGGAGCAGATAGCGGGAGCGCCCTGAATCTGGCCGCCCAGGTTCTCATAACCGTTCCAGGAGGTGCCATTCCACCATTTGTGGTATACGGCGCTGTCCATACCTCTAACCACCACATCGATGCGGTTAGCAGCCCATGATACAGCATTAGGTCTTGAAGAGAGCAGGCCACCCAGGTTTTCATAGCCATACCAGCCATGAGCAGGAGCAGGGAGTTTTACGCCTGAAGCGGTCCAGAATGGGAATTCGGTATCGATACCGGCTTCACCATAACCGATTTCAAAGAATCCGCCTTTACCCCAGCCGGCCCCCCAGCTGTTTTTGCAGATCCAGCATTTTTCTGTTTCGGAGTACCCGATAACGGTTACGCAGTGCAGGCCATTGTCGGATCCGCTTACGTGTTTATATACACCATCAGCATATGCGAAGAAATCGTCGTATACGTGCATGATAGCAGAGCAGGGGCCATTGTTGGTCAGGTAATTTTTACGCTCTGTTATGTTTGCGATGGTGGTAGAATTCGTGATTTTAACGGCTCTTGCATCGCGGTTAGGGCCTACGGTGCAATGGGGAGGTTGTTTCCAGATATTATTGTCCGGGAAAGCGGTTGCGTAAGGGAAGCAGGCTTCGTCCGGAATACCACGTGTTTTGATCTGGTTGTAGGCATCAGTGGGCCACCATCCGCCACAGTTAGCACCGTGGTTGGAACAGAAGTGAAGGTCTGCCTCAGAAAGATCCAGGAGTTGTCCTTTTTCGATAGAAGCCATGGCTTCGACTACAGAGGTTGTACAGAAGGATACACAGGAACCGCATCCACCCTGGTCTTTTACAGGGGTAATATGGTTACCATTCCTGTTTCGCCAGTCTACCTGCTGCGCAAAATTTGCTACAGGGGCAGCGGCATCGCGTTTGCTCATAATGGCGGCAAGTTCTGCCTGATTGACAACTACGCCGAGAAGGGCTTTCTGTTGAGGATTAGGCAGCTGAGAAACGGTAGTTTCCCTTGCCTGCCACTGGGTGCTTGATTTTTGTAAATCAGCTACCAGGTCGGAAATCTTGATGTTAGACATTTCCTGTGGTGATTTTTGGGAGTGAACGAAATTATGCGTCGTAATAATTAGGGTAAAATAAATGAGACAGCAAACTTACCTGGCAGTAACCAGGACAGCTGTCAGGAGACGAGAGGATATGGATGTGAATAATGCCTTTGCTTGTGGTTCAGTGTTTGGGGGTGAGTGAAAAATAGTGCCATTCACTTGACAAATTCAGTATTGCATGCATGCAATTTAAAGGTATAACTATGTTGGAAATCAACAAAATAAAAAATGAACGCAATTGATTGCAAGCGGAAAAAAAGGTATTTCTACGTATAATATATTAATTTTGAAGGGGCCGGTATTGGGCCTGCGGCAACCAGGAAAAAATCATTTATATTTTTTTTATCGGGAGGTGAAAAAAATAGCAATCATAAAATCTGCTCAGTTTGTCAGGAGAACAATCATTATGGGATGGCATTCGGGAAAGTCATGTAAACAGTCTTGAAGCATTATACCTTCAATATAATGAAGAGCTTTATGGGTATGGCAGAAAATTTACCAGTGATATGCACCTGGTAGAAGACGCTGTGCAGGAGACTTTTATCTCCTTGTGGAAATACAGGCAGTCTTTGCAGGTTAAAAGCGGCTACAGCTTTTATCTGCTCAAATCCTTCAGGAACCATCTCTTTCGCTTGCTCAAATCCAGAGCGAATACTACCTATACGGATGAACAGCCGGAATTTCATTTTGAAATCGGCATGGACAGCCACCTGATAGCCGGTGAAGAACAGGCCATTCTGAAGAAGAAGGTGCAGGAAGCCCTTATTCAGCTCACCAGCAAGCAAAGGGAAATTATCTACCTCCGTTTCTTTGAAGGGCTCTCCTTCGAGGAAATTGCAGATTTGATGAATATGCAGGTCAGGGGAACCTACAAGCTCACTGCCCGTGCACTGGCTGCCTTAAAAGAGCTGATGGGTGGGGCTGCCGGAACTGCGCTGCTGCTCGCTTTCCTGAAAGGATAAAAAAAATTTAAAAAAAAGTTAAAGATCATGGGGCACAATTGCCCCTTTTTCGTCTTTATATATTCAAAGGGCCTTAAAACAGTACGAACGGATGCACCACTCCATACATAGTTATAATAATTATACGAGTCACCAATTGGCTACATCTCCTTACTTCCTGGAGTGGGTAAAGTTCCCTGATGCAGCAAATAATGCTTTCTGGCAATCTTTTGTGACTGCTTACCCGGATAAGGCTGTTGAAGTGGATGCCGCCGTCGATATTGCCCGAAGCCTGCACGTTGTGCATGAGCGCCCTACGGCCCTGCAGCAGCGTGAAATGTGGGATGAAATTTATAATAATATAGGTAATAATAAACTTTATGCGCGCAAGCGCCCATTGGTCTATATAGCCCGTGCTGCCGTCGCTATTGGTGTTGTTGCCGCTGCTTCCTGGCTGATTTTCCGCCCGGGAAACAAAGAGGTGAACATAGCCTCCAACTTTGGAGAAATCAAAACAGTATATCTGCCTGACAGCACTGAAGTGACCCTTAACGGGCATTCTGCTATCACATACAGGAAAGAATGGGCCAACAGAGAGGTATGGATTGAAGGAGAGGCTTTTTTCAATGTCAGAAAGAGTGTAGACCAGCAGTTTGACGTACACAGCAATGGCGTGGACGTACATGTACTGGGAACTTCTTTCAACATTCGCAACCGCAGAGGCGTTACCGCTGTTGTATTAAATACAGGCAAACTAATGGTAGCCGCATCTGCTGAGAAAAAACTGATCCTGTCCCAACCGGGTGATATGGCCCGCTATGATAGTGAACAAAAAGATTTAGTACAAAAGAAAGTACCTGTGTCCAAAATAACGGGCTGGCAGCAGCACAAGCTGCAATTGGACCAGACCGCTGTAGCCGACTTTTTTGAGGTACTGGAAGACGACTGGGGGTACCAGATCGAGGCAACCGATTCTACGCTTTTAAACAAGAAAATTAGCGGAGAGATCGGGATGACCGACAAAGCCGTTCTCATGGACGCACTTGCTGTAATATTAGATGCAAAAGTGACACAGCAGGGATCAACCATCATTGTAACACCCAACTGATTTTAACAAGGGACAGCTGAACTGAAATTTCGAAACAGGGTACGCTACCGTTCTATTTTTTGTCATTTAAAATTGCTTACAGGCATGATCAATCTGAAAAAGGTTGCGGCCTTCTGTTGCCTGATGCTTGCCATCAGCTTGCAGATGTTTGCTGCCGTAGCCAGCCAAAATCAACCAACACTCACCTTGAAAGAAGCGTTGAACAAAGCTTCAAGGCAATTTCATGTTTCCTTTATCTATGAAGATGAACTGGTCAGCAACAAGCGTGTGAATACGCCGACGGATGACAGTTATAAGAAGGTAGAAGATTACCTTTCTGCTGTATTGAAGCCATACAACCTGAAGTTCAGAAAACTGGGCGGATCACAGTATGCTATTTATGGTACTTCTGATAAAACTAAAGAGAAAGACAAAACCAACCATGTGGCTCCTGAAGAAGCTGTCTTTGATAAGGCAGCTTCACAGCAGCCCGCATTGCAGATGACGCAGGTACAAACGAACAGGTCTTACGATACTACAGGTACGGAAACACGTGCGCTGGTGGGTGTGGTGACCGATGAATCCATGGCGCCTGTTTCTTCTGCGACCATTATGGTGCCTGGTACAAAGTATATCACAGTAACAGGCCGTAGCGGAGATTTTTCATTGAGAGTTCCTGTAAATACGCAAAAGATCCAGGTATCCTGTATCGCGTATGAGAGCCAGACACTGTCTGTAACTAATGCAATTTATTACAGGGTAGAACTGAAAGATAAAACGGGTTACCTGAAGCCGGTAGAAATTGTTTCTACCGGTTATGTAAACCTGCCTAAAGAGCGTGCGACTGGTTCTTTTGGTGTAGTAACTGCCAAAGAACTGGAAAAGATCCCGACGGCGAACGTGATCAGCCGTTTGGAAGGGATGGTGCCTGGTTTGCAGATGCAGCTCACAGCTGGTGACAACTCCTTTGTGTACGATAACGTAACACCTGCTGCTGCAAGTAATACACGTACCATTGGTATGAACAACTACAATTATAATATCCGTGGTACAACGACGCTGCAGAGTGAAACAAGTCCGCTGATTGTAGTTGACGGTTTTCCTACAGAGTTCGATCTTAAAACGCTGAACCCAAACGATGTTGAGCAGATTACTTTCCTGCGCGATGCGGCTGCTGCTTCTATCTGGGGTGCGCGTGCTGCGAATGGGGTGATTGTTATTCAAACCAAGAAAGGACGTTTACGCCAGCCATCTGTAAACTTTGGCGTCGGCTACAGCACACAGGCACGTCCTGATATTGGCTATCTTAAACTGATGAACAGTGCACAGGTATTGGCACTGGATAAAGAGATGGTGGATAAAGGTATCGTCACTGCCTCTTCCTATAACCCTTATACCTCTGGTCTCAAATATAGTATTGACAAAGGTGTGGACCTGGCATTTCAGCTGAAATCAGGTCGTATTACACAGGGTGAATATGATGCAAAGGTAGCTGAGCTGAGCAAGAGAAATAATTATAGCCAGTTGAGCGATTACCTGATGCAGTCTGCTAATGCACAGAATTATAACCTGTCAGTAAGCGGTGGTACAGATGTACATACTTATTATTTATCAGGTGCTTATTCCAAAGAAAATACCAGTACTGTTGGTAACCACGGAGAACGTATCAACCTGGTGGCTAACCAGGAATTTAAAATCCTGAAGAAGATCACATTAGCTGTAAGTCTGAAAGGGGCGTTCTTTAATTATGCTAATAATGGAAATGGGCTGTATCCATTGCTGAATGGTCCGACCACCTTTATGCCATATGATGATATTCACGATAACCTTTATTATACAATCGGTGAGCATTATGCGGATTCGCTGGAAAATCTTGGCTACAGGAAATGGTCTACCAATTACCTGGATGAGCTGAAAATGAGCAGAAACTATACCCGTGATAATAACTATTCAGGAACCATTACCCTGGACATTCCAATCTTTAAGGGCTTAGGTTTTAATGCTGCTTACATGCAGGAGCGTGATTTCTTCACCATTCGTGATTTGAAGGATAAGAACAGCGCGTATGTACGCGATCTGTACAACAAAGGAACGGTGATGTCCGGTTCAATACTTACACATAACTTTCCTGATGGGAGTGTGCTGCAGTCTACCAATAATAATATGAATAACTACAGTGCACGCGGCCAGTTTACCTATAACAGGTCGATAAAGGAAGATCACCAGGTCAGTGCACTGGTGGGTATGGAAGCAAGACAAACATCGAATTCCGCTAATGGGTCTACTATTTATGGATATAATCCCGAGACAGGTATTGGTGCGGTTACTGCGTATGGTACTTATTACCCGACCATGGACTACTTTGGTGGGTACCTTGGAGGCAGTCCTTACCAGAATGATTATGTGAAGCGTTATTTATCTTACTATGGTAATGCTGCTTATACCTATAAAGGTAAATATACCTTATCTGGTAGCGTGCGTTACGATGATTACAACAATTTTGGCCTGGATAAAAAATACCGTGCAAAACCATTCTGGTCTACGGGTTTGAGCTGGAATGTAACCAAAGAAAGATTTATGCAGGAGCTGACCTGGGTGAGTTCTTTGCATGTGCGTGGAACCTTTGGTATAAACGGTAATATCAACCAGGCACTACGTCCTTTCACCAATATCTCCCTGGGAAGTGCGGATTCACAGACAGGGTTACCTACTGCTTCTGTGATTTCTCCGGCAAACCCGGCATTGAAATGGGAGAACACTTATGTGACCAATTTTGGTATCGACTATGGTATGCTGAATGGCCGCCTGAGTGGTTCCATCGATCTGTATAACAAGAAGGGTACAGATATCATCTATTACCTGGAAGTAAACCCTACTTTCCTTGGTTCCAACAATTCCATCTACCGCAATGGTGTTACTATGAGTAACAGGGGGATTGACCTGGGTGTTAATGGCGCGATTGTGGATAGCAAAAGCTTTGGATGGAACATGGGTATCAACTTCTCTTATAATACCAACAAGGTAACCAGCAGCCTGCTGAAACCTACCACTTCTTTCTATTCCAGTTTCAGCGGTGTTGTTGAAGGATATGCTTCTGATGCAGTGTTTGCGTACAGGAATGCAGGTCTTGACAGTTTAGGCTGGACTAAGATCTACGATCAGAATGGCAACAAAGTACGTTCTAACATAACAGTTACAGATATGGGGGCGGTAAAATATGCAGGTCGCAGAACAGCACCTGTGTATGGTTCATGGCAGAATACTTTCAGGTATAAGAACTGGTCCATGTTTGTGATGGCTACTTATAGTTTTGGTTCAGTATTCCGCGCACCGGTGGCTACGCAGTATCCAAACTCCCGCAAACTGTATTACAATACCTCTGCGGATATTGCTAACAGATGGCAGAATGCAGGTGATGAAACTAAAACCATCGTACCGGGTATAGCGGGTTCTTATGCTGGAATTTCAGTCATGCGTTATGCTTATTCTGATGTGAATATTCAGTCTGGTGACTATATCCGTTTGCGTGAAATTTCATTGTCTTACCAGTTGCCTTCAGAGATGGCAGGAAAAGTGTTTGCGAAGAATATCAAAATCAGTGGTGCGGTACGTAACCTGGGTCTGATCTGGAGAAAGAACAAGTTAGGTCTTGATCCCGATTATGTACCGGTACTGGCCAGCACGGTATTGCACCTGCCTGCTACACCGCAATACAACCTGATGTTGAATGTAGGCTTCTAACCAAAATTTAAAATTACGATGAACAATAAATATCTCTCAATGCTGTTGTTAGGTGGTCTTGCACTGGCCAGCAGCTGTAGTAAATATACTGATATAAAAACCCAGGGTAGCCTGATACCCAGTGATATCGATAATTATCGTTACATCCTGAATGATACTTATTCTTTCGAATCCGGGGGTGAAATGACGGACCTGGCAGCAGCTGATGTGTCAATTGTGGATGCTGCACAGCAGTCAACCATCGAGGGTTACAATAACTATTTCTTCATCAGGAATATTTACCTGTGGAAGGCGCCGGTCATTGAAGTTACTACCAGTCATGATCCGGACTGGGATACCTATTACCGCCGTATTTACAGTTGCAATGTTGTCATCAACGAATTGCCTTCAAGTAATGGTGGTACGGATTCTGCCAAAGCAGAACTGGCAGCAGAAGCTTTGACCCACAGAGCGGACGCTTACCTGAATCTTGTAAACGAATATGCGAAGCCTTACAATAGTGCTACCGCATCTTCTGACCTGGGAGTACCCCTGGTTTTGACACAGGATCTGGACCAGCAACTAAAGCGTGTTTCAGTAGCGGCTATCTATAATAAGGTAGAAGAGGACCTGAAAACTGCTGTACGGTCTTTGCCTGCAGCGAGTAATTACAACACGATGCCAGGTAAGCCGGCGGCATATTCCCTGCTGGCCCGTCTGTACCTGTTGAAAGGGGATTATACAAATGCGGGTTTGTATGCAGATAGTGTACTGGCATTAAAGAATACCCTGAATGACCTGGGTACTATTTCCAGCATGCCTTACCGCAAGAGTGATCCTGAAATTATATTCAGTAAAATCGCCGCACAAGGTTTTACTTATTCTCCTTATGTGCTGCGCCTGAGTGATGATATCCTGAACCTGCTGGGTACAAGTGATATGCGCTACCAGTTGTTTACAAAGGATGCAGCAAGCTATTTCGGCTCTACGTACACCGGTCGTTATTTCAGCAGGGAACAGATCAACTATGAAAATAGAAACATTGGTACTTCTGTGCCTGAGATGATGCTGATCAAGGCAGAGGTGCTGGCACGTGCCGGAAGTACAGGTGCTGCAATGGATGAGGTGAACCTGCTGAGACAAAAACGATTCAAAGCAGCAGATTATGTAGCGCTGGCAGCCACTGATAAAAATGATGCAGTTGTGAAAGTGATAGAAGAGCGCCGACGTGAGTTTATGTGCCGCTTGTTGCCGTGGATGGATCAGCGTCGTTTGAAAGATGATCCGTTGTTTTCAAAAACCTATACACGCACCTGGCAGGGGCAAACCTATACACTGGAACCATCCAGCAACAGGTATGTATTCCCGATTGCTGCTTATGTGATAGGACTGAATCCTGAGATTGAACAAAATCCGTGATTAAAATAATGAAAGGAATGAAATTTAGTTTTGTCCTGATTTCCGCGCTGTGTGCCATACTTGGCACACAGGCGCAGGGTCAGCGCTTAAAGATGACACCAGAACGGCCTTACATCGGCGATACAGTTAACCTGTTGTATCATCCTGATTCTGCACTGTTAGCAACGGGCAAACCAATTAAAGGGGCTGTGTATATTTATGATACCTTGTATCATTGGCACGCAGTAGACCTGCAAATGAAGGCAACTGACAGCGGGTATACATTTACGGTGCCTTTAACCTCTGATAATGGTTTGTGGGCTTTTAAGTTCAGAGCAGGAGCGGCAGTTGATAACGCACATGATACGGGGTATATTCTTATGGGATCTGTACCTGGCAGACAGTGGAAAGCGGCTTATGCAGGTTATGGCACCCTCCGTGCCAGCAGATATGATCTAGGTATTCCCCAGTATTATACTGATTTCCAGGTAAGCGATTCTGCCATGTTCTTTTGGATGGGGCAGGAGATTGGTTACTGGAGGGCAGGTAGGGTATTCATCTGGCCTTATGTGAAAGCCAGGGCGATGATGGAAGGACAGGCAGGTCTGAATCCTGATTCATCAGAAATTATTCACAAGGCAGCCAATTACATGATAAAGGCGCCAAACCTGACTTCCAAAGACCTGTATACACTGGCGCTGATCTTTGATAAATACATACACAACAAAGGTGTAGCGGATAGCCTGTATAAAGTATCAGGTCCTATCACGCAAAAGAAGGCAGATTATAAAGCAATACAGGCAGCAAAAACGCCTGAAGAGAGATTGGCCTTATCAGAGAAGTTTGTAAAAGACTATACACCCGATCCTGAAATGGATGCACTGGCTGGAATTGATTATACCAGGGGTGTGTATATGAACATATTTGCTGTCTCCATCGCAAAGAAAGATACCAGTGTACTGGCAAGGCATATTAATACAGCTCCTTTTAGCATGCTGACATTTGCATACTATAAGATGGTAGAGATTCCTTATGGTGACTGGAAAACCATGCCTGCGAAGGAGGCCTATCCTTTTTCACAGCGTATCATGGATAAAGTGGCGTATCTGAAGGCGAACAAGCCGGCGGAGTTCTACTATTATACACCATCTGAGTTTGTTGAATACCTGGATGATGCATTTAAGTACGATTATATCACACATGCATCTATTTTGAAAGAGACCGGCTGTGAGAAAGAGGCATTGCCAATGGTACTGAAGCTGCAGGATGAATGGAATTATACCAATGCTACGCTGAATCAGCTGGAAGCTTCACTGCTGGAAAAAGCAGGTGATAAAAAGAAACTGGATGAGGTATTGCACAATAGCGTGCGCATGAACCAGGCCTCAACACAGATCATTGATCTGCTGAAGAAGGAGTACTTGAATACACATAAGGATACAGAAGGCTTTGATGCTTATCTGAATTCTATGAAGGATGCACATACTATGGAGTTACTGCGTGAGCATGTACAGGCTGGGATTATGAACAGGGAAGCGGTACCATTTGAGATGAAGGATCTGAATGGTAAGACGGTTTCACTGGCTGCACAGAAAGGAAAGATCGTGATACTGGATTTCTGGGCTACCTGGTGTGCACCCTGTAAAGCAGCAATGCCTGGCATGCAGATGGCGCAGGAGCATTTTAAGAAGGATACGAATGTAGTGTTCTACTTTGTGGATACCCAGGAACGTGATCCTGCCTACAAAGAAAAGGTCGCCAAATTTATCAAAGATAAGAAGTATCCGTTCCAGGTACTGTTTGATAACGGTGATGAATATTACAGCAAGTATGCAAAGCTGATCCAGACCTCAGGTATTCCATTTAAAGTAGTGATAGATGGAAAGGGGAATATCAGGTTTGCCCAAACCGGGTATATGGGAAGCCCGAGCGGTTTGGCTGACGAGATTGAAATGATGATCTCCCTCGCTAAATAAGTGACCATTTGATAGATTGATAAAATGAACAAAGAGTGATGACCCGGGTGTGAGCGCTTCTTCTTAACCGGGGAAGCGCTTTACCTTTTTAAATAAAATATTATGAGACTATTATTGATATTACTTTTTATAAGTGTACAGGGCATGGGGCAGGTGGTGTCCAAAGATGTGGAATATTACAATGCGGATAGCAGCATACACTTTGGGGCTACGCTGACGCTGCCTGCCGGATTGCGTTCATTCCCGGCGGTGGTGATCGTTTCGGGCACGGGCAGGCAGGACCGGGATGGAACCATGGCGGGGCATAAAATGTTCAAGGTAATCGCTGAATACCTGAGTAGCAATGGAATAGCTGTATTGAGGGTAGATGACAGGGGCACGGGAGCGACCACGGGCGACTATGATAAAGCAACGACAGTTGATTTTGCCGCGGACGCAGCAAGGGCAGCAGCGTTTTTAAAGGCTTATCCGGGCGTTAAAGTGGTTGGACTTGTTGGACATAGCGAAGGTGGCGCCGCGGCTTATATGGCGGCTGTAAATAGCAAAGACGTGCAGTTTGTGATTAGCCTGGCAGGACTGGCAACCACAGGATTGAAAGCATTGCAGCAGCAGAACAGGGCGATTGTGGCCAGTGCCGGTATCCCGGTGTTGATGCAGCAGCGCTTTAACCAGATCAATGATATCATGTTTGATACGGCCTATGCTTATGCTGCCTCTCCTGATATGGAGCAACATATGAGAAATGCCTTTGCATTATGGAATAACCAGGACCTGGCAAAGGGAGAGCAGGATTCAGTGTATAAAAAGAGCCGGGAACATTTCTTTTTCCCCCTGGAGTCTTATATCATGCTGGCAACCGGCCCCTGGTACAGGTATCATATCCGTTTTGATCCCATACCTTATCTAAAGCAGGTAAAGGTACCGGTATTGGCATTTAACGGCGATAAGGACATCATGGTGGATGCGGACGAGAACCTGGGTAATTATAAACAATATGTGCAAAAGGCTACAACAGTAAAGGTGCCAGGACTGAACCATTTGTTCCAGCATTGTGTAACCTGTACAATGCAGGAGCCTTCGAAACTGAAGGAGGATTTTGCTCCGGAAGTATTAAAAGAGATGGTTGCGTGGATAAATGGAATGAAAATTGATGTAAAGGGCGTTCAGTTTAAAAAGTGATCATCAACATGAAAAAATTGTTTCTTATCCTGGCTGTAGCAGCGATTTTGCCAGCCTGTACAAATCCAAGCCCAGAGAATTATTTTGACACAGCTGTATTGAATACAAATATGATTAATGATTTTGGGAGTGATGCGTTGACGAAAATGCTGATTGCCCAGAATGTAAAATACAATGGAACATTACCTAATGGGCCAAATGCAGCTACGAAGATGATAGATGGAAAGGTACAGTATATTGAGAGTACGATAAAGAAGGTAAAGGATTTGAAAGAAACAAGTGAGACGAAGACCATGTTGAGAACATCTGAGGCGCTGTTTGAGTATGTGCTGCCGGTATACAAGAATGAATATACAGCCCTGGCAAAGATGAGTGATGAGGGAGGTACGAAGGAAGATGTATTGTCGCTGGGAAAGGAGATAGATGAGAAGTATGGAGCGCGCTTTGATTCTTTATTTGAGGTGTTGACATCGGAGGGAAAGAGGTATGCGGCAGCGCATGATATTAAGGTGAACTGGGGGAATTAATAGTATTGTTATATATATAGCAGGGAGTACGATATCGTGCTCCCTTTTTTTATATTTCCATAGCTGTTAGACTGAGGGGCATCTATCGTTCTGTGCTTTGCTTAAAATTATTTTAAGCTATGAAAGATTACAGGGAAAGATGGAGAGGGGGGTGGAATTTGGGTGCGAGGTATTAAATAGTTTTTTTAATTGAAAGGGAATTGTTATATTTATAATAAGGCCGTAATCACTAATTAATCATTTTTTTTAAAACGTTTAAAATTATGGCCAATAAGCCTGTAAAGGCTCTTGTCCACAGAGAAATAGACGCCATCACTATTTCTTTATTATTCAATGTAACCCTTCGTATTTCTCAAAGATGGATAGATTTTTTACATGAGAGTCTTGACAAACCTAAACGGGTACCGATTACCCTGGGTGAATTTTGTGCCTATTATAAGTTTGACGAGACACTTTTAACCCATAAGCTTATGTAAATCTACGACGGGCCCCTAAAAAATTACTCACATGACTAAACATGTTGAGCTGTTCATTGGTGTGAACAGCAAAGTCGTCATACTGGCGTAGGCCAGTTGGCAGGAAAGCTGAATGTTATTGGTTGGTATAACCACATTCGGACTGGCTGGCTATTATTCGAAAATACCCGGCCTTGACAGGTAAAAGAGGCTGTATCGGACTTGTGATACAGCCTCTTTTTTTCTGAAAAAGGTTTTCATTACCGTTGGTGAATTTCCTCTTTCATGAATGTTTTTATGCGTATCCCTGATGGAGCCTGGTACCCGTTAAAGCAATTCTTAGCCGTTATTTTATTTATGAGCTAACCTCTTCTTTTTTATATTTACTTTTGATGATCATTTTATCTTTTGCTATCTGTTCGGGAATGGTTTTTTCGATAAAGCGATTGAAGTCATTAACGCCGATAAAATTGATTATTTTTTCAACGGTCTTATATACTTGTGTAGTATGTGGAGCCGGGATAATTCCTTTAGAACCTCGTTCTAGTTTCCTGGCATTTTCTACAGAAGTCCAGGCCAGGCGGACATAATTATAGCGGTTATAACCGCCAGGATCCAGTTCTGCTAAAGTAGTTTTCAACTGCTTACTTTTCTTATCTGCTTTGTCAAAAGGGAAGGGGATTTCCTTTAGCTTTCCTAAAATCAAAAATACTTCGAAACAGGGATTGCTAAGGACAATTTCCCAATTGGGTTTCCTCCGGCAAAAATTGGCAATTGCTTTTAATTGTCTGGGAGACCATTGATCAACATCTATGATGAAATGCAGGTGATCTGTACTACGGATGTCATTTTCTTTAATGAATCTTTTAGTTCTGCTCAATACCCATTCAGGGGAAGATTTTGTTTCAAACCTTTTTTTCAGGAAAGGGCTCCAAACACAGTCTCCGACAATTTCAACTTTCAATTTGTTAGATGCCAGGTCAAAGAGACTGAAATACCCCGGTTCACGTTTCCCTCCTTCTGTCGATATATAGAATTGTATGCAGTCTCTATATTTGTCATTTCTATTATAATCCCGCATGAGCTACCATTTTAAATGTTTAAATTTTGCCAGATCAAGAACGGCTCCAAAGCGCCCTTTTAGATAACCTGTCTGTATATTCAGATCATCAGGGTAGTGAAAATCGGAAAGTGGATAGCAATTGGTAGCACCTGTTTTACTATCCCTTTCAGCAAACCAGATTTCATCCTCACGCAGGAGTTTTAAATCAAGGAGCGTGGAATCATGTGTTGTGAAAATTAACTGGCCTGTTGTCTTTCTGTCGCCCATGAATTTTTCTATAACGGGTTTTAAGAGCGCTGGATTAATACTCTGATTAATTTCGTCTATTATGATTGTAGTATCCCGATCGTGTATATGGAAAAAAACAGGAAAGAATTCAAGTAAACGTTGTATTCCTTCTGATTCCTCCGCCAGGTCAAAGCCTATTGGGTCATTCCAAATTGAGGGATGAAAAACTATAATTTTATTGAATATAATCTTGCCATTTTCTTTTGTTGTGAAATACTTCCCATCGTTAGTTGGAACAATTTTGTGCTCTTCAATCTCATACATTGGAAACAACAAATATTCATCCCTGGCAAGAAGATCATCGTAGTCGAACTTTTCGACTGCTATATGAGATATACAGATATCTAATGTTCCTATCAGCTGATTACTATAGCTTAAAAATTCATCCGAGGTACAGAGCTTTAATAATAACTCTTTATGGCCTGTAGTAGGACTTATCATTATCATATTATTGCTAAGCCAGTTGCGGGCAGCTTTAATTTGTGGCGTTTCTATTGAAGCATGACTAATTAGTAGCTCATCATTTTTTAGTAGCCCACTCAACTGAATCTCTTTGTCGGCGAATTCGATATCGATGTTTTGCATTTCATCCATGGACCGTTTAAAAATCAGTTTATCAAGTTTTTTCAAACCCGATTCACATAGGTATTCCTTTATTATAAGTTTTTCGTCGACCTGAATTCCGTAGACAAAGAACATACCTGCTGTGTAAAACTCAATTTCAAAGAATATAGGTAAATGCTCATTCTTTTTGTTGATCCGAAATTTAAGCTTGTTTACAGCGTTGGGAATACTGCCTGATTTTACCCATTGTTGTAAGTGCCGGAAAGCGTCTATCAAGGTGGACTTGCCGGCTCCGTTTGCTCCAAATATGGCAGCAGCCTTCAGTATATTAACCTTTTCTGCTTTGTAGACGTGGTGGGGAAAATTCCTTTCCGGGGAGGTAAGCAGGTTGAACTGGACTTCTTTGTCGATAGACGAAAAGTTCGAGATAATGAATCGAATTAGCATAGCGTATAGGTTAATTTGAGGTTTGGGTTAATTGATAATAGTAATATAAATAATTATTTTTATTTGTTTGTGGCTTGTTTGATAGTGAACGATATTTTTTTTGAAGCCGAACAAATTTTTGGTATCGGTACTTGATTTTCAATTCATTCATATCAGGCACTCTTATTGAGCACCAACGCACAAAACCCATAATGGTATGTTGGGGCCGTAGTGCCGACTGTGGTTGTAGCGGGTGTTACAGTCAGTTTCCAGCGTGTAAAGGCTGCTTTGATAAATTCGGTGAGGAGCCTGAGAATGGAGGAGTTCCCGGCCCCTCCGAATCATTATATTATTACAACCAGGCGTTCGCCGTTGGAAACATCTTTATCCCAGAGGGTAGAGATGTCTTCCAGTTTTACAGCAGTGGTAGCAATTTTTAAGTGCCCACTGGCTGCGAGCCGGAACATTTCAGGAAGGATTTCTGAAAAAAGTAATTCCACCTGGTATTTAGACCATGCACCCAGCCCGGAGCCGGAGAGTTGCAGGTCTACGCTCCGGAGAATGGATGATGACAGGGTAATTGTTTCCCCTGCCATGCTGCCAACGGATACATAACGGGTGTGATGGGTAAATTTCCCCTTGCCTTTGAGTGTAGAAAGTATTTTTTCTGCTGTATGGCCCCAGAGATAGTCAATGATAATATCAAAAGGACCCGTTAAGCGGGTGTGAAAGTCATCCGTGAGTGGGATAATTTCATCAGCCCCGAGTGTTAATAATTCCTGTAAGGAGTGTAGGTTCCTGCCTGTAGCGACCACTTTCTTTGCTCCATAATGCTTCGCTATCTGTACGGCTATACGGCCGGTAAAGCCTGTAGCGCCATTGATAAGGACCGTATCTCCTTCCTGGATATTGGCTTTAAAGCGAAGGGCCATTGCTGCACCGATCACGCCATTAGGCAGGGCAGCAGCAGTGATATCGTCCAGATCTTCGGGTACCGGTACTATCATGTGCTTCTCAATAGTCGCTTTTTCTGCCAGCATACCACTGGCACCTACTGCATATACGCGTGTACCATCAGGTAAAATGCAGACTCCATCTCCACCAGTTACACGGCCATTTTCCTTCGGCGCATCACTGGAATAGTGTTTGCCGGAGGCGATTGATTTATCGATATGTTTAATGGCGACTGCTTTGACTGATACAGCAATTTCGTTTTCGTTCTGCGGGATTGGTGCTGGAAAATCCGCATACTGAGGTAGTTCTCCAGCCTGGTATAATACTGCTGCTTTCATGTTAATTCGTTTTTGTTAACACAAAATTAGGCAGGTACAAGGCGCTGGACGATAACATATGTTATCAAAGTTAGAAATGAGATTTCCCCTTGGCCAGTTTGGCTTTGATACGGCTGAGATGCACTTTGCTGACTCCCAGGTAAGATGCGATAAAATGTTGTGGTACGCGCTGAATGATATGAGGCCGTTCCTTGACCAGGTTCTGGTAGCGTTGTTCCGGGGTATCCCTGATAAAGGATACAAATTCATTGATATAATGTGTCTGCCGTTGTACAGTCATCCGGAGGATCATTTGCACAAAGTCCTGTTCGTGGCTAAGATCTTCCAGTAGCTGGTTTACATGTTCTTTGGCAAGCAGGTAAACAACAGATGGTTCGATGGTTTCGATGGTAATAGGACTGGGGGTATTGTTAATAAAGCTGTCAAAAGAGGAAAGACCTTCGTTTTCAAAGAAGAACTGCATGGTGATATCTTCCCCGTTTTTATTAAAAAAAGCCCGGATAAGGCCCTTTTCGATATAGATGTAATGCTGGGATCTTTTACCTTCTTCAAGAAGGGTAGTTTTAGGCGGTATTTCGAGGCGTTGTTGAAAGGGAAGATATTTATCCCAATAAGCATTTAACTGAGGAAATTGATGGCGGAAATGGAAAAGCATGCAGCTGTTTGGTTTGAGCTATTAAGGTAGCCATTTTAAGGATGAATAAACAGGACTTGTTTCAAAAGAATGTTTCACCTGGTTTTATTCGGGTGACTGAAGGATGGTGTTTCTGTAAAAGCGATGCCCTAAGCATTCAATTTAAATTTAAGACAAGCGCTATTTTTTCATTATTAGTTGATTAGCGGTGGTTGCATCCCCTGGTGCAACTAGTCCGGTGTGTTTGATTTTCGTTATTTACAGAGCAACATTACAAGAGTGAATTTCTCACGAGGGTTTATGTGATAACAAATCCCATGTTTGGTATTCCTATCAGACATTATTATCTAGATTTCGCAAATATCCGACAGTCCGGTATTCTTACCGGACTTCTTGTATAAAGATTTTAATCAGGCAACATATCTGAAGACTCGTAGTTAAACAAGTCTGGTATTCTTGCCGGACTTTTTAACAGGAAATTATGATCCCAAAAAAAGAAATTATGATCCAATCATACCTGAAAATCCATTGCAAAAAGCGAGGTTGTCCCATAAATAAAAATAACGGCTGAGAATTGCTTAAACGGGTACCCGACTCCATCAGGGATACGAACAAAAAGAGGCTGTATCGGACTTATGATATAGCCTCTATTTTTATTCCGGATAGAAAAGTACAGCATCTGCTACGACTTCACCGTCCTTTCCTTCATTGGTGATTTCTACGTATGCTTTATCCCCTTTAGCTAGTTTGATGGTACCCAGGTCTACCCATTCACCAGCCGTTTGCCCTTCTACCTTAATGGAGGCTGGGGTGTAAGCAAGCTGTTTGATAGTCTTACCATCTGCAGAAACCCGGATATGGGTACTGGCAGGAAGGTCTGTACGTTTAGGTACATACGTGTAGATCCTGTAGCTGCCGCTGCGGGTCACTTCAGGTGTATAGCGGATAGTACCAATACTGTTTGAGATGTACATGGATGGTCCGTAGGCCCCTTTTGTTTCTCTTTGCCAATTACCTTTAAGTATGACATGAGAAGAATCATCATTGTCTACGAGTATCTCAGGCCTGGCATCAGTGGCCAGGGGTCTTTGCCGAAGAGTAGCCTGAAGCTTAGGCACATTTACATCCTGTACGGACTGTTGATTGTCTATCGCCATGGAGGCAGCTACGGCGGCAGATTGCGCCAGCACCATAAATACCGGCTCCATCCGGATAGAACCATAGGCAATATGGGAGGCCGACAAACAAACCGGTACAAACATGTTGGTACAATCTTCTACCTTAGGAATGATAGAACGATACGCAATTGGATAGGGGCCAAAACCACCAATCTGCACATCACCTTCATTCTTTACCATGCCATCTGCCACGATGCGCTGGCAGTTGTGAGAGTCCATGGTATAGGCTGCCATTCCTATTCCATCGGTGACAATTTCTTTACTTTCGCAATTCGCCTGCGTCATCACATAGGCACCAATCATTCTTCTGGCTTCCCGCACGTACATTTGTGGAGACCAGTTGCCGCTTGTCGGGTATTCATCTTTCGGATATCCCCATTGCAGCATTTCTTGACGCAAATGTTCCGGCATACGGGGATCGTGGCCAATGAAATAGAGCAGGCCTTTGTTATAGCATTCATGATCCCTGGTGATCTTTGCCCTTGTTGCATAATCAGCTTCCGGGTAATTGTAGTTCATACCGATCATGTCGGTGGAAATAGGACCATTGTTATTAATATCAGTTTTATGATTGGGCATATGGTCTATTTTCAACATGCTACCCAGGTTCCTGGGCTGTGATTTTTGTACCACACGAAGCAGTAATTCATACCTGGCCGGATCATAACCCAGCGGCTTTGTAATAGGAATCAAATTGCCCGGTTCATTCGTGAGGCAGATCCTGAAATTATATGCCTGAATTTTTTTATTCCCGGTTCCTTGTTTTTCCACCTGTTCGGGGCTGATGCCCCAGAGCAATCCACTGGCCGGGTTACCGGGTTCTTTGTACGGGTCGATACCATCAGGGAATTGGTGTTTTTCCCGCAGTTGTGCACCATTGTAAGTTTCGCCATATTGTGCATTGTCTTCCCTGCCTACGGTGTAAGAAATGCCGGCTTTTGCCATGAGGTCTCCTTCGTAAGAGCAATCAATGAACATTTTTGCCCGGATAATAGTAGATGCAGTTTGTATTTCCGCGACACGTTTTCCTTCTTTTTTAGCAGCTGTAATGGGCTGTTGATATAATACTTCCACACCACCTTCTTTGATATATTGCTGGAATGTCTGCTCCGCAACCCCGGGTTCAAAGATCCATGTTTCAAACCTGCCATAATGTTTCCCGATTCGCCTGTAGAAATCCCGGGAAAGCCCGGTGATAGCATATTTGTTGCCAATATCAGTATATCCAAGCCCGCCCGAAGTAAGTCCACCCAGTCTTTTACCAGGTTCGATCACCAATACAGATTTATTCATTTTTTTAGCGGTATAACCAGCTATCACGCCGGCAGAGGTACCACCATAAATACAAATGTCTACTTCACGGATGTTTTGTGCAAAGAGTCTTGCTGTTATAAACAGGGGAAGTAATAATGTTAGTTTTCTCATTAGTAAAGAGTGTGTTATTGCCATAAGCCCTGCGATGCACCATATTCAATTCTCCACAGCATTTACAGGTGAGGCACCTTCTGCCTGAGCCATTACTTCTGCAAAGAGAACAATATATCTGCAAAGCGATTTATGAGATAATCATTACCTCCCGCTTTCACAGTACTTTTATCACTGAGGTTCTTTAATAGATAGGTTGTGTTGCCTAAACCGGATGTTGCCCATACAAAGGGAATACTGAAGATCAGAATAAAGATACATTTTGCAAATCAATTATTTCTTTTGAGCCCGGCAGGAATGCCGGGCTTAAATTTTTGTTATGCGTGAAAAAAGATGGATGTCTGGCAGGAATACCGAACATGTCTGTTAAAATTTTAACCCCTAAAAAATAAATTATTTGGGGGGATGAAAAAGGATCTTGCTAAATGTTAACTCTGCAGCAAAGGAATTAAAATAATCATTATGAGAACAGTTGCAAGGGCTTGTGCAACCCTGGAAAATGAAATGATAATCAGATGATTATTTTAATAAATAAATATTCACCAACAGAATTGCAGCCCTATTCAAATAGAACATTCATAAAAGAGGGAATCCACCAATGGGCATGAAAAATATTTTCAAAAAAAAGCCGGGTAAGATTACCCGGCTCGCATACATCAATGAATGAAAATGTGGCAAAATATAAATATGTGTTTAGTTTAAAGAAGCTTTATCAAATGAAGGGACTGGATAATTGTTGATGTATGAGCAGTTAATAATAATATTGAAATTGGAATATTTGGGGATGTGGCGATAGTTGAGCAAAAGGAGGATAAGCAGGCGAAAAGTTGACGGTTTACTACCCTTAGTGATGATTCTTAGATGTATTGTTTTGTACCAGCTGCTTTCCTGTTGGTGTAGGGTTAGTGTAAATAATTTTTGCTTGTTCATATTGATTTGGGTTTTGTGCAAAATAAAAGAGTTGAGGCATTGTAGAATAGTTGCAAAGGGGTGTGCAGGCAGGTATAAGTAGCTGGGCATGAAGGGATGAAAAAATAGAACATTCATGAAAGAGGGAATCCATCAACGGACGTGAAAACTATTTTCAAAGAAAATAGGCCTCACAAAGCGAGGCCTGAAGCTTAGTTATTCATTTTACAAAATTACTCCCCTCTCCCAGGGAAGAACAGTTGCAGAGGCCTATACAAGCCCTGCAAACTGTTTCGCTTTCAATCGCTTACCTGCTTAAATTTCCCTCAGCCACTGTATCATCCCCTTCAGGATCTCAATTGACTTCGCTATTGCTGCTCTCTCAGGCATTCGGTAATGATTCTGAAAACTTTTAAACGCTATTTCATCCGCCTGCTTTGAGCTAAAAAGCTGCACTGCAAAACGCATGATGGCCGTCTCCTGTTTAATAGAAACATGCTCGCCCGACCGCACAAAAGCAGACATCAGCGTAGCAATAACTGATACAGCAATATTCAATTTGAGTTTTTCTCTGGTAAGGGGTTTATCGGAATCCGGTGTTCCTGAGGTATGGAAGAAGCGGTTATCGATAAAGAGCTTCAATCGTTGAACCGCTGATAACGTGTGTTGTTGTAAAGACACGGTGAAAGAACCTTCACCGCTGGTATCGGGAAGGGCTTCTGTCAGGCAGTTCTCAAGATGAGATAATACTCTTGAATATGACGATATGATGTCATTGTAGTATTGAGGAGACGATAATAGTACTGCATGCCTAAAAATGGCAACCTGGATTTCTTTTTCATACTCATTAAGTTTAGCTTTCTGCTCTTCAAACGCTTCCTTTGTAATCAGCGGAGCATCTTTTATGCTGATATTACAAACTAGCTCAGACAGAAGATTGATAACACTATCAGTTTCCAAAATACGCTCGTTTTTTGAGGTTAATCTGAGTGCGCATTTACTCAGAGAAATAGAGATATTCCTGGGGTGGTCACTGATTTTGCGGTCGCAAAGCTAATTCATATAATCAAATGAATTAAATCTTTCTTTTATCCAAAATAGCTCTTGAAAATGAAGCGTTTGATTCCGAGGTAGATGTAATCTTTTTTTATGTGAACTTAATGTTATATTTTTCCCATATGAATATTCGCATGTTCGGGAAACTGGAGCAGGATGGTTTGATCTCCCCCGGGTCAATGTCCAACATCCATGCTGCCACCGGGAAAAAATTGTTTAGCCTCCACTGGGAATTGAAAACCATTCTTTATCTGGGAGTACTGTTATTAAGCGGGGGATTGGGTGTTCTTGTTTACAAAAACATTGATACCATTGGGCATCAGGTCATTCTATTAGCCATTGCGCTAGCCTGTGCCGGTTGTTTTTATTACTGCTTTCGCCAAAAGCTACCTTTCTCCTGGGGAAAGGTAGAGGCTCCTAACCCTTTTTTCGATTACGTTTTGCTGTTAGGATGCCTGTTACTAATCACATTCATTACCTATCTGCAGGCGGTATATGGAGTATTTAAGTGGCATTATGGTACAGCAACTTTCATTCCCCTTATTGTGCTGTTTTTCAGTGCTTATTACTTCGACCATTTAGGGGTACTAAGCCTGGCTATTACAAACCTGGCTGCGTGGCTGGGCGTCAATGTATCGCCCCTGACCTTCTTAGAAGGCTCCATGTTCATTACCATGCACCTGATCATTACCGGCTTGTTACTGGGGGGAGCACTATTGTTAGTAGATTACCTTACCCACTATCTGCGGAAGAAACCTCATTTTGGCTTCACTTACCGCAATTTTGGTATGCACCTCTTGCTGCTGGCATGTGTTACTGCTATGTTTAAATCCAGTGACGGTTACCGGATGGAAGATAATGCCAGCTACCTAATCTGGTTCGCGTTGCAGGCAGGGATCAGTTATTATTTATACAGGGAAGCACTCAAACACCATTCCTTTTATTTTCTGTTGATGATCGCTTTATATGCATATGTAGGATTGTCTTACGTGGTTGTAAGACTGCTCATTCTCACAGAAAACGAAGGGGGCATTTATGCGGGTATTCTATATTTCATCGCTTCTGCCATTGGACTGATTATTTTCCTTGTTAATGCAAATAAAAAGATCAAACATGATAGCCTATAATAAACAACAGCTGGATAACAGGGAAATCAACCTTGAAGCAGAAAAGGCTTTCAGGAAACAATTGATCACGCAGGAAGAACTTAATAGTATAAAAGCTGCCTATCCGGTAGAATTATATACCCCCAATATGTACCTGCGTATAGGCCTGTTTATACTGAGCCTGATAATTGGCATTTTCTCTTATGGTTTCCTGTGCTTAATAATGTTGAGTGGTGCGAATGAAAATGTGTTTGGAGGAATTAATATCTTTTTCGCAATCGCATCCTATATTGTATTGGAGTTGCTGGTGAAAGATAAAAAGCATTATAAGTCCGGTGCTGATGCAGCCCTGATGTGGATGAGCGGAGCTGCCCTGATAGCAGGGGTGGTCGCATTTGACACGCATATGGACCCCGTGGCCATAGGCATTATTGTCTTCATTGTGAGCATGTGGTTCTTCATTCGTTTTGCAGATCAGGTGATGGGTTGGGTCGCACAACTGGCATTGTTGTTCACTTTGCTGACAGGCCTTATGTCATGGCTTTTAGTCGTTCCTTTTGTAATCATCGGCGCTTCATTTGGTATGTACTGGTTACTGAGAAGCCTGGTGATACTGGAAGAATGCAGATACTACAAAGGTGTGATGAAAGGTATGCAGGCCCTGGCTCTGCTAACCCTGTATGCGGGAGGCAACTATTTTTTAGTAAGAGATACCTATGAGTCATGGAATAATATTCCAGGTATGTATGTAAAGGGATTGCCGATGGGATGGCTCTTCTGGGCATTGACCGTATTAGTGCCACTGATATATTTATTCTTCGGACTTAAAAATAAAGACCAGATTCTTGTGCGTGTAGGATTGGTGTTAGTAGCAGCGATTGTGTTTACGGTAAGATATTATCACAGCGTCGCTCCACTTGAAGTCGCAATGACCGTCGGCGGATTGATTATGATCTTATTTGCTTACAGCATTATCAAATACCTGAAAGCACCAAAGCATGGTTTTACTTCTGAAGAAGATGATGAGAAAGGCACACTGGAAGCGTTGCAGATTGAATCTATCCTCATCTCCCAATCCTTCAAAACGGGTGCGCCAGGCAAAGATCGCTTCGATTTTGGAGGCGGTACCGGCAGCGGTGGCGGTGCCAGCGGACAATATTAAACTAAAAAAGAGACCGACGGTTACTAGCCGTCGGTCCTAGTTGGTGCTGTTAGCAGATGCATCAACTTGATGAGAACTAAACTGCCGCAAAGATAGAATGGCGAAAGAAGAGCGACCAGAGTGGAAGTACGGAAAAGAGAACGTAGTTCTACGGAAAGTAATGCCTGCGTAGAAAGCCACTATTGCTTCCTTGGAAAATAGAACGCATTATCCAGCTTTGTCATCCCAATCTTAGGATAGTACTCCATTGCCGTTGGGGCGGATAATAGCAGCAACATCGTTTGTGGCCCTATTGCCTCCTGAGTCAAAGCCACCAGTTGCTTTCCAATACCTGCTGCCTGATAATCCTTATTCACTGCCAGGTCAGACAAATAACAACAAAAGCAATAATCAGTCAAAGACCTCGCTACTCCTACCAGGCGATCCCCATCCCAGGCTGAAATAACCAGATTTGAGTTTTCATACATCCTGGCGATTCTTTCCCGATCTTCCGTTGGCCTATTTAATACCGCATTGTCATAGAGTGCAATAATATCCTGTGTAGCAGGTATCGTGTCATTTTTGTATTGGATGTGCATTTTTTTCTGGTTTACCTATCAAAATTACTGCTTGCCAGGACTATCTTTGTATCCCAGTTTTAAAATATAAAGTAGTCCAGATGCTGCCATTCCAAACCCTTATTCCCCTGAATAAAACCTTAGCCCTGCCTGTCTACAGGCAGATCGCCAACGCTATTACCCAGCATATCAAGAATGGGATACTAAAGCCCGAAACCGCTCTGCCAGGCACCCGTGAAATGGCTGAGATCCTGGATGTACACCGCAAAACGGTCATTGCCGCTTATAGTGAATTACAGATCCAGGGCTGGATCCTGGTCACTCCCAGGAAGGGATTTTTTGTAGCCGGTAATCTCCCTGAATTAAAACCAAGGGAATGGAAGCAGGATGCCGCCGGGGGGTATGGTAAACAAATGTCCGCCCCTTTCAACGTCCTGACAAAGGATCGGCAGGGCGGTATCTATGCGCCTGATACTCCTTTCAGGCTTTCCATTGACGATGGCTGGCCGGATACTCGCCTGGCTCCCCTGGATTTGCTGATGCGTGAATACAGAAGTCTGCTGAAGTTTAAATATAAAAACCCCGTAACCGGAGTTGTCACTGCCGGTGCCTTCAGTTTACGGGAGGCCATGGTAGACTACCTCGCTGAAACAAGAGGAATCAAGGCCGGGATCCCTAACCTCCTGATCACCCATGGTGCCCAGATGGCCATTTATATCGCCGCAAGACTCACCATTGCTCCTGGTTCGAACGTCGTTGCCGGCACACCTGGATATTTTACTGCCAGCCAGGTCTTTCAGCATCTGGGAGCCAATCTGCTCACAGTGCCTGTAGATGACCAGGGTATGGATACGGATGCTGTGGAAGCTATCTGTAAAAAGCACCCAATCAGCATGCTCTATGTCATACCTCATCACCATCATCCTACTACGGTGACCCTTAGTCCGGCCAGGAGAATGCACCTGCTGGAACTGTCCGCACAGTATAACTTTGCCATCATTGAAGATGACTATGACTATGGTTTTCACTATAATTCTTCCCCATACCTGCCATTGGCCAGTGGACAGCATGAAGGCAGGGTGATCTATATCGGCTCTTTCTCCAAATCACTGGCAGCCTCTGTGCGCATTGGCTTTCTGGTAGGTGCTGAAGACTTCGTTCAGCAAGGTATATACCTCCGCAAATTACTGGACCTGAAAGGCAATCACCTCATGGAAGATGCACTGGCTATATTGATCAATAATGGGGATATATCACGTCATCTGAAAAAGGCAAATAGAATATATCAATCCAGATTGCTACACCTGACCACCCTGCTGGATACTCATCTGCAGCATACCGTCGAATATACTGTACCTATGGGCGGCATGGCTATCTGGACCCGGTTCAAAGTGCCTTTAAAAACACTCTCTGCAAACGCTGCAAAGCAGGGATTGTACATCAGCGATGGTTCTAATTACATGGTTGAAAATGCCTGCAGGATTGGTTTTGCTTCTCTGAGCGAAGCTGAAATGACCGAAGCCGTTACAATTCTGGCCAGCGGTATATAATACCTTGCATTTCGGGGATATTCTTTGTATTATTATCCATTGCTTATCAACTGGATTTATCATGCAGAGAAAATTATGCCTGGCTTTAGCCTGTATTGTCATGTCTTTTAGTGTTTCCGCTCAAAAAACCAGTAACGACCCTGAAAAAGAAAAATGGTTCATGGACCTTGGTCTCGGTATGTTTATTCACTGGAGTGTAGATGCCCAGCTAGGTGCTGTGATCAGTCATAGTATGGCTGGTGCATCCGATGAATACCTGGAGCGTTTTACAAAAGAACTACCCAAAACTTTCAACCCTCATAAGTTCAATCCCGACGACTGGGCTGTGCTGGCTAAACTTGCTGGTATGAAGTACGTGGTGTTTACCACCAAACATCACTCAGGTTTTTGTATGTGGGATACAAAGACGACTCCCTTCAATATCATGAATACCCCATTCAAAAAGGATGCAACCAAAGCCATCTTTGATGCTTTCCGCAAACAGGGCATTGCGATTGGGATCTATTTTTCCCCCGAGGATTTTAATTATTTATACCAGCAACATGTGCCTGTAGGCAGGATGCAGCTGCCGCAGCATTTCCCTGAAAAGAACCCGGGGCTGATGGCGCTGGATAAAGCACAGCTGAAAGAACTCTTAAGTAACTACGGCAAGATAGACTTCATCTTCTTCGATGGTCCTGCCGAAGGATTGAAAGAATATGCCTGGCAACTACAACCGAATATCGTAGTGACCCGCGGACAGATGAATACACCAGAGCAGGAATTGCCTGATTCCGTATTACCCGGACCATGGGAGGCCTGCTTTACGATGGGCACAGACTGGCAGTACAAGCCAACCAACGACCCTCAGAAGTCAGGTACGGAAATGATCAATATGCTCATCGAAACCAGGGCGAAAGGTGGTAACCTTTTACTGAATGTGGGTCCTAAACCGGATGGTGAAATCCAGATCGAACAGGAAGCTTTGCTGAGAGAGTTGGCCCTGTGGCAGTTCGCCAATAACGAGGCAGTGACAGGTGTTCGCCCCTGGCATATGGCCAAAGAAGGCAATGTATGGTTTACCCGTGGTGCAGATACTTCTACCGTCTACGCTTTTGTACAGGGAGGTAAGGACTGGAAATACGGAGAAAGAAAAGATATGGTATTCCATACCCTGGAAGGGAATGCACAGACGAAAGTTTCCATTCTCGGTTATGCCAGTCAGCTGGTAGAATATAAAGAGAATTTTGATGCAGGTATCTATTCCCAGAATACCCCGGTGGGCCTTTTTATCAGCGCGGTGAACGGGCAACGGTTTTACACGGATCGTAAATGGCCAAACCCTGTAGTACTGAAAATCGAGCATGTAAAATTTAAGCCTGTAGTGACAAGCTATCACCAGAGTACCATCGACGGTGCTAAATAATATGTACGTCTGTCAGCTGGTAAACTGACCGGAATCGGCTCACCAGCTGACAGAATTTATTATCTTTGATGCTAATTTATGCAATTAGCGAAAAAGATACTAACAGGAGACCTTACACGATTTGACCAATATTTGCGCGAATGGATGCAGGGGGACAGTGCACTTTTTAATAGGATCACTGATTACATACTGCGGCATTCCGGCAAGCAGGTAAGACCGGTGTTTGTATTGCTGAGCGCACACCTGGCAGGGGAGATTACGGAACAGAGTTACAGGGCCGCCGTGTTAGTAGAGCTATTGCACAATGCCTCGCTGGTGCATGATGATATTGTAGACGATGCGGCGGAGCGAAGGGGGCAAGCCTCGGTAAACGCCCTCTGGAAGAGCCGGACGGCTGTATTGGTGGGCGATGTCATGTTCTCGAACGGGATGCTCCAATCCCTCTCAATCGGCGATCATAAGATCCTGAAGATTTTCTCGGATGCTATTGAAGAAACGATAATAGGGGAGCTGGAGCAGCTAACACGCTCGAAAAAGTTAAATTTAGATGAATCTGTTTATTATACCATCATTCGTCAAAAGACGGCAGCGCTGCTTAAAGCAGCATGCAGAGCGGGAGCAGCTTCCGCTACCAATGATGAAAGCATTGTAGAAAAGATTGCATTGTTTGGAGAAAAGGTCGGTATGGCTTTTCAGATCAGAGACGACCTGTTTGATTATGGCACAGAGGATGTCGGTAAGCCGGTGGGCAATGACATCCAGGAAAAGAAGGTAACCCTGCCATTGATTTATACAATTGCCAATTGTTCTCCGGCACAACGTAAAGAATTATTATATATCATCCGGCACCAGAATACCAACAAGGAAAGAATCGCTTACCTTATTTCCGTAGTAAAGGAATGCGGAGGGCTGGACTATGCAACTGAACGTATGTATGCTTTCAGGGATGAAGCATTGGCTATACTCAATACCTTCAGCAATACAGCCGTAAAAGATGCATTGGAAGAAATAGTTCGCTATACGACTGACAGGAAATATTAACATCAGGTAATCCGTAAGCATCCTCAATTTGCAAGCATGTCAACAGAGTATGCCTGCTACCAGACCCTTCGCACAGGCCAATGTTAAATATGCAGGAAATAATGATGCCCGCCTAACAGAAATACTGCAGCAGCAGTATATTGCTTTTTTAAGCCAAACCTGGAACTATGAAAAGCTTATTAGGTAGTATTTTAATGCTGGTCTCCCTGGCCGCATCTGCACAGTTTGATGTACAGGCACATAGAGGCGGGCGCGCACTCATGCCGGAAAATACCATTCCGGCAATGAAACATGCCATCGATCTGGGGGCACGGACACTGGAACTGGACTGCGTGATCTCTGCTGATAAAAAGGTCGTGGTTTCCCATGACCTCTATATGTCGGCTGATTTTATGCGCACACCCGAAGGAAAGGATATTGAAAAGGTCAATGAACAATCGTATAAATTGTACACCATGCCCTATGACAGTATCCGTAAATACGATGCCGGCACCAAACCTCATAAAGATTTTCCGAAGCAGGTGAAGATGAAAACGTATAAACCACTGTTGTCAGAACTGATTGACAGCGTGGAAACTTACGTGAAAACACATCACCTGAAACCCGTGTATTACAACATGGAAACCAAATGTTCACCCGATGGGGATGGTACCTTTCACCCCGCACCAGATGAATTTGTAGCACTAATGATGAAGGTAATCAAAGACAAGGGAATCCAGCACCGGGTGACTGTGCAGTCTTTTGACATCCGGACCTTGCAGGTGATCCATAAGCTGTATCCTGAACAAAAGCTGGCACTGCTGGTATACGGAAAGGAGAGCTTCGAAACCAACCTGGCGCAATTAGGCTTTAGCCCGGACATCTATAGCCCTTACTCTGCACTGGTAACAAAAGACCTGGTAACAACTGCTCACCATAAGAACGTACAGGTACTGCCATGGACAGTCAATGACCCGCAGGACATGCAGAAAATGATAGATCTGGGGGTAGACGGCATCATTACAGATGATCCGGAAGCCCTGGTAAAATTGGCAGGCTCTTATCAGAAGAAATAGATTCAGTACCTTTGCCGTTCATTTTGAATCGTATTATGACTTTTGATGAACTAAACCTCAGCAAGCCTTTACTGAATGCCCTGAGTGATCTGGGCTATACAACGCCCACCACCATTCAGGCGAAGGCCTTTTCTGTGGTCATGTCCGGTCAGGACGTATGTGGCATAGCACAGACCGGTACGGGTAAAACCTTCGCTTATTTGTTGCCCTGTTTGCGGCAATGGAAGTTTTCCAAAGAACGCTATGCCCAGATCCTGGTAGTAGTGCCTACCCGGGAGCTGGTGATCCAGGTAGCGGAAGCTGTAAAAAAGCTGACCCCTTATATGAACGTGGAAGTGGCCGGATTTTTTGGCGGAGTAAATATGAACCCCCAGATGGTAACGGCTAATGGCAAACTGGATGTGGTCGTAGCTACCCCCGGTCGCCTGGTGGACCTGGTGCTGAGTGGTGCATTGAAACTAAAAGCTATTAAACGACTGGTGATTGATGAAGTGGATGAAATGCTGAACCTGGGATTCCGTCCGCAACTGAAACATATCCTGGATTTACTGCCCGCAAAAAGGCAAAACCTGCTGTTTTCTGCGACCATTACCCCGGAAGTGGAAGATCTGATGGAGGTTTACTTTAATGCGCCGGTTACTATCGAAGCGGCACCTGTAGGTACTCCCCGTGAAAATATCAGCCAGACAGGATTTGCTGTGCCTAACTTCAACACAAAGGTAAACCTGCTGGAACTGTTGTTGAAGACACGTGAGGAAATGAGTAAGGTACTGATCTTTGCAGCTACTAAAGAACTGGCAAACCAGCTGTTTGAGCAGGTAGAAACAAAGTTCCCTGAGCAGGTGGGTGTCATTCACTCTAATAAGGAGCAGAACCATCGTTTTAATACAGTAAAGAAGTTTAAGTCAGGCGAATACCGTTTCCTGATCGCAACAGATATTATCGCGAGAGGTATTGATATCGAGGATGTGAGCCATGTACTTAACTTTGACGTACCTGAAGTACCGGAAAGCTACCTGCATAGAATAGGTCGTACAGGCCGTGCGGATAAGCATGGTAAGTCCATCATCTTTTATACAGCACGTGAAAAAGAAGGATTGGAAAGGATTCAGGCATTGATGAATTATGAGATCCCGCTGGAACCATTACCAGCAGAACTGGAAATTTCTGATGTACTGACAGATGATGAGAAGCCGGAAGTGAAGATGAAGAATTTCCTGGTGGCTTTGCCGAAGATGGAATCTTATGGACCTGCCTTCCATGAGAAGAAAGCAAAGAATAAGAAAGTGAATGTAAAGATCTCCCATAAGGAGAAAATGCAGCAGAAATATGGCAAGCCAAAAACAAGGGGCGCCAAAAATAAAAAGAAATAAAAAAAATAGGGTTGTACAGAAAGTAATATTTCCCGGATCCCAGACGAAGGGCGTTGTGAATGGAATTTTCAATGCCTTCAGATTACTTTCTGTACAACCTTATTTTTGTTTAACTATCGAAGGGGAGAAGCTGTGCACTTGCCACGTTATAGAACTTTTATAGAAAGGGTGTGCAATGTATTGTTACCATGTTTTTTCGCCTTTTTTCATCTTATCATAAATAGCCTGATACACCGGTATTTCTTCCTCATGTGCCAGTTCCACTGATTTTACCATCCACTTCAGCGCATTCTCCTTATCCCCTGATTTGTACAAGAGGTTTGCATAAGTACCCATCGTAAACGTATTCTTTTCTATTTCTACCACCTGCTCCATCCATTTCAAAGCCTGGTTCAGTAGTTTAGGATCATTGGTACCATTAAAAACCTTCAGGGCCATGCTACTGATCTTGGTAGGGGAGAAGCTGGTGCCGCCTTTACCCAGGTAGTCAGTAACATTTTCTGTCAATGGCTGCCAGTCATGCGTCTTTTTTGCATCTGCTTCCATTTCCAGGATAGCCAGGAATTGTGGACGGAAAGGATCAGGAACAGAGGTTGTATCTGCATTTTGCAAACCCAGATCTGCACCGGGTCTCAGCGGGATAAACGCGGCATGTATTTTTCGCAGGGTATCGAGTGGTACTTTAATAATCCGGCGATCGTAAGTAATAAGCCCGTTTTCTTCAATCTCCACATCAAAAGGCTCTGTATAAATAGATCCTGATTGACCTTGTGTTTCGTAATCTTTGAGCTTTTTGACCATAGAAGCATAGCGGGTACTCAACTCTGCCGGGGTGATTTTTACATATCCCCAACCCGCGGCAGCATCCCATTCATGCCCTTTTACAGGCACGCCGATGCCGCCCCATTCACCCAGTACCCTGGCTTTGCCTGGCAGTGCCGGCGCAATGCCAGGACCAGGATAATCATGTACATCCGCAAAATCCGCATTCGCCCATTTCTCAGCAACCTGTTGGCCGTCCATCTCATAATTCTCCCCCGTATGACCATTCACCAGGCGGGTAGGGTCGGTGCTCTTCAGCCATTTGGTCAGGCGGAGCTGATCGTAGGTGAACCAGCCTTCGTTGAAGAGTACCCAGGAGATAATGGAAGGATGATTATACAATTGTGCCACGTTTGCGGCACTTTCTTTCTCAAATGCTTCCTTGGCTTCCGGTTTCAGGCTGGCGCAGGTTACCATATCCTGCCATACCAGCATTCCTAGTTTATCAGCATAGTAATACCAGCGGGCAGGCTCGATTTTGATGTGCTTACGGATGGTGTTGAAGCCCATGCTTTTGATAGCTTCTATATCAAAACGAAGCGCTTCGTCAGTAGGAGCGGTGTAGAGTCCATCCGGCCAGAAACCCTGGTCCAGTACCCCCAGATTGTAGGTGTACTGATCATTCAGGTAAATTCTTTCCTGCCCTTTCAGATCTTTTTTGATGGCGATTTTCCGCATGCCGAAATAAGAGCTTACGGCATCGGAAGTATCCCCGTTTTGAATAAGTTTTACAGAGAGGTCGTAGAGGAAAGGATCATCCGGGCTCCAAAGATGTGCTTTGGGAACGGGTATTTTAATTGTTTCGTTGGTCCTGCCTTTGGTTGTGCTGATTAGCGAACCATTTGCAGCAGCAAAAGCGGCCACCTTCATATTGCCCGTCATACCGCTGGTTTTCACTGTGAGGGCCACAAATCCGCCATCTACATCGGGCGTAATCACAAGGGAAGAAATATAAGTATCCGGCACCGTTTCGAGCCATACAGTTTGCCAGATGCCGGTAGTTGCAGTATAGCGGATGCCTTTGGGTGCTAATACCTGTTTGCCGTGAGGATTGATGCCCTGGTCAGATGGATCCCATACACTTACCAGGATCTCATTATCACGTTCTTTCAGCAGGCGGGTAATATCAAAAGAAAAATTCTGATACCCACCTGTATGGGTGCCGGCCTGCTTTCCATTCACATACACAGTGGTTTGCCAGTCTACCGCCCCAAAGTGTAAAAGGATCCGTTTCCCGTCTGGCCTGGGTACCGGGGGCAGACGCCGTTTGTACCAAAGGCGTTGTGAGGGCAATACAGCCTTTTTAACGCCTGATAATGCGGATTCGATAGGATACGGTACCAGTATCTCACCAGCGAAAATTACGGGCTTTGTAGCGTCTTTATCTGTAATGGCATATTCCCATAGTCCGTTCAGGTTTTCCCAGTTATCACGGATCATCTGGGGGCGTGGATATTCAGGCAGTGCATTGGTCGGTGAAACCAGCTGAGACCATCGGGTTTGCAGCGGAGCCTCCTGTATCTCCCAGTTGCTCTGAGCGTGTAAAAGATTGCCTGTGCAGGAAAAAGTGAGGAAAACGGCGAGTTGTTTAACAAAACGTTTCATTATAAAGTACATGGTGTTTAAGTAGCTGACGAATATAACAGCCAGCAGGGAAGTATATCCGCAGTGATAGCAGGTAAAATATGGCTAATTGCGGATGAGAGGAAAAAGTAACATCGCCTGCAGGCAATGTTACTGTAAATGTGCAGAAAGAATCTGAATATGCAAGCAGGACATGATTGCCGGTAGCCTCATTCGCAAATGAATAATAAATTATGACATAATCGACTTGTAGGGGTGATAATGCAGATAGGTTGAAGAAGTTCTCCTCCATAAAAATAGAAGTGCGGTCAGCACGTAACCTTTTGCAAAAACACAGGTCAGGGAATGAAATCCCCGGCCTGCGTATAAAACATACATTATTGAATCACTATTTTCTTCATCACTGCTGCATCTTTGGTACTGATCTGTATAAAATACAAACCAGCAGGCAGGCCCTGCGCGGCATTTATTTTTGACTGGTGAATAAATTGCTGATCACTGATCACAGTACCCGCTGCATTAATGATCCGTATTCTTGTAAGCTGCTCAGCAGGCAAACTGATAGTCACACCCTGCGCACCGGATGCCGGATTCGGAAAGATCTGCAAACCTGCAATTGTATCTGTAACCGTCTTTGCTAATTTTGCCGAAGAAATCAAGGATACGTTCCATCGCTGGCAGGTACAGCCATTATAATCATACAGGGCAAGCTGCTGTCCGGCAGTAGTAGAAGCATTCGGTACTTCCACAACGCGGTTCCCGTTCATAGAAGAAAACACCAATGAACCATCACCCGCCCGTTCCAGTTTGAATTGCTGACAACTGCCTCCCCAATAGGCATACAGATCAAGTGGTGTACTATTCGTAGCCGCGCAATTGTATACATCGGCAGCCAGGCCACCCAGTGCACAGGTGATTTTCCACACCCCATTTCCAAGTGCAGTAAAATCCCATTGCTGACAGGTCAGGCCTGCGGAGCTACCTTGTGCGATCGCTTGCAGAGAAGCGCCTGTACAACCCCAGGCATCCCATACAAGACCGCTGTTCTTGTTGGTAATTGTATACCTGCCTGCAGCAATCCAGTCACGGGTAAAGAATGGCCAGCTGGAAGAATCCCAGCCTACATTTGCCACACCAAGGGTTGGCGTGCCACTATTATTGCCATCATAATAATGGTAGCTCAGGAAGTTAAACCCATTCTCCTGGTAATAACCAATCTGACCAGGGCCGATATAATTACCGGATGTGTTCAGTACGGTAGTGCCGCCACCACTGAGGAGACTGGTACCGTTTTTATCTACATATGGCCCTGTCGGACTTGTAGACCTGCCCATCTGCACATAGTAAGTGCTGCTGGTGCCATTGCAGCATACGCCCCTGTTGTAAAACAGGTAGTAATAACTGCCATTTCTGATCACGTAAGAAGCTTCCATATCTGTGCTGCTGCTGCCCGCAATATTGTACAGGGTTGAGTTCAGACGTTTGCCTGTTGAAGTGTTGAGCTGTGCCAGCCAGATGCCCGTAAGATGTGAGCCAAATGTAAGCCAGTAATTTCCGCTGGCATCCGCAAAAACCGCCGGATCAATAGAACCATAAGTACTGGAAGTAGTGGAATATACCACCACACCCTGGTCCGTCCAGGTACTCAGATCTGTACTGGTCGCTACTCCTATGGCACAGGGCCTGCCGCCGGTAGAACAGGCATAATATAAATAGTACCTGCCATTCATATACACACATTCCGGAGCCCAGAAGGTGCCGGCAAAGCCAGAAACATAGGTGTTGATCCAGCTGGGCCAGGTGCCACTCGCAAAAACCGTAGAAGCAGTGGTCCAGTTAATGAGGTCTGTAGAGGTGAGGTGGTAGATCTGCGCTCCGGTGCCAAATACATGGTATACACCGTTTCGCTTGATAATAGTAGAAGGGTCGTGAATGCCTGTGAGGCCCTGCAGGGCGTAGGAGGAGAGGCATACAAACAGGGAAATGATGAAAAGTGTAAACGTTTTCATAACAGAGAAAGGGTTTTGAATATAGAAAATTGTGTTTTAGTGGAATAGGAGTTATTGTGCACTGGCCTTGCCGGTACTAATCAAAGAGCTTATTAAGTGTTAGGATTACAATTAATTAAATGTACGTCAAATTTGCGAATATAGCATCAGAAAGGGAGAATTTAAATCTACCCATTTGTTAAAATGACATAAATCATGAATGTCGATTGTTATTTGCAGTAGCTTTGCAAAAATTTGAGAACGATCAGTGTTGCAAATCACTAAAATATTCAACTTTGAAACGGCCCATGCACTGCATGGATATGCCGGCAAATGCAGGAATTTACACGGGCATTCCTATAAACTGCATGTTACTGTCAGCAGCAAAACCCCTGAAGAAGGATACCTGGGAGGCACAGGAATTTTGATGGACTTTAAAGACCTGAAAAAGCTGGTAAATGAGAAAGTGGTTGATAAATTTGATCACCGCCTTATCCTGTCCAAAGCTTACCTGGCTGCTAATCCGAATCTGGGAGAGCTGGAAAATCTCGAAATCTGGGATATGGAACCATCCGCAGAAAACATTATCCTCTATATTAAAGAGGAGCTGAAGGGTGGATTTCCGGAAGATGTAGAGTTAGTTAAACTGGTTTTGTATGAAACCAGTGATTCGTACGCCGAATGGATCAAGTAATATATTTGAATCTAAGCCGCAATAGAGTGGATCAAGTCACAGACTGGAGGTTGTATCACGGGAATCATCGCATAGCTTTAAGGATCAACATTATGGTAAACTGATACATACCCTTTTTCCGATAAAAGGCCTGAGCATTGCTCAGGCCTTTTTGTTGTAGCCTCATGCAGGCCTTGTTCTATACTGTCAATTGTGCCTGTGGCAACTCGCACGCACCGCCTGCACACGCGATGGCGCCCAGGGTGTTCACATCCACAAAATCAGGTAATTCTTCTTTGTATTTGCTCCAGTCGATCATTTTCGCATTCTTCACGATCGTCATGTAGCGATAATAACGGTGCACATCTTTCAGTGCATAAGTCATCTTCTTCTGATCTTTCTTAAAGTAGTTTTTCGCAAATTTCTTCGCTCGTCTGATCCAGTCTTTCTGGTAGAAGATCTTTTCACGGCTTCCTTCCAGTGGCAGGTTCCTGTCCAGCACATACATACATGCTTTCCATAAATCCTGGTCAAATGCATGCAGACCATCCACGATCAGACCTGATGCCATGATCACGCCATCACCATACATCTTAATCAGTTCTGTAGGTGTGAATACTTCTGAATAAGGAGCCTGATTGTATTCCAGTGAACCGGACATACCCAGCAGAGAAATACCTGCAAAGTATTTACGGTTAGCATAGATATAATCAGTCACATCTTCCCAATTATCAACTGAAATAGTATTTGATACATTATGTCTCACAGAAGGAATCACACATCTTTCAATATTGGTACCAGGATACACCCAGTTTTCCATAATGAACTTCACGATCTCCAGGTGTTTTACACCATACACATCATGCTTGCTCATTGCCTTCGGTTCTGCTTCCATCGCAAAACCAATCGCATAGTCACGACCATTGAAATCCCACACACTCTTCTCTACCAGTTCCGGATTCTGTGACTTGAAAAACTCCACCCCATATTCATCCGGATTCACCTGCACATAACGGATCCAGCGCTTACCTTCCACAGGTTTTACGCCGGAAGAAGAACCGAGAATAATAGCACCATTTCCATCAGGTTTACTGAGCGTAGTACGGGCTGCATAGTTGATCCCTAATACAGCTGCCAGTTCTTTGTTAATATCTTTGATGAGTTGTACACCTTCTGCCAAAGTTTCTTTGTTCAGCAGCACATCAGGATTATCTAACCAACCTGAAATAGCACAACCTAATAATGCTTCATTTTTAAAGATCTCTTCAGTAACACCACCTACGTAATCAAAAGTGGTATACCCCGCCTGCAGCGTACCTAATATAGCCAGGGCTTTACACATGCGCAGGAAAGACTTTTTATCCCTGCACATGGCACCATTGCCAGTAGTCAGGTTACATCCCTGCCAGCCGGATACCCATCCGTTTTCTGTTTTGAGCTTAGGTACCATTCCGACTTCCACACATGGATTGTAAAGAATTTCAAGATCATCCAGCCACACAAAACCTGGTTCACCAAATTCTTTTACAGATTCCATAATCGCCTGAAACTCTTCGTAGGTAGTTTCTGATTTCAGCAGGGCAACAGAATTATTAGAGCGTGCACGTTGGGGTTGAGTAATATACCAGTTACCAGTCTTGGCATTCAGCATCTCTTCATCATCTTTGCTGAAAATACAGATGGTCGCACTCCTTCTTACACCACCGGCCAATACTGCATTGGAAGCATGCATCACAATGTCATATGCCAGGATACTTCTCATTGTACCACCCTGTGATTTCAGCCATTGTTCAATGATCTCTTCGATCTTCTGAATCGCTATCTTCAGCGGATCGGAGCCCGGTGCCTTAAACCCTGAGGAGATATAAGCACCTTTCGGTCTGATCAGGGAATAATCGAGTCTTACTTCATAGCCCCAATAAGTCTGGAATTTATTATCTGCCCTGAAATAGGAAGCTAGCAATACACCAATTGCATCTGCCCATCCTTCAATGCTATCTTCAATGATAAAAGTCCTGGTGCCTTTATCACGTACCTGTAAATCAGGGAGTTTCGCAATATGATGATGTTGTACAGAAAAGCCAACTCCGCAACCGCTTAGGAGCCACCACATAGACTCTCTGAAGAATTCTGGCCTATCGCAATAAGAGGTGAGACAGTTGTACATCTTGGAGTTATGACGCAAAATAGGCTGGCCTCCAAACTGAAGCGCCCGCTGTGAACCTAATACCAGTTTATCAACATAAGCATCTTCTGCAAAAGCCATGTATTCCGATAACACCTTGTTATCAAGCAGGTGCGCGTATTTGTCACGGTGCATTTTCATGACCCGCTCCCGGATGGCTTCTTCCCAGGTTTCCTTCCTGCTTAGTTCAGGACGGTACTTTAAATAGCCAGTCTGTAGCTTAAATTCTGATAAAAAGTTCTGCATGCTCTAAAAGTCTTGATTTTAAATGCCTAACAAGGGTATGTGGCAAGGAATAAATAGCGAAGTTGGCGGTGTGATAATGTTGCAAAAGTATCAGATTGCGGAGGATGAAGGGAAGAAAGTTAAACACATGTGTGAATAAATAGTTTGGTTTATTTGAAAGGTCAACGGCAGCAAGGAAATGCCTTTAATTTCATTTTTTATTCACTTAATAGGAAAAAAATACCCATTCTGAAATTTCCTATATCTTCACATCTAAAATCCAGACTATTAGCACAAAACTCACCAAAGAAGAACGTTGGGTCTTATTCCGTGCGGCTCTCACCACATCACCGCTCATAGCGATGCTGCTGGTCACCCCGGTATTCCTGGTCCGGAATGTATATCCTTCTCATATATGGATCGGGTTTCCTTTTGCTACCATCGGGATATTTATTACATGGATGCTGCATATCTTCCTCATTGGTAGAGTCACATTTCACAAGAACCGCTTTTTTATCTCTACATTTTTCATGATCGCCCTGACTACCATTACTTATGGTGTAGGCAGGATGAATCATTTAATAATACCTGGTACTGCTTTCTACCTATTCAGAATAGTGAATATCGTCGCTGTCAATTCTATGATATTTATCATATCCGTGGTGATCTTATTAAACAGAACGAAAAAGAAATTGGATATAGAAAATGAACAACTGAAATTCGCTAACCTGCAATCCAGATACGAAGTGTTGCATAACCAGCTGAATCCCCATTTTCTTTTCAATGCGATTGGTACAGCAAAAGCACTCATCCGCAAAGATCCCGCCATCGCAGATGAATACCTGGTGAAATTATCCAGCTTCCTGCGCCTGGGGTTGGAGAATAAAAAGTTCGATACCATCCCGGTAAAAGAAGAACTGGCGCTCTGTGAAGATTATATCGCCCTGCAGCAAATGCGCTTTGATACCGCTCTCCAGTTTGCATCAGCGATCGAAGAAAAATACCTTTCCTATGTCGTTCCCTATTTCGCTATCCTGATCTTAGTGGAGAATGCGGTGAAACATAATAACATGACAGAAGAAGAACCCCTGAAAATTACAGTGACAAATAATGAAACCAGTTTGCTGGTAAGTAATAATATACGGCCACGCTTTCTGCTGGAAGAATCTTCCAAAATGGGCCTGCAAAACCTGAAAGAAAGATATCGCCTGCTGTATGGTGAAACAGTTACTGTCAATAATGATGGAGAAATCTTTTGTGTAAGTATAAAAATGATACGCAAATGAATGTAGTGATCATTGAAGATGAAAAGAATCTCGCCGAAGAGTTACAGCATTATATTCTCTCCGCTCGCAAAGAATGGACAATCGTAAAAATCCTACCTTCTGTAAAACAAGCACTGGCCTGGTTCGAAACGAATACCTGCCAGCTGGTATTCAGTGATATACAGTTGGGAGATGGTCTGAGCTTCGAGATCTTTAATCAGTTAAAACTCAATGTCCCCGTCATCTTTTGCACCGCCTTTAATGAATATGCCATCCAGGCATTTAAAAATAACGGTATTGATTATATCCTGAAACCCTATGGGCAGTCGACTATCAGCGATGCTATCACACATTATGAATCACTGCGCCAGAGTATTTCACCGGATTATCATACCATCATCCGGCTATTACAGAAGCCTGCCACTACTTCCAGGCTGCTTGTAAGCCTGCGGGATAAGATCATTCCTGTAAAGACTGAAGATATCGCCCTGTTCTATATCCAGCATGGACAGGTATCCCTCATCGATTTCGAACAACATAAATATATTATCAGCCAGCCACTTGATGAACTGGAAGCGGTCGTTGGCCCCGGCTTTTACCGGGCTGACAGACAGCACCTGGTGAACAGGAAGGCGATTCGTGATGTTTCCCAATACCTGGGAAGAAAACTATTACTCAACCTCCTGGTGGAATACAATGAGGCCATTACCATCAGGAAAGAAAAGGCCTCTGAATTTCTTGAATGGCTGACAAAAGACTAATCCACTTCTCATTTTGTCTAACTCAGCCACACTGATTTTTACAGTTGCTGATTGTTTTGAATATTTGCCTCCGTAAACAAATTCCTGATGCGCCAGTTTTTAATCATTTTTCTCATCAGCAGTAGTCTGACAGCAGGAGCCCAGGGTACCTTATCCTTTCGCTCGCTCAATGAAGTCTTTGCCTACGCTGATGCGCATAGTGTCACATTCAAAAACGCCACCCAGCAGGTGCTGATGAATAAGTATCAAACCCTTGCTGCGAAACTGGATAAGTGGAAGATCAAGGGCGATGCAAATCTGACAAGCACCGACAATACCAAGCTGGGTGTCACCTTTATACCTGCAGAGATCTTTGGTGGTCCGACCGGCACTTACAGGCAGGTTACCTTTGGCCAGCAATATGTGACTGCGGCTAACTTCGCTCCGCAAATCGACATTCTCAATCCCTTTGCCATGGCGCAGGTAAGAACGGCCCGTGCCAGTGAACAGGTCACCAATGCCACTAACCTGCTCAACAAGAAAAGCCTCTACGAAAGTGTAGCAGGTGCTTATTACAATATCCTCTCTTATCAATGGCAGATCAAAGTGACAAAGAATAGCCTGGATAATGCGGATACACTCACCACTATCATGGTGAACAAACAACAGGAAGGCATTGCCCGCCAGCAGGACGTCAACAATGCGAAAGCAAACCAGTTGTCCATCCAGGATAAACTGCAACAGCTGGAAGTAAACCTCGAAGAGCAATACAGCAGCCTGAAATTACTCTGTGATATGGATCCTGATACCCCCGTCAGTATTGAAGAAACAGCCGCCCCGGGTAATTTCGATGCCAGTCTGGCCGCTACCGGCTACCTGACACAATTACAAACAGAATGGCAACTCAAATACCAGGAAGCTGATCTGCGTGCCAATAAACGCTGGTTCATGCCTACCATTACCCTCTTTAGCAGCCTGGGATGGCAGCAGAATACCAACAACCATCCTTTCGATGGCAGCAGGTGGATCAATAGCAATTATGTCGGCGTGAAAATGATCATCCCTATCTTCCCGGATGTAGGTAAGGTGGCTGCCGTACGCTACGACCGGATCAATGTTGCCGTGGCTAAAAACAATTTTGAACACGCAGCCCGGCAGGATAGTGTGAATAACCGGCAATTGCAACTGGAATACCAGAAGGCTTTTAAAAGCGCACGCCTGGCAGGTGAAATAGCTGCGCTGAAAGAAGATTCCTACTACAAGAACCTGAATATCTATAAAGAAGGAATCCTCTCCGCTACCGACCTGTTTACCGCATTTAACGACTGGCTGAATAACAGTCTGAATGCCGTATCCCAACAGGCAAACAGCGACTATGCAAAATCCAAGATCATGATTAATAATATTGTCAAATGAACATACCGCAAACTATTGGGATCCTTTCTGCATGCCTGATCTTTTCTGCCTGTGGTCAGAAAACGACCCCTGTCAAACCAGTACATAAGGACCTGACCGAAATGGTTTTTGCCTCCGGTGTGCTGGAAGCCGATGATCAGAATAACCTTACTGCACAAACAGATGGTTATCTCATCAAACTGGATTTTAAGGAAGGCGACATGGTAAATGCAGGTCAGCTCCTGGCTGTCATTGACAATAGCCAGAATATTATCAATGCACAAAGTGCAGGCGCCCTTCATAATATTGCGAGGGAAAATACCCTGCCATCAGCGCCGGCTTTACAACAGATCAGTGCCAATATTTCGGCTGCCAAAGAAAAGCTGCGCCTCGATCAGTTGCAGGCAGACAGGTACAAACGCCTCATGGAAAGTAACAGTGTATCAAAACTGGAATATGAAAATACCCAGCTCACACTGGCCACCTCACAGGCTAACCTGAAAGCCCTGGAAGACCAGTATAATTCACAATTGGTTACTGCCAGACAACAGGAAGTTTCACAACGCTCTATGAGTGAAGTGAACCGGGTGATCAAAGAACAAAACCAGATAAGGGCAGTCATCAGTGGCCAGATCTACGGGAAAAAGAAACAACTGGGAGATTATGTACGTAAAGGCGATGTGATCGCCGTGATTGCCAACCCTCATCTCATCTATGCCCGCCTGAATGTAGACGAAACCAATATGGCGAAGGTGAAGGTCGGAGAGGAAGCCGCCATCCAGCTGAATACAAACAAAGGACATATTTACAAAGGTACCGTGCATGAAATCCTGCCCTCCTTTGAATCTACCAGCCAGTCTTTCATCGTTAAGGCATATTTCACAGACAGTCTCGATTTCAGGATCACAGGTACTCAACTCGAAGCCAACATCATCGTGGGCGAAAAGAAGAATGTACTGGTCATACCAAGAAACTATCTGACTTACGGCAATAAGGTGGCCATCAAAGGTAAAGGACCTGTAGTCGTTCAAACCGGCATCATCTCCAACGACTGGGTAGAGGTGACTGCTGGCCTGACAGAAAATGATGAACTGGTACTTGAAAAAAAATAAGTGATGAGATACCGCCATAATATTAATTCCGAAATCTCCATGACGTATATCGTCACGAAGAAAAAGCTGACCCTGGTAGCGGCATTGGGCGTAACGATCGGGATTGCCATCTACATCTTCATGAACTCGATGATGGTGGGTTTTGACAAAAAATCCACAGAGCTGGTATTCAGAAGTACCGCGCACATCCGGGTGTACAAAGATGAGGTGATGAGCCTGCCTTTACTGCCTGCAAAAGGCAACAAGGTGCCGGTTATCATTAACCCCAGCGTCGTACCGGAAAGTGATAAGATCGTAGACCCTGAAAAAATCATCTCCCTGCTGAGACAGCAGCCGGATGTAACACTGGTAACCCCGCAGGTTACAGTCAGTGTATTTTACAATAACGGCAAATCCCAGATCACAGGTAGTTCTTATGGGGTACGGATCTCTGAAGCGGATAGGATGTTCAATATTGCCACCACGGTAGTGGAAGGCTCCATCGAGGACCTGAAGAATACCCCCAATGGTATTTTGCTGGGAGTAGGAGTCGCCGCCAAAATGAGCGTGCGGCCAGGGGATAATATCAGCATTACTTCCTCCCGGAATGTTACCAAAGTGATGAAGGTAGTAGGTCTTTTCCAGTCCAACAACTCCCAGATAGATAAAACCAAGTCCTACATCAATATCAGCGCTGCCCAGCAACTGCTGCAGGAAGGCCCGGAATATGTAAGCGACATCAACATATCAGTGATTAACCCAGATAAGGCACCGAACTACTCGGCTAAATTCTCTGACCTGACAGGATATAAAGCTGAGGACTGGAAAGCGGCTAATGCCACCCTGGTAGCAGCTGCCAATATGCGCCGGATCATGATCACGGTAATTGCATTGTCTATCCTGCTGGTAGCAGGGTTTGGTATCTACAATATCCTCAATATGACTATTACACAGAAAATCAATGATATAGCTATTCTGAAAGCCATGGGTTTCAGGGGCCGCGATGTAGTACGTATTTTCGTACAACAGGCCATGATCATTGGTATGATTGGTATATTGATGGGGGTAATACTGGCCGCATTACTGGTCTTCCAGTTATCCAGAACCTATGTAGGCGGCGATATTGGTTATTTTCCTATTCGCTTTGAGTGGTCAGTGTTCTTCAGAGGACTCATTTTCGGACTGATCGTTACCCTGGGTGCGGGATACATTCCTGCTAAAAAAGCGGCAAACGTAGACCCGGTATCTATTTTCAGGCGGTAAAAATTACGACTATGCAAAGAGAGCTCATGCTGGAAGCGGAAAAGATCGGGAAATATTTTTACGACCCGATAAAATTTAAAGTACTGAATGATATTTCTTTTAAAGTATATAGAGGAGAATTTGTAACATTGGTGGGTAAATCAGGAAGTGGGAAGTCCACCTTACTATATATCCTGAGCACAATGGATACTGATTATGAAGGGAAACTGCACATTCACGGGCAGCTGACCACAGGGCAAAAACAAAACTCCCTGGCGGCCCTCCGGAATGAGAAGATTGGATTTGTATTTCAGTTCCATTATCTTTTACCCGAATTTAGCTGCCTGAAGAATGTGATGATCCCGGCATTACGCCTGGGAAGATATTCCAGGCAGGAAATAGAAGAAAGGGCCTATCAGAAACTAACCCTGCTGGGATTACAGGATCAGGCACTAAAACCGGCCTCCAAACTATCCGGAGGTCAGCAGCAAAGGGTCGCCATTGCCAGGGCCCTGATTAACGATCCCCTGATCATAATGGGAGATGAGCCGACAGGAAACCTTGATTCAAAGAATTCACAGATCGTATTCGATACATTTAAACAACTGGCGCACGAATATAACCAGACGATCATAGCAGTGACGCATGATAATGATTTTGCAGAACGCTCTGACCGTACTATTGAAATGCAGGACGGGGTAATCATTTCTACTGCAAGGGAGTTTGGAAAATAGGAACTGCAACAGTAAGCCTTGAAAAAACAAAACCCGAAGGTGGTACTGCCGGACGCGGTGGTACTATCACAACAATGAATATGAGTAAGTCTTTTATCGTTGCCTGCTGCTTGTTATTGTCATGTATGGGAGTGGTAGCGCAGGCAAAGTTTACTATCAGCGGAACCATCAGATCAAAGAAGACCGGGGAAACCATCATTGGTGCTACCGTGCACGTAGCAGGTCAATCCATCGGAACTGTCAGCAATGAGTACGGCTTTTATTCTCTTACGCTGCCCGAAGGTACCTATACCATAGAGTTCAGTACCGTAGGACTGCAAGCGGTACAGGAAGAGATTGTATTGACGGAAAATACAAGCAGGAACATTGCCCTGCACGATGCGGCGCAATCCCTAAGATCCGTGACGATTACCGCCAATAGTAAACAGCGTAATCTTAGTACACCCCAGATGGGTATGGAGCAGCTGACCACAAAAGAGATGAAGAATATTCCGGTCCTGCTGGGTGAAAAAGATGTACTGAAAACGATCCAGTTGCTGCCGGGTATTAAATCTGCCGGCGATGGCAACAGCGGTTTCTATGTGAGGGGCGGCGCAGCAGACCAAAACCTGATCTTACTGGATGAAGCACCGGTGTATAATGCTTCGCATCTGTTCGGTTTCTTTTCTACATTCAATTCTGATGCCATCAAGGATGTGACGGTATACAAGGGAGGTATGCCCGCACAATACGGTGGCAGGTTATCGTCCGTATTGGATATAAAAATGAATGATGGCAATAACCAGGACTACAATGTAAGTGGTGGTATTGGCCTGATCTCCTCCAAAGTAAATATTGAAGGCCCTTTACAGAAGGATAAATCCTCTTTCCTTGTATCTGCCAGAAGAACTTATGTCGATCTTTTCCTGCGTTTATCCAACGACTCATCTATTAAAAATAACACCCTCTATTTTTATGACCTCAATGCCAAGCTGAATTACCAGCTAAGTAAGCGTGACCGCTTGTTTGCTTCCGGGTATTTTGGGGCGGATAACCTTGTTGTGGGGAATAACTTCGGTTTAAAATGGGGAAATGCAACTGGTACCCTGAGGTGGAACCATATCTTCAGCAGTAAGCTATTTTCAAACACTTCCCTGATCTTTAGTAACTACGATTACAAGATCAATGTGAAGAGTGGCGCGAATGATGTCAATATCTTTTCCCAGATCCGTGACTGGAACCTGAAGGAAGAACTACAGTATTATATCAGCCAGCGACATAACCTACGCATTGGTTTCAATACCATCTATCATACCATGCGCCCCGGAGAAATCTCTTCCACAGCGCAGTCCAATTTTAACTCATCCCGTTTGCAGCAGCGCTATTCATGGGAGAATGCCGTGTATGTATCAGATGTATGGAAAGCAACAGACAAACTGGACCTGTCTTATGGTGCAAGACTGACCGCATTCAGTATCCTGGGTGCCGGTGACTTTTTTAATATTGACAAAGACGGGAATATCCTGGATACCCTGCATTACAAAAGCGGGGATTTCGTAAAGACTTATATTAACCTGGAACCCAGGCTGGCAGTAAGCTATAAACTAACCAGTATATCTTCTATCAAAGCTTCGTATGCCCGTAATGTACAGAACCTGCACCTGATATCAAATAGTACATCGTCCAGTCCAACAGACCGCTGGGTAGCAAGTACGAATATCATCAGGCCTGAGATTTCCGACCAGGTATCACTGGGTTATTATAAAAACCTTGCCGGCAATAAATACGAGTTGACAGTAGAAACCTATTATAAGACTATGCAGCACCAGATTGATTACAGGGATGGGGCTGATGTATTGAATAATGATGCCATAGAAACCCAGCTGTTATTTGGGAAAGGACGTGCATATGGAATAGAATGGCTGATGAAAAAGAAAGCAGGCCGGTTTACCGGCTGGGTAAGTTACACATTGTCAAAAACAGAAAGACAGATAGATGGTATTAATAGCGGTCAATGGTATAATTCCCGGCAGGACAGGACACACGACATTGCAGTAGTGGGAATGTACCAGCTGAGCGAGAAATGGTCAGTAAGTGCCAGCTGGGTATATTATACGGGGGATGCGGTCACCTTCCCCAGTGGAAAATACCTGATCAGTAATACCGTGTATTATTACTATACAGAGCGGAATGGCTACCGTATGCCGGCTTATCACAGGCTGGATCTGGGGGCTACGAAACAATTACGCAAACGGGGCAGGTATTCATCAGAGTTATCCTTTAGTCTTTATAATGCGTATGGCAGGGAGAATGCATACACCATTACATTCAGGCAGAATAAGGATGACAGGAATAAAACGGAAGCAGTGAGAACGTCTCTGTTTAGGTTTGTACCTTCTATATCATACAACTTTAAATTCTAATGAAAATGAAGCAGTTGTTGTATATCGCGATAGTAATTACCTGTTTTTGCGCCTGTGAGAAGGTGATAGATATTAATTTGAATAATGCGGCGAAGAAGTATGTGGTAGAGGGGTATGTAACGGATGGCGTGAATGGAGTAAGGGTAAGAATTTCGCAAACGATGAATATTGAGGACGCCAATACATTTCAGGGGATCAGTGGAGCGAAGGTCATCATTACAGCAGATGGTACGACTCAATATGTATTGAGTGAATCTACTACAAAACCGGGTATATATGCTTCAAGCTCCTTTAGAGGCGCGGTAGGGCATACTTATAGCATGTATGTACAGGTAGGAACAGATACGTTCAGTGCGGTATCTACAATGCCGCGGGAAGTTTATTTTGATAGCCTGAGACTACAGGACAGGGTGGTGTTTGGAAAAACCAGGAGGGTGCCGGCGGTATTTTATACAGATCCGGACGGGAAGGGGAATTCTTATCATTTTATTGAGTGGCGGAACAGGGTAAAGGAGAGTACGATCTTTGTGAGGAATGATGATAATACGGATGGAAGGAGTTTGAATATACAACTGGTATCGTTTAGTAGTAATAGTGATGATGACAGTAAGCAGATAAAAAAGGGGGATACAATACGGGTAGAGATGCAATGTATCGATGCAGCAATGTATAAATATTGGTATAGCCTGGATGCGGGATCAACGGGAGAGGGGATGAGTGCTACGCCGGCGAATGCAGTGTCGAATATCAGGGGAGGTGCGCTGGGCTATTTTAGTGCGCATAGTGTGCAAGCCAGGACGATCGTAGCGGATTAATGATTTCAATCCGTCACTCCCGAGACAGGTTGAAATCATTATTTACCCCTAAAAACTACCATCTTTAACATGACTTTTATCATCCTCCCATAATCTAGATTTAGTAGCTTTGACCCCGTAATAATTCATCGCGCCAATGAACGATTTTTTAGCGGCCAGATCACAAATGGCTTTATCGTTAGGTTTTCATATTGTCTTCTCCTGTATCGGCATGGTCATGCCTTTCTTTATGGCCATCGCTCACTTTCTTTATATTCGAACAGGCAATGATATTTATAAGAACATCACCCGTGCCTGGAGCAAGGGCGTAGCCATCTTTTTTGCTACAGGCGCCGTATCCGGCACCGTATTATCATTTGAACTCGGCCTCCTTTGGCCTGGATTCATGAAACATGCCGGCCCAATCTTTGGCATGCCCTTCTCCCTCGAAGGCACTGCTTTCTTCATAGAAGCCATCGCCCTGGGTTTCTTCCTCTATGGCTGGGGGCGGTTTAACCAGTGGTTCCACTGGATCACCGGCGTTGTAGTCGGCATCAGCGGCCTGGTATCCGGCATCCTCGTAGTTGCTGCCAATGCATGGATGAATAGCCCGGCAGGATTCGATTTCGTAAACGGACAATACCTGAATATAGATCCTATCAAAGCTATGTTCAACGATGCATGGTTCTCCCAGGCATTACACATGTGTATCGCCGCCTTTGCAGCAACCGGTTTTGCGGTAGCAGGTATCCATGCCCTCATGATCTTAAGAAAAAGAAATATCGCCTTCCATACCACGGCTTTTAGAATACCTGCATTATTTGCCTGTATTGCGGCAATACTGCAACCCCTGAGCGGAGATATCTCAGCAAAAGACGTGGCGCGCAGACAGCCTGCAAAGCTGGCCGCCATGGAAGCCCATTTTAAGACCGAACCAGCCTCTCCGCTTGTACTTGGAGGTATGCCTGACCCGGTGGCAAAAGAAGTGAAATATGGTGTCGAAATACCCGGTTTACTGAGTTTTATGGTGTACAGTGATTTTCATACCCCGGTGAAAGGCCTGGATCAGATCCCTGAAAATGACCAGCCGCCAGTTGCCATCACCCACTACGCTTTCCAGATCATGGTAGGCCTGGGTATGATCATGCTGGGAATAGCCTTGTGTTATTTCGTAGCCATCATCAGGAAAAAAAGCTGGCTCCGCATGCCCTGGCTGCTTCGCCTGTTTGTGATCGCCACCCCGATGGGATTCATTGCCGTGGAAGCTGGTTGGACCGTAACAGAAGTAGGCCGCCAACCCTGGATCATCAATGGGGTGATGCGCACCGCTGATGCTGTCACACCAATGCCGGGGATTGCTTATTCTTTTTACATCTTCACAGCGGTGTACATTTCGCTGTCTCTGATAGTGACCTTCCTCCTGTACAGGCAGATCCGGATGGTACCTGAGATTTATGATATTCAAACTCCTTCATTATGATATTTGTAGTAATGGCTTATTTATGGGCTGCCATCCTGTTGTATATATTGTTAGGAGGAGCTGATTTCGGTGCAGGGATCATAGAACTGTTTACATCAGAAAAGAACAAGGCATATACCCGCAGTACAATGTACCAGGCCATCGGGCCTATCTGGGAAGCGAACCATATGTGGCTGATCATTGCCATCGTGGTATTGTTTGTCGGTTTCCCGGAAATCTATACCACCGTATCTACACATCTGCATATACCACTGTTGATCATGTTATTTGGAATTATCGCCCGTGGCACTGCCTTTACATTCAGGCACTACGATGCGGTGAAAGATAACATGCAGAATGTATACAACCGCATCTTTGTCTACTCCAGTTTCGTTACACCTTTCTTTTTGGGAGTGATAGCAGGTAGTGCAGTGTCAGGTAGAATAGACCCGGACGCGAATAATTTTCTGGATGCATATGTCTATACCTGGCTGAACTGGTTCTCGGTAACTGTAGGATTTTTCACAGTAGCGATCTGCGGTTACCTGGCTGCCATATTTATCATCGGTGAAACTGATGATGATAACAGTCGGGTAAGATTTATCAGGAAGGCCAGGCAAATGAACCTGGCGGCAGCGGTATTCGGTGCGCTGGTATTCTGGGCCGCACATGCAGAAGGCATCCCTTTGGACAAATGGATCTTTGATAATCCGATCGGGATCATTGCCATCATAGCGGCTGTATTATCACTAGGTATGTTATGGTACCTGTTGCTGAAAAAAGGTAAGGTGATCATCATCCGTGTACTGGCTGGTTTCCAGGTGACGATGATCCTCCTGGCAATCACCATGCGGCATTATCCTAATATCGTGATCCTGAAAGGTGGCAGGTATTTGTCACTGCTGGAACATGCCGGACAGGAGAAAACGATCCATTCACTGGCAATGGCTTTATTGCTGGGAAGTATATTGATTTTACCTGCTTTATTTTATTTGTTGTATAGTTTCAGAAAGAGTGATGCAGTAGAACATTAAATAAAAATGGCTGCTTCAGCATATTGAAGCAGCCATTTTTATATTAAGGATAAAATTATTGTAATTCAGGTAGACAATTCGGATATCTCTTCCGTAACTCCTCCAGCTCCTTTTTCAACTGATCCATTTTGGCCTTTCCAGTAGGATTTATATTTACCGTTACATCCGGTAACTGTAGCTGATTGATCGCTGCTTCCACCTCTTTAATATTACTCTGCTGAATATTGATCTTTATAGTTTGATCCTTACCTGTTACAAACCGGGTCAGTCCAAATAATACAATATCCTTCTTTTCCCCTAATGCAAATATATACCCCCGTTCGCCAGGCGGCAATTGAATACTACCGTCCATATCATAGAAATAGAAATAGCCGCCATCAGATGATAAAAATCCTGCCTGAATTATTTTCCTGGAAGGGATGACCATCACCGGAAAAAGAACAGGAGACGTTAACCCTTCCTGGACAACTTTCAGTTTAGTAGAAGTGGCTAAAGGATTCTTTTTGATGTAACTATCAACGTTGTACCAGCCAAAGGAGAGGATCTCAAATGAGTAAAAAACAGGCGGTATTTGCGCAGCGTTCTGGGTAACCGGTGGGGTGAAATTAATTGCTATGCTGTCTATTCCCTGACTGCTCTGTACATCGGAACGGTTGATGCTGTAAGATAAATTAAATCGTGCTGAATCAGAATTAAATATCTTCATTGCGAGTTGAATAATATACTCACAGCTGTCGCAGTTTTTATTACTTGTATATTCTTCAGGTATCTTTCCAAATTGCTTCATTCCTTCCTCCTGAATGTACCTGTAAATATCATACAGATCTTCATCCGGGAAGCTGGGATATCCAGGCATACCAATTTTGTATTCATTGTAAATACATGCTGCCTGAGGGTACGCCTGCATCGCCTGTGCAAAATTTCTGGTGAGCAGGTAAACCGCCGCCGTATCATTATGCCAACGCTGCATCGTTCCAAAAAGCGCCGGCCCGATTAGTTTTTTAGTAACATCATGACATTGCTTGCAATTGGATTGATACAACGATTTTCCATTCGCTAGTCTGGCTTCCCCTTTATTCATTTCCAGCGGTTGCGGATCCACCCAGTTAATCGCAGAATCCTTTATCTCTCCTTTGAAAAGCTGCATATCATCCTCCACATGATCAGCAGGTACTATCACTTTCAGCGGTTTCAGGATCTGTACATCCTGTCCTGCCTGCGGGGCAATGTACAACATGCCTCCACTGGACAGTAACTCTCCGTTACTACGTGTATACAATCCTGCTCGGGCCATCTGACCGAGCGTAAATGCTTCTTTGATTTCCAGTTTTACAGAATCGCCGCTGGCAGTCTTTAGCGCATTCGCTGGCACCTGAACAATGCTTCCTCCGGATAATTTAATGTAATTATCCCGGCTGGTGTTGATTGTCACTAATTGTGAAGGTAGTTTATCCGTGTTTAGTTTACCATTTAATGGAACATTTTGCTGACAACTTATAAAGGCTAGCAAGGATAACAAATAAAGGGCTAATAGGTAATTATATTTCATAAGTAACCTAAAGCTACGAAAAAACTGAATGCCAATGAGCGAAACTCATTGGCATTCAGATACCGCTTACAGGAACATTCCTCCACTTGCCTCCACGCGCTGCGCATTCACCCATCTCGCATCATCACTACACAGGAACGCAACTACCGCACCTATATCTTCTGCTACACCTGCTCTGCCCAGTGCTGTATTAGCTGCCACCATCTTATTCAGATCCGCATTATCTCTTACAACACCACCACCGAAATCTGTCTGTATAGCACCCGGTGCAATTGTGTTTACACGAATACCTCTGCTACCCAGTTCTTTCGCCTGGTAACGGGTCAGTACTTCGATCGCACCTTTCATTGCCGCATAAGCAGAACTGCCTGGTAGCGTGAATCGTGCCAGCCCTGAAGATACATTGATGATCACACCACCATCCGCCAGCAATGGCAATAATTTCTGGGTAAGAAAGAACGGTCCTTTGAGATGAATATTCATGATCTCATCGAACTGAGCCTCCGTAGTATCGGCGAAGTTAGCATGCAAACCGATGCCAGCATTGTTGATCAGATAATTGAATTGAGTAGCCTGAAAAGTATCTTTCAGTATTGTTGTAAATGAAGTGACGAAGTTATTAAAGGAGCTGGCAGTCGCAGTGTTCAGTTGTAACACGGCCGCGCGTTGTCCTGCTTTCTGGATCTCTGCAGCAACAGCATCTGCCTCCGTTTTATTACTGTTGTATGTAAGGATAATATCTATGCCCTTTTTAGCAAGGCTCAGCGCCATATCCTTCCCTAATCCGCGGCCGCCGCCGGTGATAAATGCAATCTTGTTACTAGCCATGATGTGTTCGATTTTTGTAAAGCAAAGGTATCAACAACCAGGCCGGCGAAAATGATCAATACTTCAGTATTTTGTTTTTACGGTATTGCAGCGGAGTTATCCCTGTCATGTTTTTAAAGAAACGATTGAAGTTGGTCGGTTCGGGGAATCCCAGGTGGTTCCCGATATCAGCTACGCTGAGTACGGTGTCGTCCAGCATTTTCTGTGCTTCCAATACAATCCTGTCTTCCATCACTTCACAGGGAGAAGTATTCAAAGTCAGCTTAATTGTATTCGTCAGGTGGATAGGGGCGATGTGCATGCGCGAGGCAAAATCACTCGGTTTATAGCGGATCTCAGTCCGGCCTTGTAGCAGGTCATTTACATGTTCATCCACCAGTTGCATAAACTGGGTCGTGATCTCATCCTTGCGCGATAGTATTTTTTCCGGGATTGGCATACTGCAAAATTAAGGGAAGGGGTTTTAATTTAATTCCTATTCTGGATTTTTACGAGCTTCAAAGGCCTACAGTAAAACTTCTTTTTAAAAGAATAACAAATCAAACTGCAAGGCTATCCCCAAAAAGACCTTAACAGCAGGGCTTTATTTTCCGTATATTTGAATAATATGAAAGCAAGGATCAGTAAACTTGGACAGGCCTTTCTTCGTAATGGCAAAGCTGCCAGAGCGCTGTCCAACGCCATTTTAGATAACCCCGGCGCTATCGCCATCGGAGAACCGGTACAATTTAGGGTTGCCTATGTAAACAGGCAGCAAAAGACCGTTGATTTTACCGCTATCGTCCGCAAAGTATCAATGAACCGACCATGAAATACGCTTTATTACTCCTGATCTTAGGAGCGTTCTCCCAGCATACGTACGCCCAGCACCCCCAATCCTCCCAACAAGCAGACCCTCCAACAGGTGGTTTCCGCACCATTATCGGTCAGCAGGTACCAGCCTTTTCCTTCGAGATAGAAAAAGGGAAAAAAGTGAGTATCAGGGATTATAAAGGTAAATATGTGCTGATTAACTTCTTTGCTACCTGGTGCCCTCCCTGCAACCAGGAATTGCCGCTGGCCCAGAAGCAGATCTGGGAAAAACACAAAGACAATCCGAAATTTGCATTCATCGTATTTGGCCGGGAAGAAGGCTGGGAAAAACTCGACCCTTTTAAAGAGAAGAAAGGATTTACCTTTCCGCTCTTACCTGACCTGGACAGGAGTATCTTCTCGCTCTTTGCGCCAAATGGAATCCCCAGGAATGTAGTAGTAGATCCTGAGGGCAAGATCATCTACCAGAGTTTTGGATATGAAGCAGCAGAGTTTGAACAGCTGGTAAAACTGATCGATAGTAAACTATGATCTATACTTATACCACGACCCGGTATTAAACAACAACACATTTTCTCCCTCCTGTATCCAGCCATCTGCAATCAGATGCTGCATGCCTATATAGGTAGCACTCCCCTCCGGTGATAACAACAAGCCTTCTGTGGTCGCAATGTGCCGCATGCCCGCCGTAATCTCCGTCTCTGTCACAGTCAGCGCCGTACCCTTACTCTGCTGTAATACATCTATCATCAGGTCCCTGGCGAAGGGCGCCGGCACTGCCAGCCCGTAAGCAATAGAAGGGGTAGCACAAAAATCCGCAGGAATTACCCCCTGCTGAAATAACTGTACCATTGGATCACAATTCGCTGATTGCACGATCACCATCCTGGGTAACTTGCCCGTTAGCCAACCCAGTTGTTTCATTTCTGCAAAGGCTTTCCACATCCCAATCAAACCAGTACCACCACCGGTAGGGTAAATGATGACATCCGGTAGCTGCCAGTGCAGCTGTTCTGCAATTTCGTATCCTATTGTTTTCTTGCCTTCGAGTCTATAAGGCTCTTTCAGGGTAGACATATCAAAACCTCCGGTTTGCGCCACCAGTTGCTGGGCGCGGCGGCCACAATCACTGATCAGCCCATCCACCAGGATGAGTTCTGCGCCATACATGCGGCATTCTGTCTGCAATGTAAGTGGGGTATGCCTGGGCATGATCACAGTTGCCTTCATCCCTGCTTTGGCACAATAGGCGCTGAGGGCGCCTCCGGCATTGCCCGCAGTAGGAATTATGCAATGTTGGATGCCCAGTTCTTTGGCTTTGGAAACGGCCACGCTGATCCCCCTGGCCTTAAAGGAGCCGGTAGGGTTCACGCTTTCATCCTTGAGCAGAATGTTGACTTCATGCTGTTGACTGAGGGCTGAAAGAGTATATAAAGGTGTGCCTCCTTCTCCCAGGCTGACAATATTGTGTTCTTCAAAAATTGGTAAGAGCCGGCTATACCGCCAGATGGTGTGGTAATTGATGTCTAATGTCTGGTGCAATGGTTGGTCCAGCCTGTAACGGGTGAAAAGCGGTTGATTACAGCAGGTAGCGTAGGATTGTACATCCCCGATGTTGTATAACCGGCCACAATGGGGGCACTGTAGAGCTGTGGCAAGCGAGGTGCTGTGTTGGGTTATATGCATAGCCTTGATTGGGGTGTGGGTAACAAAGGTGTATCTTCCGGCTAAAGATATGCTTTAAGGCTGCAAATTGATAGCCGTTATTACAAAAAAACAGGCTAAAAAATGCTCAGCAAAACAGAACAACTATCCCGGTCATCATCAGAAAGATCTTCTAATTATGACCAGGATAAAACCTTTAACTAAGGCATGATCTCCACTGTTTCACCCTCCTGCCAGTAAATGTTCTCAGGCTGATAATACAAATACCCCGCACTGGCCTTACCCTGATACGTTCCTGCAACATCCACCTTCAGGTCCAATGCTATTTTCTTCACCTCCTTTCCCTTCATACCTCTCCAATAAAACACGAGGTAATTATCAAAGATCTCATAATATGCTACCTTCTCCTTATCCATCAATTCTTTCAGCTGCCAGGGCTGCCAGGACAATCCGCCGGGAACACCCACCTTCACCACCGCCATACCCTGCTCCTCTGTACTTGTATTAGTTACATTAATATTCATGCGCACTGTTTCTCCAACCTTCACATGATGAGTACTTAAAACCGTTTCCAGTTTCAGCAGGGCGTGCTCACTGGTAGGAGGGGTGTTAGTAAAATAATCACAGGTAAAAGTATAAGGCAATCCTTCCTTACCACTATATCGCACAGAAAACTTATTTTCCTTTGACAGGTAATTGAAGGCAACTTTTTCACCAGGTTTTGCTGGATGCCCGTTCAAAGTAAAAGTACCACTATCTGTAGCAGTTGATTTTTCCATATTATAGTAAGCTGTCAGCGCCGCCAGTGCTTGTATATTTCCCTGTGTAGAGCCAAATCCATAATAGTTCTTTCTACTCTGAATGCCTGACATAATTTGCGCTATCCGCGCCTTACGGGGTGCAGGCTCGCGCATCAGGGCCATTGCATACAAGGCCATTGTTTCAACATATAGGGATACGCCCTGGGAGGCAACAATACTTGTCCGGGCAGCTAATTGCCCGTTTATAAACAATTTGTCTAACCTGTTCATCAGGTCATTAAAATCTTCAGTTTTCTGTAATTGTGCTGCCGCCAATGCCATGATAGCCAGTTGATAGCCGTCATTGCTTAGCTGTGCGTCTTTCCGTGCGGTTTCGTATTCCAGTTGAATATCCCCGCCTTTACCAGCCTGCGCCAATGCATATACGATGTAGGCATTCATCACATCAACAGGTACTCCCTTAAATTCATCTAATCCTCCCGGTGTTGGTTTGAATTTCCCTTTACCATCACGATGATCCAGGAGGAATTTTTCCGTTCTGTTCAGCATATTTTTATCCACCTCAATGAACTCCTTCATCGCTGTAAATTCCATCAATCCATAAGCAGTCAGTGCTACATGGGCAGGCGTGTGCCCAAACCATTCGAAACCATTTTCTGAAGTTTCAAATTTTACCAGTCGCGCATAGCCCTCCTGCAAGTATTCTTTGGCCTTGCTTTCCAGTTTGTAATCACGCTTTATTGCATGCTGCATTAACTGCAAAATGAATATATTGGGATATGTACTGCTGGATGTTTGCTCAAAACAACCATGTGGTTCGCGAAGCATACTCTTTATCGCATCAATTATTTGGTCTGTAACAGTTTGCAGATCCAGTGACATTGCTGGATTGATTGGTGTCACAGGATTTGAAAAAATAAAGGAGGTGTCCTTAGACTGATTGCCGGAAAAAACAACATGTATAGGGAACCCTTTTTCTTCTGCAGTAAATGGCAGGAATAAAGCCTGGCTGTTCACATTGATCCGGATATTGCCAGACATTTTATAATAAGGTGTCACCGGGATATTCACCTGCACGGATCCGGCTTTTTTCACCGGCACCTCTCTGATCGCCGTATCTCCGCTGACACCCGGAGGTAGAGTGAGATATACCTTTGCAATGACATCTTCATTACTATAATTTGTCAGTACAACAGGAATTTGTACATTATCTCCCACATTGATATAAGGTGGAATTTTTGCATCAACACTGACCATGTCATGTACTGCATAGGTATGTTCGGTGCGGCCAATAGATCCATTGTAACCAATACCTTCTGTAATCGCCCGGAAAGTAGTATTGGCATCTGAATTGTAAAACTCTACACTTGCTTTACCATATCTATCGGTCTGGATAGTTGGATTCCAATAGATGGTTTCCCTGAAATCAGTCTTTTTCTCAGTTTCAATAGCCTGGTATTTTGGTGCATAGAAAACAGGTACCTGGCTAAAGATTTCATTGGCAGCCTGTGTTTTTATATTCCTGAATGCAAAGCTGTAAGATTTGCTCAGTGAAAACCGTATTCTCCCCAGGTTCTGACTTTTTTTTGTTGTAAATAGGATGACACCGTTTGCTGCCCTTGAACCATATATAGCAGTGGCATCTGCACCTTTTAAGATTGAAATTGTCAGTATCTCTGCTGGATTAATTGTATTGATGATATTGCCCTGAAATGGAATGCCATCTATTACATATAGAGGGTTGTCATTTTTTGCCAATGAATTTATTCCGCGTATCTGTACACTTACAGCGTCTCCTGGATTACCACTAGGCTGATTGACAATGATACCCGCTAATTTTCCCTGCAATGAAAGTAAAACATTACTAGGGTTAGATGACATAATTTCACTTTTTGAGATCACTGAAATTGAACCTGTTAAATTTCGTTTATTCGTTACTCCATATCCCACCACAACTACATCATTAAGGTGAGTGGCTTTGTCAGCCCATGATGGCGCATTGATAGCCATAGCAGGATAAGCTGCAACTGATTCTTTCAATCCGGTTTTTAACGGCTTAAACATGCCTGCTTCCTGGGGGTTATTACCTATTCCGTTCTGTGCAACATTAATCACGAATGAATCTTTTTTTTCTCCCTCTGCAATGAGAAAATAGTCGGCACCGGGATCCAGATCTGAAAAGAAGAATTGTCCGCTGTTGCTTGTTGTTTGTACTACGCCCAACTGCCTGTTTGTATTAAAAAGATAGAGTTTCGTCTTTGCTGGAATACCGTTTTTATTGGTAATACTGCCACTTAAAATATTTAATTTATCTGGTGTAAATACGAGCCGGTTACTTGTATTCACGATATCGGTAAATTGAAAATAGCGGTAACCCTGCGTGAGCATAAGCATGTCGAGCGCACTGTCAGCTTTAGGCTCATCCTGTTTAAAGTAGAACTGAGGCTCCTCTACTCTTCCTTTTAGTTCACTACTCATTAACAGCCAGGAGATGATATGATCCTGTTTATCATCGGCCATTGTCCATAGCTTGTCATCAATAACACTGAGAGACAGATTAGCCGGAATAGGCTGGCCTTCTGTGTCAGTCGTCAGGATCGTCATCTTCACTTTCTCTCTTGGCATGTAAGCCGATTTGTCTGTAGAGATGTTTACCTGCAAAGCATGATGTTTATTCATAAATGCCACCCGCTCTGCAACTTTCAGATGCTGGCTGTTGCGTAATGTGAATACAACGATCCCTGTAGGAAAATCCATCGTGTCAATTTTAATTAATTGAACACCTTTATGGATCGTAGCATTGGTAGTATAATAAACATGCTCCCGCATGGCGGCCGTCAATGTAATATCATCATCAGCTGTAGTCGAAATTTTTGCATATAATTGCCCGCCCCGATGCATCAGGTTCATTATCATACCATCTTCCGTGGCCTGCGGAACAGGATATTTTTTATCGCCAATGAGCGCTGTATATTTTCTGCCTTGAACGGGTGTAAACGGTAATATACCCATACCCCCATGATAACTGGAAAAGGGGGCGATTTTAGCACCCTTATCGTCGATGATTTTTCCTTTTACATCCACTGGTTTCCCCTTGTCATTGATGGCCTTAAATGCCAGCACAGTAGGTAATCCTGCTACAAGGGTACCACCTTCCGGCATAAATTGAAGATCAATCTTATTTAATTCAATGGGAATACTCCTTGAGATTGATTCGGTAAATCCGCTGGCGATGACGGTTACATTCAGTAACCCGTCATCAGAAGTGAGAGTGCCGGGTAATACAGCCCTGATTATAGCTTTACCGGCAGTATCAGTTTTGAAAATATCAGATTTGTATTGTTTACCCTCAATGCTGACCATGAACTGTCCTGTATAGTGAGCCAGGGGTTTATTGTCAGGTGTACGGATCGAATATATTGCTTTGATCGTATCGCCCGGGCCATAACCTTTTTCAGGAAAATCGAGTGTGGCAAGTATTCTGGGCGCAATTACCCTTTGCAGGTAAAGCGATTTGCTGAACCAGGTGCTGTCTTTTTCATTTTGCATCCAGGTAGTATAGGCCCTTATTTTGTAAATTCCTCCTGGCAGACTATCGCCAAATACATAGCCCCCTTCACTATAGCCAATATTGATAGGGTGTTTAAGCTGGGATAATATATTGCCCGAAGGACTAATGATATCCACATTTAATACCGTACTGATAATGGTGGGAACATTTGTTTGAGCATTAACTACATAAGCCTTATAATAGATTGTATCACCTGGTTCAAAATATACATGGTTCATTTGCAGGTACACTTTTTCTTTCGTGTTTGCATAATCAGGAACCTGGGCCTTTGCGGACAATACCACCAGGAAAGATATAAGTAAAAGGATCGTTTTCTTCATAAGGTCAGAATGAAATGGTGGCTTCAATACCCGCTGTCGTAGTGGCTGGCAGGTTAAACAGATCAAGACCGCTTGTTTGACCCTGGTCAAGGATGGATTGACTCGGATCCACTCCTTTGTAAGGCGTCCATAACAGCAGGTTGCGCAGAAAACCGGTTAGTTTGAAATTATTCACGTACCCTTTGAAACTGCGCTTCACTGAAAGTGAAATATTATTCAGGCGCAGGAAATCCGCTCGCTGAATGTAATTTTCAGCTACCGGCGTTCGCGGGATATTCTCTGCTTTTCGCTGTATGGCAGAATTGGCGGAGCGTCCATAATAATCCAGCATAGCAGCTGTTCCATTCCATTTTTCTCCTCCATTTTTCCATTGCCAGGTGGCACCTAGCTCAAATGCACCGTAAGATAAATAGTTCGTTAATGCCAGGTAGAATTTGGGATTTGGATTACCTATTACTTTTAGTTGAGGATCTACCATGGCCTGACCGTTTGCATCAGTAACAATTTGATGGTTGGCATCACGCAAATAAGCGCTGCCCACAATCACATTGGATGGTGCTCCAACTACAAGCGCGGTATGAACATCACTAAGACCTGCTGTGGGTGTATAGTTGTAGCCTTCCGCTACAGATGTGATATAATGCCTGTTGGTAGAAAATGAAAGGCGGTTATTGAATCTTCCAGCCCCCTGAAATATAGGAATATCAAACTGTGTAAAGGTTATTTCCAGGCCTTTATTGATATAAGCGGCAATGTTTTTTAACTGGATATTATCGTTGCTGATGACAGGAACTACATCGTGATCAGTTTGCCGCTGGTAGTAGGAAACGGTCATTCTGAATTTCCTGTAAACTGCATCCAGTTCCACATCCCATTCCATATGGTGAATAGGTTGTAAACGACTATAATAATCTGCTTCTTTTATTGGTGAAAATTTTGATAGTGTTGAGGAAGTATAATTCAATAGATTGAGCGCTGCCTGGGATTGCTGTATTGGTAATTCACTGTTGAACTGGTTGAAATGTGAGCTGAGGGCAATTGAAAGTGTACCGTGGTATCTGATATATATATTTTTCATCAGCACGATAGCCCCTCCGGGTAGCCAGAAGTTTTGCCTGTTGGTGGTATTAGAGGCATATCCCTGGTCACTTAGCTTGAGCATAAACGTATATGGATATAAATCATATTGGCCAAGATAGGTGAGATTCGGTTCATGGGCATTTCGTTTGTATCGGTAATCCGGTCCGATGTCCTGATACCGGATGTCCGTGTGCATATTTGAATAATTGTAATTGAGCTCGACAGAATTCTTAAAATTCCCGTCAAATAATAGGGGCGCTTCATATTTTACATTCCCCCTCGTCAGCAGCCGATTGTCTTTCTGATATCTTTGTACCATGCTCCCGTTGGGGAATCCTGTAGTACCTGCTGCGTATACTTCTGTACTTTTGGTGTCGTCGTGCTGGTAAGTAGAAACAATGGTGTAACTAAATGGACCAGTCTTATTTTCAATTTTAATATTTGCATTACGGGAATGCCTGCGAAAACCATTGTCGTGATCCTGGAGCAGGAAAAGCGGGTTATCGGCACCAATACTGTAACTACGCTGGCTATTACCAATCATAGTGCCCTGCGCATTCTCAAAACTTGGGGGTGTAAGTAGTGAATATTGATACGCCCTGTTTAGTAAGCCATTCCTGTTACTATAATCAAAGTGATCGGATACATCATCATAACTGAGGGTAATACGCAGGTCTCTTTTCTTATGTTCCAGGTCCAGTCCGAACTTTTGCTCGCGGTTATTATTCAGCCTGATAATGCTTTTATCATCTTCCCGGCCCACTTTTAGCCCCAGGGACCATGGATTACCTGTGAATGGGAGATAAGTTGTCTTCAGCAGGAAATCATTACTGATATTCATCCCTGTTCTCAATATTCCATTATTATACGCATTTGTTGCCCGCCCATTGCCGCTTCCTTTAGGAACCAGCTGGCCATTTTTATCATACCCATTAGCAATCCCATCGTATTCGAGTGCGGCAATAGCAGGACCATAGCTAAAAAGGGTACCCGTTTCAGGTCCCAGGTATTGATTGTTGAGCCCCTGGGCATAATCCTTTTGCAGGCGTGGTTGCTGATTGGCCCAGCAGAGGGCAACAGCGGTAGTGTAAGAACCACTAAAAGATATCGTTTTCACATAATCCTGCAGCACGAATTCATTGCCTGCAATTCCAATTCTTTGAGTAGAATAGGGATATCTGAGATTTCCCTTCACCCTTTTCACATCCCTATTCACACTACTCTGCGGCAAAGCAAACACCCTTCGCGATGTATCCGCCTTCCTCACCAGCCTCATATAATCCTCATTTGTCTGTGCGGTTGATAAAACAGGTAAAAATAGCAAGAGTAAAAAATATCTCAAGGTATTCAGTTTGGAGTTATGATGCTCAAAAAAACAGAATTGCATAATAGTAGAAAAAATATTTCTGAACTTTCTCAAATAAGCACAAAAAAAACTGCCTGTCGCATGGACAGGCAGCTTAACTCAAGTTGGGCATTGATTATGATCAGGGCTGTAACCACACAACTCTTACACCTCTGTGCTCAGTATTTTTATCCATTTTCAGGGTAATAAACCTACCCTTATCGGCATCGTAGTCGGAGACTCCCATCACTAATGGATGGCCGTCATCATCTTTATTTACATTCAGGCCAAACAGCGGTGCGTATGCCGGCAGTTCATTACTGGCATCACATACATAATAGTAACCATCTGTATCCCTCACAGTTGAGAAAGCAACTCCTTTCCCCTGGACCGCCTTTTTCATGTTATCCTCCGTATTGTTCATCGTCACATATACCCTGTCTTTATACTGAAAGCAGCCATAACCCCTGTATTGTTCCCCCTTAATAAGCGGTTGCGCACTGCTGGATACTCTCTCATTATTGAAAGCGGAGATCTCCCAGTTACGCAGCTCAGCATGCCTGGGAATTACACAGGAATATTCTGCCTGACCATTTGCATTAAACGATTGCACCGCCAGCCAGTCTTTGATGCAATACACGTAAGACGCAGCATTGAGCGGTTTTACCTGCTTACGGGTCAGTTCCTCGTATACAATAGAAAATCCACCATCACTGCGGACAAATACGTTTTGAGGCATTCCGGTAAAGGCCCTGTTTGCAAGCGCTTTTGTTTTTTCAACGGCCTTAGCCGGGTATATATCTATTTCCTGATCCGGAGCAGCCCTGCCTGGATCAACCAGTCCGCAGATGCCAGCATACGTCTCTTCATCCCCCGCTTCCGGATGCGCATAACCGATAAAGATGATCTTTTTAATCACCGGATCATATTTAACCAGGCCACTGTCGATTACTTTTTTTACACCAATATTCACTTTGCTGAGTGCCAGTGTATCAGTTGTCTTACTAAGGGTCGCCATAATAAGCTGCCCTTTTTTATCACCTACTTCAGTCTGGTTATAAATATGTGCAAAGAGACATACCTTCTCATCACCCAGTACCACCATGTCCAGGTAATTAATATTTTTATAGCGACGATCACTATTTGCATAATATGCTCTGGCAATCTCTTTATGCGCACCAGTATACCAGATCACTTCCAGGTTGCCGCTCACAGAACGATCATTGTTATGCAGTATCACTAGCGCATAGTTCTCGCTGTTGGGATCCTTGCGTACAAAGAAAGAGGTCACGGGTTCATACTGGGTAATAAATGGCTGCGCAAAATACGCGTATCGGTTTGTCATCATCAGTTTCTCATCTTTCTTAATATAACCGGTCTTGCCATCGATGATAATGCGGTACAATACAGGTTGCCTTGATTCCACTTCTGAGATAAACAGCGTAATGTCATTGTTGGATTCGAACACCGCATTGACACAGCTACCCAGCAGGTTTTCAAAATTCGCTTTCATGTGAGTCTGCGCCTTTGGCTTGTTATCCTCATCATAGATGTCTACATACAAGCCATCTCTGGATGTAATTTGCAGAAAAACGGTCGATCCGTCTTTCATGTGTAGAATGCGACCATAGCCGGCTACCGGTTCTTTGAAAAGAGGGCTTTGGGCTACGGTAGTAAGTTGTGCAAAGGCCGCAACAGCCTGCATCATTACGAACAGCGTAATCAGGAAAGATTTATTCATTGTTTCATAGGTATATGACAGCGCAAATATAGATAGTTTTATTTAATATGTATGGGTTTGGCTTTGTCTAAAACAAAAACGCTTCTGCGTGAAGCAGAAGCGTCTCTTATATGCTTACTGTACAAGAATCTCGTCCGTAAATAACCAGGAAGTAGACCCTACAAAGAGATAACCCTCCGGTATGGCTCCAAAAGCCTTCCCCGTCACCCTAATATACCGTGCACTTCCCTTCACCGGAATGCTAAATCGTTGTAAATAAGGTTCTCCCCGCACATTTTTGTTATTATAGACCTTTCCTGCCAGTTTATAGTTTTTCCCATCTTTGGAAGTATATACGGCTACTTCTTTTGGCAGGAAAATTCCACTGTTAGGATCACAGAGAAAACTTGCAATTACCCTTTTCGTCGGGGTTACAGTCTCCATATCCACCGTTGCATCCAGGTCTTTACCACCGAAGCCCAGCCACTTGCCACATTTGAAAGCAGTCGTACCCATTATCCCATCTGTCAGCGTACTATCGCCATGCGCTGCATACTGTGGTGCATATGCCTGTGCAATGCTCACTTTCTTACCCAGCGCCAGGTTCACCGGCACAAAAATACCTGAACCAGCTATCTGCCTGCCATGCTCAAAAATACCTGCTGAAATCATACCCGCTACATGAACCGGAAACGCTTGGGTATATAATGCAGACTGCCCATCCGGCAATTGATTCACAGCATACCGGATCTCCTTGTTAGAATTGGTATTAATCTGCACCGTGGCTGTATGATCCGCATTAATTTTATAAGTGATCACAGGGTCAGGACTGGCTGTCAGCACATCAAACCAGGCAGTACCCTGCTGAATCAGTTCCAGCGAGAGAATTGCAGTCGTAGAAGATACCGGCGCCTGGAAAGTGAAATTATATTCCTTCCACTCAGACGTTAGTGTAAAGGTATGATCCTGCTCCATGGCATCAACGGCAATGCGGAAAGAAGGCATATGTTCCTGTGCTTTGGCTTTCGCCCTGATAGATACCGTATAGCTGTTCCCCTTCGTCATCACCATCGGTACCAGCCTGATTTTGTTCCCACCGCTATCCACAGGTGTGATCAGTCGCAGGCTAAACATCCCTTCTGCATGCTCACGGGGATCTGCAAAGAAAGAGGCGCCTACATCTGCTTTGCGATGACTGGTACTGCTTACATTACTGCCAATGGGCAAGCCCGGGCTGACAATCTTTTCAAAACCGGGATTCAGTGTCATGTTATCAGCAGGAATAGCAGACGGGTTATTGCCACGAATCAGGTATACCCTGGTGCCATATGCATCGATGATATCATGCACAACTCCGTTCTCCATGGCTACTTCCCTGTTTTCAAACCAGCACTCCACATTCGCATTCTTATGCATCTCTGTTGTCAGCGTATATGCTTTGGGTTTATTCTCATTATTCACAGCGATCAGCAAAGTATTTCCCTGGTAAGAAAAAGCCTTCGTCAGAATTTTAGGATCATCTGCATGCAGCGCAGGAGCCTGATCTGCAGAGAGCAAAAAGGAGGTCATCTGTGCCGTTTCCACTGCCACATTGCTGGCTGAAGACCAGGCAGATACTGATTGCGGATTCAAATTGCCGGGTGCATGTACATAATACTGAATACCCTTTGCGCCGCCGATCAATCCCATATAAGTCATCAACCTGATCTCTGCACCCGTTGGTTCCCGGTTCCACATTTCCTGTCCGCCAAATGCCTGAGGCACCAGCCATACAGACTTTTCATATTGATAGGCTTTCGCATATTGTGTAAGGTCATCCATCACTTTATCTGCCGGCCCGGGAATAGGGTAGGGGTCTGTCATTGCTATATCCATTGTATTCCTGAAGTCATTCGCCTTCTGCGGCATCATAAATACAATCGATACAGGATGATAAGGATCCAGTTCCCGGATCAGCTGGTAAGCTGCTTCCAGTACAGCCGGTGGGCGGCCCTGCCCATCTGGTTCGTCATTAATGTAATAAGATAGCAAGGCAGGATGATCCCTGAATGCAAGTACTTCGCTTTTTAATAAAGCGAGTTTTTCCTGTTCTGTTTTATCCAGCCCTTTATCACCATTGTGCCCACTGCCTACGAGTGAGTTTACACCATACTGCACCTTTACTCCTACCTGTGCACAACGATCCATATAAGCCCGTCGTTCCGCCATACCTTCAGGTAGATTTTCCTGGTATACTCCAATCATATTAAAGCCATGCGTCACTTCCCGTTCAGGCAGATCACCTACCGGAACACAATAAAATCCAAAGGGGAAGAATGGTAATCCGTCAGCGATTAGTCCTCCTGTCAATTGATCTATCTGTACTGCATTTGCTTTAGGTGCCAGTTTGGTAATTGAGATGTCTCCTTTTTGCACAGTTGCGTTCTCTTTCTCCAATACATAATGCAGCGTAGTGTTGCCAATGGGTAAGACATCCAGGTTGAACCGGCTGGAAAGTCGCTGCCCTTCTGCTTTAGCAGTCGTTTCAATTTTGTCGGAGCCTAACGATAAATTCAGTTTGTAATTACCCTGATCGGGGAGTATGCAGATGATACTACCCTCTTTTTCAGCGAGATAGTAATTGTACCTGGAAAAAACTTTGACCTGTGCATGTAATACCATCCCCCATATGCATAGGAGTGCACTCAGCATGACTTTCTTCATTGAGACCTGTTTTTAATAAATTAACGTAGCTCGGGTACCTGTTTGAATTTTATATTTTCCCAAAATCATCCGGATCCACCTGTCGCCGGTTTAATAAGATTCAAAATGATCCGCTACCAATGCGGTAAAGTATAAAAAAGATGATGATAAAAAAACATATTTTTGCGCCTCATATGAAACAGATCATCCTTACCTCATTATTGCTGGCTGCCATGGCTCCTGCTATTGCGCAAACAGCTGACAGACTGGAATATTCCCTGTGGCCGCTGGAAAAAGGTAGCTCCCTCTCCGTATATGCTGACAAAGCCTACATCCGTAGCAGCCCTTCTGTACAGGGAACAATAGTAGATTCATTATTGCCCGGTAGTCCGGTAATTGTAGATGAGGTGATCACCGCCAATCCGCTCACCATGAAAGGCATGACAACTGCCTGGCTGAAAACACATTACACAACGGCAGGCAAAGAAGTGAAAGGATATGTATGGGTAGGTCTGCTGGCCCTGAATACATTGACAAAAGATGGAACCACTTTCGTATATGGGTTAGAGAAAAGATCAGTCGTATCTGAAAATGAAGAAACCCTGACCGTACGTATCAAAGCTTTGGATAAAGATCATCGCATACTTGACATGAAAGAATGGACAGTACCGGGTGGAGAAAATGCAAGAAGCAGCGAGAGCAAACTACTGGGAGAAATGGGCCTGGATAGTGTAAAAGAGATCTTCCGCCTCAACTTTAGTGGCGATGCCTGTGGCTTGCCTACTGATTACTACTACTTTGGCTGGAATGGGAATAAACTACTGACCCTGCCAGGCAAAAGCAATACATTCGATGCAGGTGCCTTTGCCTATACCGAAACCCTGATCTTTCCGAAAGAAGTGGGTGGCCAACCCGGTAAAATCCTGAAACTAATGGTCAGCGAGCAATATGGGGAAGACGGTGAAACAGTAGAAAGCAAAACCGTGAAAAGAGAAGTCTATACCTGGGATGGCAATAAAGCCACCAAACAATAACCTCCATTATTAGGACTATTCGTATATCTGTAAAAATTAACGAAATATCGTAAGCATCATCTTTTATCAGAAAAAGCCATTAAAGCGCCAACAAAAGATCGTGTTTCTACAAACACGCAATTCCTGATTCAACCGACCTTTGTTTCGTTCGCAACCCACATGACTATGCTACACATTACAGACCAATTTAACCATGTAGACCAGTTCTTTTCCCTGCTGGATGAAACAATTGCCGAGATCAAATTTGCATCTCCCGTCAGGATGAGAACCGTGAAAGAATTTGCTGCCATAATGGAACTGCATCCCAATTACCTGAATACTTTGCTAAAGCGATATACAGGTGAAAATGTGAGCTCACATATCCGTAGGCGCTTGCTGGATGTTTCAAAGAATTTATTGCTGGAAACGGACTGGTATGTGCAGGATATCAGCTATGTGGTGGGGTTTTCTGACCAGCCTAATTTTAATATGTTTTTCAAGAAGAACGTGGGGCATACGCCTTCAGAATTTAGAAGACTAGCTGTTGCAATAGACAACAGCTAGTCCATATCTTTATTCCTTTATACCAGGAATGAAAATTTCTCCTGTATTCTTGTCCATATAACCTTTCTGGCCGTTAGGCATCTCTATCAGCAGCGCATTCCTGTCGCGATCTTCATCCAGGATCGCTTTCAGCACCGGCTTTTTCAGTTCTTTCATGTCAGCAGCAACCACCACGCCTTTCTTGTCTCCCATATAAGTTTCAATGAAGGCATAACGACCCACCATATCTTCCCTGAAATGAACATCATCAAAAACAAATGGTAACAGTACCTTGCCTCGCATATCGATCACCCCTGTTTTACCATCTTTTACTGCTTTGATTTTGGTAGGGAAACGATTATCATTTGGATAATAAGAAAGGTATTCCAGGTCGGTATATCCATTCAGATCCGTACTATCCAGTCCTTTGTAATTGTTGGTTTCCCGGTTCTCAAGCACAACTCGCCATTTGCCACTGCCAAGTTTATAGATATACATATCTTTTGCTCTCTTATTCAGCACTTCGCTTTCTGCCGGAATAGCGGAAGTTGGTTTATCCTGTACATTGCCCGGAGAGGCGTTGTGGAAACCGGCATCATAGTAAAACACTTTATCATCGCCTTTTTTTGCCGCTACATACACGGTATTGCCTGAGTACACCTCTTCAATATCATCGTATTCCGGTTTCAGAATTTCCCTGCCGCTGGTTACGTCTACCACACCATAGGTATCACCTAAAGTGACGAGCGCGTATTGATCCAGCGCTGCATCATTGAAGCCGGTAACCTGGTTGAACTTACCACCCTGCATTTTGCCCGTCTGTGCGTCAAAGATGCCCATTTTGCCATCTTTATTCACGAAGTAATAACTACCCTTGGGATAGCTGGATCTTTCCGGCAAAATGTCTGTAAACAGGCCGCCTATTGGTTTGTCATTGCGGATATCTATGATCTGGTAGCCTTTGATATTTCTTGCAATAGCGGTAAAGTCCTGAAAAGCATTGGTGATATTCGTATAAGATGGGTTTACCAAAACAGCACCACTGGTGTTGATCAGGCCCACTCTCTTATTACTTTCTACCCGGGCGAAACCGTTTCTGAATACATCAATGGTATCAAATTGTGGCTTCAGCAGTACACTTTTGTTCTTATCAGTCAGGCCCCATTTGCCTTTTTCGGTATAGGGATAAGGCCCCTGCGCCTTGCACCAGATGCTTAACAACAGCACCGGTAAGAAATATGCGGTTTTCATAGGTATGTGATTGATTGTGTTGGAGTAAAAATAGGGAAAAATTGTAATATAACTCAGCACTTATTGATAGCATACCAGGCGGCCCCCGTTAAAGCCGTCTTTTCATTGAGGATAATATGTACCGGGATATCTTCCAGCAAGGGCTTCATCCGGCCCTTTTCCCGGAAGGCTTTCATGAAAGCACCGTAATCAATTTTCTTTATATTTTTTGGCACAATACCGCCCCCGATATAGATCCCACCTGTTGCCTTCATCTTTAGCGCAAGGTTGCCGGCCCCGGTAGCGAGGTAGCGGAAGAAAATGCGCATGGTTTCCACACAGATAGCGACCGTATCAGCATTTTCACTGATTTCCGCCGCTACATCATGAACGGCCATCCGGTCCAGCAACCAGCCTGGAGCATCCATGTCTCTTTCTTCTTTCAGGAAATTAAAAATATTCACGATGCCGGGGCCGCTGAGCACTCTTTCCCAGCTTACATGACCATATTTTCTGCGGAGGTACACCAGCAGGTCATCGTCCAGTTCTGTAATGGGAGAGAAATCGCAGTGCCCGCCTTCAGTTGCAAAGGGGAAATAATGCGTACCATCCCAGAATAAACCCGCTTCACCTAAACCAGTACCTGGTGAGAGGAGGGCGATATTGCCCTGCTGCTCCTTCCCGGTATGAAGTGGATGAATATCAATTTGTTCCAGCGTTGCCAGGCCATATGCATTTGCTTCCAGGTCATTCACTATGAAAACGGGGTGTTTTTCGAATTGAGCAGACAATTCCTCCGCATCGATTTCCCAGGGTACATTGGTGATCTTTGCCTTCCCTTCCTGAACGGGCCCGGCTACGCCAAGGCAAATACGATCCGGAAGGGCTTCGTTGCCGAGGAACTTTTTAATGATCGCATCAGGACCTTTAAAATCTTTTGTGGGGTATTTTTCTTCCTTTGTAAGGGCGAGCTTGCTGCCGTCGTATTTGTAAAGTGCCAGGTTTGATTTGG